>JALFSR010000027.1 GCA_022778745.1 Clostridiales bacterium
AGCATTTTTACTTGCTGGTGGGGCAAAGGGAAAACGTCTTGCACTGCCAAATGCGGAAATTATGATTCATCAGCCACTTGGTGGAGCACAGGGTCAGGCTACTGATATTAAGATTGTAGCAGATCATATTTTAGAGACAAAGAAGAAATTGAATACATTACTTGCACAAAATACAGGAAAACCATTAGAAGTAATTGAAGCAGATACAGAAAGGGATAATTATATGAGTGCACAGGCTGCAAAAGAATATGGTTTAATTGATGAGGTTATTGCAAATCGTTAAGGAAGGATTGGAACTATGCAAGGAAGATTGGATGGATCACAGTACCGCTGCTCTTTTTGTGGTAAAACACAAGATCAAGTGCGGAAATTAATTGCCGGTAATGGTGGAATTTATATCTGTGATGAATGCGTAGAACTTTGCTCTGAGATCTTAATGGAAGAAGAATTAGAGCAGGATGAAGATACAGAGGAAATTAATCTTCTCACGCCTGTAGAAATTAAAAACCACTTAGATGAATATGTAATTGGTCAAGATAAAGCAAAGAAAGCTTTGGCAGTTGCAGTTTATAATCATTATAAGAGAATTACTCGGGGACAAGAATCAGACGTTGAAATACAAAAAAGTAATATTTTGATGCTTGGTCCAACTGGTTCTGGAAAAACATATCTGGCACAGTCTCTTGCAAAGATTTTAAATGTTCCATTTGCCATTGCAGATGCAACGTCTTTGACAGAAGCAGGATATGTAGGAGAAGATGTTGAAAATATTCTGTTAAAATTAATTCAGGCAGCAGATTATAATATTGAACACGCACAGCGTGGTATTATATATATTGATGAGATTGATAAAATTACAAAAAAATCAGAAAATGTCTCAATTACACGAGATGTTTCTGGAGAAGGCGTCCAGCAAGCGTTGTTAAAAATTTTGGAAGGTACTGTGGCGAGTGTTCCACCTCAAGGAGGAAGAAAACATCCACATCAGGAGTTACTTCAGATTGATACAACGAATATCTTATTTATTTGCGGAGGAGCATTTGATGGTCTGGAGAAGATCATTGAAAGACGTATGGGAACTGGCTCTATTGGATTTGGTGCAGAACTGGCAGAGAAAGAAGAGAAAAATATCGGTGAATTGTTTAAACAAGTGATGCCAGAAGATTTGATTAAATTTGGTTTAATTCCAGAGTTTATTGGACGTGTTCCCGTTGTCGTGACATTAGATATGCTTGATTTACAAATGTTAATGCATATTTTAACAAAACCGAAAAATGCAATTGTAAAGCAGTATCGAGAACTCTTTGATATGGATGGAGTAGAGTTGGAGTTTGAACCAGAAGCATTAGAAGTAATTGCAAAGAAAGCGCAGGATCGAAAGACTGGTGCGAGAGGTTTGAGAGCAATTATGGAAGATACGATGATGGATATTATGTTTGAAATTCCATCAGATGATACAATTGGACGCTGTATTATTACAAAAGAAGCGATAGAGGGAAAAGAAGCACCGAAGGTAGTGTACCGAGATGTAGAAGTCCCTTTGATAAAGAAAAAAGAGCATACAAGTCTTTTGCATAAAGACGATGAGAGTGCTTAACATGTAATGAAAAAGGGGGTTCAAAAACAGCATAAGCAGCTGCATAGAATCTCCTTTTTAATCGGTTATAGGCAAGCGCGAAGCAGGTTGCGAATATTTGCTTGACTATTAGGAGGAGCATATTTATGGTACATGAGCAAAAGAAAATGAGGATGATTGCGCTGAGAGGAATGACAGTTTTACCTCATACAATGGTACATTTAGATGTTAGCAGAAAGATGTCATTAGAGGCTGCAAATCAGGCGATGAATGAAGATCAGACTATATTTTTATTGTGCCAGAAAGATAAGGAAATGATGCATCCAGAACAGAAAGATATGTATCAGGTAGGCACAATTGCTCGGATTCGTCAAATTGTAAAAATTCCGGCAGGTCCAGTAAGAGTTTTAGTAGAGGGATTAGAACGTGGATGGATGGAAAAAATGTGGGAAGAAAATTCTTGCTTAATGGCGAATGTTTATCCACTGGAAGAAAGCAGTCATACCGACAAACTTGCAGAAGAAGCAATGATGCGTATTGTTCGGGAACAGTTAATTGGATATATGTCAGAAAATCAAAAAGCAAGCAAAGAACTGCAGAAAGCATTAGAAGAGCCGATGGAGTTTGGAGACTTTTTAGATTATGTGGCATCAAATATTGGAATGATGCAGCAAGTGCGTCAACAATATTTGGAACAAGTAGAAAATGAAGATAGATATCAGTTTTTACTTCAAAAAATATTTGAAGAAACCTCTATTTATCATTTAAAGAAGGAATTTCAAGAGAAGGTAAAGCTTCGTGTAGATAAAAATCAAAAGGAATATATATTAAGGGAACAACTTCGTCTAATCTATGAAGAATTAGGAGAAGGACCAATGCAGGAAGCGGATCAGTACGCAAAGCAGTTAGAGCAGCTTTCAGCAAATAAAGATGTAAAAGAGAAAATTACAAAAGAAATTAAGCGATTTCGTGCAATTTCACCAGGAAGTCCAGAGTTAGCAATGATTCAGAATTATATTGAGACATTATTAAATATGCCTTGGAATAAGTCAACAAAAGAATCTATTCAATTAAAAAAGGCAGAGATGATTTTAGATGAAGATCATTATGGTCTCGAAAAAGTGAAAGAACGTATTATTGAGCATTTAGCAGTACGAAAATTAAGCGGAAAAGGTGAAACTCCGATTATTTGTCTTGTAGGACCTCCTGGAACAGGAAAAACCTCGATTGCACGTTCTGTCGCAAGGGCATTAAAGAAAAAATATGTACGAATTTGTCTTGGCGGCGTTCGAGATGAAGCAGAAATTAGGGGACACCGAAGAACATATATTGGTGCAATGCCAGGTCGTATTGCTTCCGCGATACGTCAAGTTGGCGTTAAAAATCCATTAATGCTGCTTGATGAGATTGATAAGATCAGCAGTGATTATAAGGGAGATACAGCATCTGCATTGTTAGAAGTGTTAGACAGTGAGCAAAATAGTCATTTCCGTGACCATTATCTTGAACTTCCATTAGATTTGTCATCTGTACTGTTTATTGCAACAGCAAATACAACAGAGACAATTGCACGTCCGCTTTTAGATCGTATGGAAGTAATTGAGGTACAGGGATATACAGAAAATGAAAAATATCATATTGCAACGGACTATTTGCTTCCAAAACAATTAAAAAACAATGGAATGAAAGAAGGAGAAGTTACGATCGAAGACGAAGCACTGAGAATTGTAATTCGTAATTATACGAGAGAAGCAGGTGTGCGTAATCTTGAGAGAAAAATTGGAACACTTTTCAGAAAAGCAGCAAGACAATTATTAGAGACAAAAAATAATACGATTGTGATTACAGCAGAAAATCTTGAAACTTATTTAGGAAAGAAATTAATTGATTTTGAAAATGCAAATGAGACAGATGAAGTTGGTATTGTAAGGGGACTTGCATGGACGAGTGTAGGTGGAGATACTTTGCAAATTGAAGTAAATCTTATGCCGGGAAAGGGTGTACTGCAGATGACAGGTCAGCTTGGAGATGTAATGAAAGAATCTGCGCAGACTGCTTTAACTTATGTAAGATTTATTTGTCCAACTTATAACGTGGAAGAAGAATTTTTTGAGAAGCATGATATTCATATACATATTCCAGAAGGTGCTGTGCCAAAAGATGGACCAAGTGCGGGTATTACAATGGCAACTGCACTGTTGTCGGCAGTAATTAATAAGAAAGTTCGTGCTGATGTAGCAATGACAGGAGAAATTACATTGAGAGGACGTGTGCTTCCAATTGGTGGCTTAAAAGAGAAATTGCTTGCAGCAAAAACTGCTCATATTAAGACTGTTCTCGTACCAGATAAAAACCGTCCAGATGTAGCGGAACTTTCAGAAGAAATTGTAGGACAATTAGAAATTTGTTATGTGAAGACAATGAATAATGTAATAGAAAAGGCACTTGTTTCAGAATAACAAGGTGAAACACAGTATGTGTTCCTCTAGTTTGTAGGCAGCGTCAAATTGGAATGGAGGCATTCCAGCTTGGCTTATGCCTTCGCATAAATAAGAAATAGATGAGGAAGAATGTTGAATAATAATAGTTTGAAGTGAGACATTAGGAGGAGATTATGATTATTAAATCAGTAAATTTGGAAACAGTATGTGGAATTACAAGTCCGCTTCCTCAAAATGAGCTTCCAGAGTTTGCATTTGCAGGAAAATCGAATGTAGGAAAATCATCGTTAATCAATGCATTGATGAATCGAAAAGCTTATGCGAGGACATCGGCACAGCCAGGAAAGACACAGACAATTAACTTTTATAATATTAATGAGCAGTTTTACTATGTAGATTTGCCTGGATATGGTTATGCACGTGTATCAGAAGAAACAAAAGCAAAATGGGGTAAGATGATTGAGCGATATTTGCATCAGTCTAAGCAATTAAAATATGTTTTTTTGTTGATAGATATTCGTCATGATCCATCGGCGAATGATAAACAGATGTATGAATGGATTGTTCATCAAGGATTTGAACCAGTCGTTATTGCTACAAAATTGGATAAGATTAAACGTAGTCAGCTTCAAAAACAATTAAAAGCAATCCGTACAGGATTGGGAATGAGAGGAACGATTATTCCATTTTCAGCTGAGACAAAACAAGGCAGAGAAGAGATTTGGTCAGTGTTGGAATCTGCATTGCAAATAGAGATAAACTAAATTCACACAATATGTATAAAAAAGCGATAACATTGGCTAAGTTGTCGCTTTTTTCTTGATTTTTAGCTCTGTTCGTGTTATATATATCATATCTATTCAATCAAATCAAATTTATCAACGATCCAGAAAGAATACTCTAATTTTTATAGGTGATGAGGCATTTATAATCTTAGCATTTTAAATCTAACTTTCGTGATGAGAGGAACGGTTCTTGTATTACGATAGATGGACCGTCAACCAACATACCGTCAAATAGGGCTTGTGTAATCTGTTATCATAAGTTCCTATACAGTCTTATAATAATGTATTTGCATATCATTTCAGAAAAGAAGCTAGGAAGTATCTCCCTATTTTTTAGATAAGGAGGAATATTTGGATAAAGACAAGCGCAGGAAAAAGACGACAATAGCAGCATGGGCAGTAGTATATATTCTAATTGGATCAGGAAGTTCCTTTATTATTTTTCCAAATCAAGAAGCTTTTCAGAGGCAAAAAACGGAACAATCTTTTGCTGATGATTATTTAAATGATTTATATGAAAGTTATGATCGTGTGAAAGAACAATCAGACAAATCTATTTATGAATTCAGTGATGTACATGAAAGCGATTCGTATAACAGTTGGGAAGACGATATATGGTATGTACGAGATGGAACTTGTTATACGCCAGATTACGCAAAAGGAGTAATTCAATGTGTTTTGGAAATTCCATCCGTTCAGATTCGCAGAGGAGTTTATACTGGTACGTGGGAAGAAATTCGTCATGATTTGGATATATGGATGGTGACAGCTGCACGGCCAGATTATGAACTTGGAAAGACACATTATTGTATTTATGGACATAATCATACTGTTCAAAACCTATCATTTAATCGTCTAAAAAATATAAAAGAAGAAGATTATTTTACATTAACTTCAGAAAAAGGAATCTTTACGTATAAAGTAAGTGAGATTTTTGCATTATGGAGAGAAGAAGTAACAAAGAATATCGTAGATAATTTTAGTCTATCAGAAAAAGAATGTTTTATTATTACGTGTGGAAGAGGAGAGTATCGTTATAAAGATCTTATCGTTAAAGGGATACTACAATCACATCAGTCAATTGTTAAGTCACATCAAACAAGTCATAAGTGAAAGTTTGGCGGATCATCAATAAAAAATTAAGATAACAGAAAGTAAAAGAAAGGAATTATATTTATGAAAAGAAAATGGACTCGTATAGCGGCAGTAATGGCATTAGTATCTATATTTGTAGTGACAAGTGTCTTTGCATATTTCACAGATAAAGATAAGCAAACAAATACATTTACTATTGGAGATGTAGCGATTGATTTAAAGGAAGAGAATTGGGATGCACTTCCTAGATCAGAAGATACAAATAATGATGGAAAAATAACTAATGATGATATTCCAAATGAAGCAAAGCATATGTACCCAACGCAAGAAATTGAAAAAGATCCATCAGTGGTAAATCAAGGATCAAATTCAGCATGGGTTTATTTGCAGGTAACTGTTCCGAAAGCAGAAGTAATCGCAGCAGATAAAGACGGAAATCGATTAAACGGTGGGAAAGCAGCAAGTACACAGCTTTATGAATATCGTGCGGATGATACAGAATGGCAGCTTTTAAAAGAAAATAAGCAGGCAGTGAATGCAAATGTTTATTTATATGGAGTAAAGGCTCCCGTTGCCTCTGGAAATCAAACTGTACCATTATTTGAAAATGTTACATTGGTTAATTTAATTGAAGGACAATTAGATCCGAATTCGATACAGATGATTGATATAAAAGCATTTGCAATTCAAAGTGATAATACAGGTACGAACATGGAAGCATGGAGTAAGTATGTAAATCAAGCAGAAGATGAAGTGAAAAATTCCATATTAGTTAAATAAGAATATAAAGCAAATATGTAGGTTTAAAGATCATGAAATTTAGTTTTGCAGGTAATTTAATTTTAATGTGAAATAATTAAACTGTGATGAGGCAAAAGATCGATGTCATTAGAGAAAGAGGAGTCATAGATGAAAAAACGGCATGTATTGATAATTGTAGGATTGGCGATAGTGCTTTCCATTGGAGGAGTATGGTCGTATTTTACCGATACGGTACAAGTAAAAAATACAGTACAAACTGGAATTGTAGAAATTTTTGTCGATGAATATGAAAAGACAGAAGATGGAGGAGAGAAACCATATGAAGATCCAAAAACAATCGTTCCTGGAGATGAATTATCAAAAATAGTAAAGATTACTAACGAGGAACAGTCTGCGTATATTCGTGCAAAAGTAGAGTTTGAATTTGAAAGAGAAGAACTTAATGGAAGTATTGGAGTAGAAGATTTGACAGGAATTGATGAAAAAAAATGGGTTTATAAAAATGGATATTTTTATTACAGAGATCCTGTTGATTCAAAAGGACAAATTACATTGTTTGAAGGAGTGTCAATACCAGAAGAATGGGGAAATGAATATGCAAACTGTAAATTATATATTTATGTGACAGCAGAAGCAGTACAGTCTGCTAATATGGAACCAAATTATGAAGCAGAGGATCCATGGAATGGAGTTAAAGCAGAAGTATGTGCATATCCAAAAAAAGAAAGGGGTGAGATTAGAAGGGATAGTGAAGAAAAATGAGAAAGCAATGGATTGTACTGTTTGCTTTATTTATAATACTGGCATCACCACTGCCAGTATCGGCAAGCTGCAAAGTGGAATACGAAGGAGGAGCAGAAGGATTGGTTGCGGCTCCAGATGATTTTTTTTCAGAATTTCCCATAATGATGCCAGGAGATAAAGAAGAGGAAGAAATCATAATAAGAAATAAGCAAAACAATCCAACTGAATTTTATTTTCGGACGAAACTTGATGAGAAATTACAAAAATTATTAGATGAAGAGATGGATATTACTCAAAAAGATCGACGATCGGTACAATTATTAAAAAAAATTAAATTAACGATATGGATGCAAGATAGTAATCAGATGATTTATGAAGGTAATTTAGCGGCGACATCACTTCAAGAAGGCATTTCATTAGGTAAATATGATGGTTGGCAGGAAGAAAAAATGAAGTTTCAAATTGAAATACCAAAAGAACTGGGAAATGTATATGCATCAAATAATACGAGTGTAGTATGGGTGTTTTCTGTGAAAGAGGACTCAACTATTACGTCTTCCAAAGACGAGTATACGGATAAAGAAGATCCTACTGTTTTAACAAAACCAACGATAGAAACAACGAAAGCTAATGGAGAAAAAGAATCTTCAGAATCTGTTATTTTAGGAATATCAGATTATTCATGGATGTTAGGAGTGGGATTGTTAATAGCGGGAATTTTAAATGGAGTATGTTTGATACTGAAAAAGAAAGGATAGGGAGATGGAAAGAAAGGCTTGGCACAGATAATGAGAAAAAAGATAATATTGTTGATTACAGTGCTTTTAGTTGCTGTTATGACTAGAACGGTATATAGCTATTTATCTGATCAAGTGCAAAAGCAAAATAAAATGAGTATTGGAGAAAATACTATAATACCTGAAGAATCATTTCAGCCAGGTGATTTTGTACCGGGAAGTGTATTTGTAAAAGCACCTTCTTTAAAAAACACAGGGAATGTAATCTGTTATGTAAGAATGATGGTGGAATGCAGTAGAAGTGATATGGAGTCACTTATTGAGATGAATTGGAATACAAGTGATTGGACAGAAAAAAAAGATGATGGATATTATTACTATAAAAGAAAACTTTCTCCAGAAGAAACAAGTGTTCCAATATTTACCCAAGTATCAATATCCAATAATATACGAGAGGAGGATTTAAAAGATTTTAACATTATTGTATATGGAGAATCCATTCAGGCAGGGGAATTTGACAATTATGAGAAAGCGTGGGAACAATCAGCATATGCAAATATAGGAGAATAAGATGTGTAAAACAATATGGAAAATGATATTTGAGATAACAGAGTGGATGGCTGCGCTTTTAGCGTTGATTGGAATAATTGGATTACTATTGCCAAGATTGTTTTGTATTAGTCCATATATTGTACTTTCTGGCTCAATGGAGCCAGAAATACATGCAGGCTCCATTGTATATATGGACGAAAGTATAACTCCAGAACAAATTCGGGAAAATGATATTATCGGATATCGTATGAACGATGAGATAAAAGTAGTACATAGAGTGATGGAATTAGATAAAAATAATCATAGTGTAGTAACAAAAGGTGATGCTAATGAAGTAGAAGATATAAATCCTGTAATGTTTGAACAAATTGAAGGAAGAGCGATTATTTCAATTCCTTATATGGGCTATATTGTAACATGGATAAGGAGCAAGTTGGGAATTATTGCGATTACTGCTTTAGTAGGAATATTTTTCATTACAATGACAGGAAAAAATAATAATCAACAGGAAGTTGAAGGGAATTGATATGAAAAAAAAATTAAGACGAATAGTAGGAATTGTTTGTGTTATATTTTTTGTTTTATCATTGTCGTTTCAATATAATTGGGCTAATTTTGATAAGGAGGAAGAAATACAACAGGAATCTTTTCCAGAAAGAACAGAATCAGAAGGAACAGAACAAGGAAGTCTTGTTGAATATATGATTCATGAGAAAGATATGCAGGCAATGCAGATGCAAACAGAAGAAACCGAGCATTCTAGTGGAGAAAATGAATTAAATACTGCTGAGCTAGAAAACTCTTCTTATGGAGATGAAAAAGAGAATGAATCAAGTGCTGCTGAGTTAGAAGATTCTTCTTATGGAGATGAAAAAGAGGAAGAATCAAGTGCTGCTGAGATAGAAGATTCTTCTTATGCAGATGAAAAAGAGGAAGAGTCAAATTCTATAAAGCTAGAAAACTCTTCTTATGCAGATGAAAAAGAGAATGAATTGGATGTTCCTGAGAAGAATAGAACAGAGCTTGGTGTATTAAATCATTCCAATTATATAGATGATACTATATCCGCACAATCTAATCAATTACAGGCGAATAATCAGGTTATGACAGCGAGTGATACACTTGGACAATATGCACAGATTAGTTTAGTGAGAAGAGCAAAGCGAATAACAGGAACAGTGCCATTTGACCAGAATGATAATGCTGGAAATGACAGTGGAACTGAAAATAATATTGTAAGGTCATTTGACAAAGTGCTATATGAGTTTGAATTGACGATGGCAATGAAGAAAGACAGTGCGGTAATTAAGACATATGGCGGAAAAATATATGTTGAGGCGAAGATTGCACCGAATAATGCTGCGACATGGAATAGAGACGCTTTTCAGTGGATGCAGGAATGTAATTTATCAGCAGATGGAAAAGTAATAACAGGATATTACAAAATAGATGATTCTATTCAATCCGCTCCAGGACTTCAGACACTGAATTTTGAATTGGATGTCAATGCTAGTGCCAATGATATGACAGTACAGCCAGAATTTACATTTTATTTGGAAGGAAATAAAGCAGAAGAATATCAATCATATAAAGATGATTCCATTATAGTGAGTGCAGTCCCGAGGTACAATATTCAATTAGAATGGGATAAAGGAACATCTGCATATAAGGGAATTGAGATTGAGCTGAATGGAGGACGAAATAAACTATATACCGTTGGATTTGGATTTCAATTATATGGCGAATCAGCAGAAAAAGGAATGAAAGGTATTGAAGTCCCAGTAGGAGATCTTACGTTTGATGTTGATGTGTCTTTAATAAAAAAGGTGCATGACGGATCAGTGCCAGATAAAGATGTAACAAATGGAAATATAACGTTTTTGTGTGCAAAACCGAATACGAAAGAGATTTGGAGGGAAGATTTAACAAATACGTCTTATAAAGAATTATTAGATGAGATAGGAGAGTATAGTAAATATAGTACACATTTGCCACTTTCTTCAGGAAATAAAGTATTTGCATCTAATAATCGAAGTCAACAAATTTACCATAATGGACAAATTTCTATAGAACAGGATGGCAACACTGTGCATGTACGAATTGCTGATTATGCGATTGATGGAATTTTCCCGTATCGTTGGGCGAGCAGTGCAAATAAAAGTGAACATAATTTTACTGATCAAATTGGATATGTATCTGTTGGAAATTTATTTTATGCAGTAGCATTAAACGATCAAACGTTTGGTTCACAAAGCTCAAACTGTTATTTAACATTTCAAGCAAATAATATGTTGGTAAATAGTTTAAGTGGAATAGTCTGCAAAAAAGATCAAAATGAAACCGATCAAAAACTTTCTACAATGCATGTAGAATATAAAGATGGAAAAATGGCAACAGGAAATTATTCATACACATTAGATTTAAATGATAAGACAAAGTCAGGGAAACGACTGCAATCTACATTTGATAATGGAGATGGAAGAACAATGTCTCGTACAACAATTGGACTGATAACAGAAGTTTCTTTAGACGCATCAAATCCGTTTACTTATGCTGGATACTCGATGAATATATTATGTAAGTTTGATGATGAATGTTATGAACCAGTCGTATATAATGATGGATCCGAATATGCATTGTTTGATAAGTGGAATAATTACAGTGAAGAAATTACGTTTAATGTATTATATGCTGGAAAAAAAGATAAGAGTGGATGGAACAGCGATGAAGAAATGGCAGAAGTTCCAATGCAAGATTTAGTGTATTTTGATACAATACAGCAAATAAAGCAAAACGGATATCAATGTGTTGGTGTAATGTATGAATCAATTAGTGGAATACTAAAGCCAGGAGGAACTGCAAAATTACGGGTGCCTGTCTATATAAAAGAGACAGCAACTGTTGATCAAGTATACCAGTTTATAGGCAATTTAAGAATATGGGGACGAGACAATGTGCTGGATCGTTCAAAACAGACGTTTTTAAATCCTAATGCGACGTACCCGACAACTGCATTTGCGTGGAAACCAAGTTATATAAAAACACAATATGATGGTAATGGAGTTATAATAGGAGGACATCAGCCAGGTTATAAGCAAGGAAATAGTATGATTATTGTTGGAGGTTTAACATCAATTACAAAGTCTGTCACAGATAAAAATGCCGATGGGACTCCAAAAACAGTATATGATTTGAGAAACTTAGAACGCGAAGTTTCCTATGTATTATATCCATCATTTGTATCAGATGCAGAAATAGAAGAAAATTTAAGTGTGAGTGATATGGTTGTTATTGAAGATATTCTTCCATCTGGTCTTATGTATATAGAAGGAAGCAGCAACTATAAAGATCCGACAATACAAAAGCAGGAAGACGGAACGACAATACTTCGTTGGATTATAGAAAATTGGAAAATTAATATGAATCAAGAACCGATTACTTATAAAGCAGAAATTAACCATGCATCGATAAATGGAACTCAATATAAAAATAAAGTAATAATTCATGCACCAAATACAGATAACAGTGCGGAGATATTCCGTACAGACAGTTATAGTATAACGGTAGTAAATTTATCAGGGCATCGTATTTTTAAGGAAGCATTAAAAGAGATTATTCAGCCTAATGAGATTGCAGAATATCGGATCAATTATTTGAATATAACTGAGCAAGCAGTAGAAAATGCAGCGATTCTGGACATCCTTCCATATAATAATGACAATAGAAATACCGCTTATCATGGTACCTATAATGTATTGTCAGTATTTCCAAAGGCATCCAATTCAAAAACAACATATGAGATCTATGGAACGGATGATGAGACAGTCAGAGGAAGTCAAGTCGGAGATATTGACATTTCAGATGGAAAATGGAAATTAATCGGAAAAAAATCAGAAGAGATTCAAGTAAATAAACGATTAACTGCAATTTATATAAAGGGAAATTTTCAGCCATACGAAGAATTTACAATGAATATAGCACTTGATCCAGAGAACTGTGAAGGTGGAGATTGGTATTATAATGATTTTACGATGAAGCCTGCAAAAGAAAGTGATGTAATTCAGGCAGTACCTGTTGGAATTAAAGTTATGGAACAGAAAATTATAGTTACAAAAAGAATAAAAGCGAATGAATATTATGAGCCGTTTGGAAATCCATTTTTTTGTTTTTGTTTGAATGGGCAATTAGAAAATGGAACGCAGTGCAGATTATATCAGACAGTAGAGTTCACAAAACAATATGTTCAAGAACATACTGACACAGAAGGATATGTTCAGATAAGCACAGAATTTTGTGATTTAGCTCCAGGTATTTACACATTAACAGAACAAGATGTATTAAGATATTATCTTGAAAGTATTGATCACTTGAGTGAAAATGCTTCAACAGATCAGAAATCAGTTACATTTCAAATGGATACTGGAAAAGCTGGAAAGGCATTATTTACAAATCGAATAAAAAGCTGGGATAAACTTACTCATGCAGCATCCGTAATTAACGAGATAAAAAAAGATAATAAATAAGCATTCTTATTTTGATTTTTTGAATTTTATTGCATAAGTGAGGGGAGAGAAAACGAAGAAAAAGGGGAAAAATGCCGAAGAAAAAAATATATAGTCTATGTAGTTGATTCTATGTTGAAAAATAAAATTTCATATGATATAATAAGCCCAGTATAGGGCGTGGTGCGTCCAGATGCAATACACGTCAGCATATGGAGGTATATATGAAAGGTATTATTTTAGCCGGTGGAAGCGGTACACGCCTCTACCCTTTAACAAAGGTAACTTCAAAACAGTTACTTCCGATCTACGATAAGCCGATGATTTATTATCCCTTATCAATTTTGATGCAAGCTGGAATCCGTGAAATTTTGATTATTTCTACACCAGAGGATACTCCAAGATTTGAAGCATTACTTGGTAATGGTAATCAGTTTGGCGTTGAGATTTCCTATGCAGTTCAGCCAAGTCCAGATGGATTGGCACAAGCGTTTATTATTGGTGCCGACTTTATTGGCGATGATTCTGTTGCGATGATTTTAGGAGATAATATCTTCCATGGACATGGTTTAAGAAAGTGTCTGTTGGCAGCTGCTGCAAAAGAAACTGGAGCAACTGTATTTGGCTACTATGTAGATGATCCAGAGAGATTTGGTATTGTAGAGTTTGATAAGAATGGCAAGGCAATTTCATTAGAGGAAAAGCCAGAACATCCAAAGAGCAATTATTGTGTAACTGGTTTATATTTCTATGATAATAAAGTTGTAGAATATGCAAAGAATTTAAAACCATCTGCACGCGGTGAATTAGAAATTACAGATTTGAATAAAATTTATTTGCAAAATGGTGAATTAGATGTTACTCTATTAGGCGGTGGATTTACATGGCTTGATACAGGAACACATGAATCTCTTGTAGATGCTACAAACTTTGTTAAGACTGTTGAACAGCATCAGCATCGTAAGATTGCATGTTTGGAAGAGATTGCATATTTAAATGGTTGGATTTCCGATGAAGAGATGCAGGCAGCATATGAGATCTATAAGAAGAATCAGTATGGTCAATATCTGAAAGATGTTATGGATGGAAAATACATTGATAAATAAGAGAGTAAGGTAAGGAGATTATATCATGAAGATTTTAGTAACAGGTGGTGCTGGATTTATTGGTGGTAACTTTGTGCATCATATGGTAAATAAATATCCAGATTACGAAATCGTAAATTTAGACTTATTAACTTATGCTGGTAATTTAGAGACATTAAAGCCAGTAGAGAATAAACCAAACTATAAGTTCTATAAAGGCGATATTGCAGATAAAGAATTTATCATGGATTTATTTGAAAAGGAAAAGTTTGATATTGTTGTTAACTTTGCAGCAGAAAGTCATGTAGACCGTTCAATTACTAATCCTGAAATTTTCGTACATTCTAACGTACTTGGTACGGTAACATTACTCGATGCTTCCAGAAAATATGGAGTAAAGAGATATCACCAAGTATCTACAGATGAAGTATATGGAGATTTGCCATTAGATCGCCCAGATTTGTTCTTTACAGAAACAACACCATTGCATACATCTAGTCCATACTCTTCTTCTAAGGCAAGTGCAGACTTATTTGTATTGGCATATCATAGAACATTTGGACTTCCTGTTACAATTTCCAGATGTTCCAACAACTATGGTCCATATCATTTCCCAGAGAAGTTAATTCCATTAATGATCAGCCGTGCATTGGCAGATGAAGAACTTCCTGTATATGGAAAAGGAGAGAATGTAAGAGACTGGCTTCATGTATCCGATCATTGCCAGGCAATTGATTTAATCATTCATAATGGTCGTGTTGGAGAAGTATACAACGTAGGTGGACATAATGAAAGAACAAATCTTGAAGTAGTAAAGACAATCTTAAAGGCATTAAATAAGCCAGAGAGTTTAATTAAGTATGTAACAGACCGTCCAGGTCATGATATGCGTTATGCAATTGATCCAACAAAATTAGAGACAGAATTAGGATGGAAACCACAATATACATTTGATACAGGTATTCAGCAGACAATTCAGTGGTACTTAGACAACAAAGAATGGTGGCAGAACATTATTAATGGTTCTTATCAAAACTATTTTGAAAAAATGTATGGAGATCGTTTGAAATGAGAGTATTAGTTACTGGTGTAAAAGGTCAGTTGGGCTATGATGTAGTAAATGAATGTAAAAAACAGGGAATTGAACCAGTTGGCGTAGACATTGAGGAAATGGACATCACAGACGAAGCTGCTGTCAGAAAGGTAATCACAGAATCATATGTTGATGCAGTTATTCATTGTGCTGCTTATACTGCTGTTGATGCAGCAGAAGATAACGTAGATATCTGTCGTAAAGTAAACGCTGGTGGCACTGAGAACATCGCAAAAGTTTGTAAGGAATTAGACTTAAAGATGATGTATATCAGTACAGACTATGTATTTGATGGCCAGGGAGAGCGTCCATGGCTGCCAGATGATGAACGTCATCCATTGAATGTATATGGTCAGACAAAGTGCGAAGGTGAATATGCTGTTGAAAAATATTTAGACAAGTATTTTATCGTTCGTATTGCTTGGGTATTTGGTGTAAATGGAAAGAACTTTATTAAGACTATGCTTCGTTTAGGAGAAGAGCGTGGTGCAGTCAGTGTTGTAAATGATCAAATTGGTTCTCCAACTTATACATTTGACCTTGCTGTGTTATTAGTAGATATGATTCAGACAGAGAAGTATGGTCGATATCATGCGACAAATGAGGGGTTATGTAGCTGGTATGAATTTGCTTGTGAAATTTTTAAACAGGCAGGTATGGAAGTAGCTGTAACTCCAGTTAGTGCAGAACAGTTTCCTGCAAAAGCAAAGCGTCCAAGTAACAGTCGTATGAGTAAGGATAAATTGGAGGAAAATGGTTTTCATCGTCTTCCAACATGGCAAGATGCTTTATCAAGATACTTAAAAGAAATCAGATAATACAATAACGAGACTATTGGTTTTCGGTGAATAAAAGGATTTCAGGAAGCACTTATGATCTTACTATGCTAACTGAAATCCTTTTTATTTATATGAAAGCATAAAATTAAGCATCATGATGATTACTTGATTTAGTTAAAGCGTTAAAATACTTGCAATAAGCAAAAGATTAATGTATGATAAAATATAGTTCACAAACAAGAGGAGGATATAATTATGATCGCAGAAAAAATGAAACCATTAATACAGAATAATTCTGCTATTCGTGTTATGTTTGAAGAAGGAAAGCGTCTTGCTTCGATTTATGGAGCAGAGAATGTATATGATTTTAGTCTTGGAAATCCAAATGTTCCAGCCCCAGAAGAAGTGAAACAAGCTATCTATGACATTTTGGAAAACGAACCATCAACGATGGTGCATGGATACATGAGCAATTCTGGATTTGAAGATGTAAGAGCAGCAGTTGCCGATTCTTTAAATAAAAGATTTCAAACAAACTTTTCCGCAAAAAATATTATTATGACAGTTGGAGCAGCAAGTGGCTTAAATGTTGTATTCAAAACATTATTAAATCCTGGAGATGAAGTAATTGCATTTGCACCATATTTTCTTGAATATGGTTCCTATGTAAAGAATTATGATGGGGTATTAGTTGTTGTATCTCCAAATACAGAAACATTCCAGCCAAATTTAGAAGAATTTGAGCAAAAAATTACAGAAAAAACAAAGGCTGTTATTGTGAATTCTCCGCATAATCCAACAGGAGTTGTATATTCAGAAGATACAATTAAAAAATTAGCATCTATTTTATGTGCAAAAGAAAAAGAATATGGACATACGATTGTACTTGTTTCAGATGAACCGTATCGTGAGCTTGCTTATGACGGAGTTGAAGTTCCATATTTAACAAAATATTATGATGATACGATTGTTGGATATTCTTACAGTAAATCATTATCTCTTCCAGGAGAGCGAATTGGTTATCTTGTAATTCCAGATGAGTTAAACGAAAGTGATGTAGTAATTACAGCAGCGACAATTGCAAATCGTGTGCTTGGCTGCGTAAATGCACCATCTCTGTTCCAGAGAGTAATTGCAAGATGTTTGGATGCAAAAGTAGATGTAGAGACATATGATAGAAATCGTAATTTATTGTATAATGGATTAAAAGAATGTGGATTTGAGTGTGTAAAGCCAGAAGGAGCCTTTTATCTTTTTGTTAAGTCTCCAGTAGAAGATGAAAAGCAGTTTTGTGAGACAGCAAAAAAACATAATATTTTAATTGTTCCAGGAAGCAGCTTTGCTTGTCCTGGATATGTCAGAATTGCATATTGCGTTTCTTATGATACAATTAAAAATTCACTTCCAGCATTTAAAGAGTTAGCAAAGGAATATGGTTTGCTGACAGAATAATGCAAGGAGTAAAGGAGGAAAACGATGAAAGCTTGGAAAAAAAATATTCGGAAAGTAGAACCGTATATTCCTGGAGAACAGCCAAATCAATCTGATATGATAAAACTGAACACAAATGAAAATCCATATCCACCGGCACCTGGGGTACAGAAAGTATTAAATGAGTTTAAGACTGATACGCTTCGCTTATATCCAGATCCGACAAGTAAGGAATTAATTCAGGCGATTGCAGACTTTTATCAAGTGGAAAAAGAACAAGTATTTGTTGGTGTTGGATCAGATGATGTACTTGCAATGGCGTTTATGACATTTTTTAATTCGGAAGATCCAATTTTATTTCCAGATATTACATATTCTTTTTATGATGTATGGGCTGATTTATTACATATTCCATATGAGTGTCAGCCATTGGATGAAAATTTTCATATTGTAAAGGAACATTATTATAAGAAAAATGGGGGAATTATTTTCCCAAACCCAAATGCACCGACTGCAATTTATGAAAATAAGCAATTTGTTGAAGATATTTTGCAGAACAATCAAGACTCCATTGTTATTATTGATGAGGCATATGTTGATTTTGCAAGCGAAGGTTCCGTTCTTCCACTTTTAGAAAAATATGAAAATTTACTTGTTGTACAGACATTTTCAAAATCTCGTTCTATGGCTGGAATGAGAATTGGGTTTGCGATTGGATCAAAGCGATTGATTCAGGCGATGAGTGATGTGAGAAATTCTTTTAATTCTTATACGATGAGTAAACTTGCATTGAGTCTTGGAACAGCAGCAGTAAAAGACAAAAAATATTTTGAAACTTGTATTAACCGCATTGTATCTACAAGAGAAAAAACAAAGAGTCAGTTAAAAGAATTAGGATTTTCTTGTCTGGATTCTCAAGCAAATTTTATTTTTGCAACACATAACAAAAAGCCTGCAAAAGAAATTTTTGAGGCATTGAAAGAACGACATATTTATGTGCGATATTTTGAAAAGCCAAGAATTAACAATTACTTACGTATTACAATTGGTACAAATGAGCAGATGGAAATGTTTATTCAGGCATTGCGAGAGATTGTAAAATAATATATATGAGGGCACAAAGTGTGTAACAATTTATAAGTATCATGGGGGTAAAATATCTTTTGACCCCAACATCATAATGTATTTAAAAGGTCAATCTATGAGAAGTAAGACTTATTATAATATAAAAAAATACAAGAAAAAATAATAAGAATAACTTGACATTATTGAGGTTTATTAGTAAAATAAGTGCAGAGTGATGACAGGTAAAGTCACACGAAGGGGTACACCACCACGGGTGTAGTTCTTTGTGTGACCTTTTTTGTAGAGTAAAAGCACATATTTGCAGTTCACTTTGCTGCTTGAATGATACAAAAGGACACTCTGTAAGGATAAAATCAAATATATTTTCTACAAAAAAATAGTGAAATGGTGGCTTTTTTACTCAAAAACTATATATTTGTCAATAATGAAAAGGAGGAAAATAATGGCTCGAATTAATGGAATAGAAGAATCTGCTGATGGGATGATGTTATCAGAACTTTTAGATAAAAAAGGATATTCGAAACGATTTATTGCTGTAGAATGCAATGGAGAAATCATACCAAAATCATGTTATGAAAATTATAAAATTCAAAAAGATGATCAAATTGAGATTGTACATTTTGTGGGAGGAGGCTGAATATGGATTTTCTGACAAGAGAAGATATGGAAAATATGATGATTGAGCGTCATACAAAAAAAGTGTATGAGACATTAAAACAAGCAAGAGTCGCAATAGCAGGATTGGGAGGTCTTGGTTCACACATTGCGGCAGCATTGACAAGAGCAGGAGTTGGATATTTATACCTTGTAGATTTTGATAAAGTAGATATCAGCAATCTTAATCGTCAGTATTATCGCAGTTGTCATCTTGGCAGATATAAAACCGATGCACTAAAGGAAGAACTAAAAGGGATTAATCCATGGGCAGAAATTGAGACTAATACGATTCGTGTCACAGAAGAAAATGCCACACAGTTATTTGGACAATTTTCTATTGTATGTGAAGCTTTTGATAATCCAGAAGCAAAAGCAATGTTAGTCAATACATTATTGCCGCAATGTCCATCTATGAAGTTAGTTGGCGCGTCGGGAATGGCGGGATATGATGATGCAAATTTGATTCGCACGGAGAAAGTAATGAATCGTTTTTATCTCTGTGGTGATAAAAAAAATGGAATTGAGACTGGAAATTGTCTTATGGCACCAAGAGTAATGATTTGTGCTGGTCATCAAGCGAATAAAGTATTAGAACTATTATTAAAATAATTAGGAAAATATTATGTTTTGGTAGATCCTAAAGTCATATAGTATGAACCATATGCTAGTATCATTAAATAAAGAAAGAGGTTATGAATAATGAAGGAAGATAAGTTAATTATTGGAGGACATGAATTTACATCACGTTTTATTGTTGGGTCAGGAAAGTTTTCGATGGATTTTACACCGACGGTTATTGAAAATGGAGGAGCAGAAATTGTAACATTGGCGCTTAGAAGAGCAAATATGGCAGGTACAGAAAATATTTTAAATTATATTCCAGAAAATGTAACGCTGCTGCCAAACACATCTGGTGCAAGAACTGCAGAAGAAGCACTTCGTATTGCTCGTCTTGCAAGAGAAATTGGATGTGGAGATTTCGTTAAAGTAGAAGTAATTCGTGATACAAAATATTTGCTTCCAGATAATTATGAGACAGTAAAAGCGACTGAATTGCTTGCAAAAGATGGATTTATTGTTATGCCATATATGTATCCAGATTTGAATGTAGCACGTGAGCTTGTGAATGCAGGTGCAGCTGCAGTTATGCCATTAGCTGCTCCAATTGGAACAAATAAGGGCTTATGTACAAAGGAATTTATTCAGATTTTAGTTGATGAAATAGATCTTCCAATTATTGTAGATGCGGGAATTGGTAAGCCATCTCAGGCATGTGAAGCAATGGAGATGGGTGTAGATGCTGTTATGGCAAATACAGCGATTGCTACTTCAGGAAATGTTGCCCAAATGGCAAAGGCATTTAAGTTTGCGATTGAAGCAGGACGTGCTGCGTATTTAGCAGGATGTGGAAGAGTATTATCAAAGAAGGCAGAAGCATCTAGCCCATTAACTGGTTTTTTACAAGATTAAATAAAATGTGTCTAAAAAAGAGGAGAGCATTATGGAACAGAGAGTAGATCATATGAAATATATGGATGGAATGGAAGTAATTGATTCTGATATTATGGATCAAGTGCTGGCTGCTAGAGATGCATATGATTACGATCAATATACAGCAGCAGATGTAAACCGTGTATTAAGAAAAGAAAGAATTAATGCAGAAGATTTTGGGATTTTATTATCTCCTGCAGCACAGCCATTTTTAGAACTTATGGCACAGAAAGCACAAAAATTAACAAGAGAACATTTTGGAAATTCCGTCTGTATGTTTACACCATTATATATTGCAAATTATTGCGAAAATGAGTGTGTATACTGTGGATTTAACTGTAAAAATAGAATTCACCGTGCAAAACTGAATGAAGAAGAAATGGAACAAGAGATGCGGGCAATTGCATCAACAGGATTAAAAGAATTATTGATTTTGACAGGAGAATCACGCAGCCAGTCTCCAGTTGAATATATTGGAACGTCTGTTAAAATTGCAAGAAAATATTTTAGTACAATAGGAATTGAAATTTATCCATTAAATTCAGATGAGTATCACTATTTGCAGCAATGTGGAGCAGATTTTGTAAGCGTATATCAGGAAACGTATAATACTGACAAATATGAGACACAGCATTTAAGAGGACCAAAGAGAATTTTCCCGTATCGTTTCCACGCACAGGAACGTGCGTTACTTGGAGGAATGAGAGGAGTTGCTTTTGGTGCATTACTCGGATTAGATGATTTTAGAAAAGATGCATTTGCGACAGGATTACATGCTACATTAATTCAGAAAAAATATCCATTTGCAGAAATATCATTTTCTACACCACGTCTTCGTCCATACATTAATAATGAAGAAAACAATCCTCGTGATGTTCATGAGACACAGTTACTGCAAGTAATTTTGGCATATCGTTTATTTTTGCCGTATGCTGGTATTACAATTTCTACAAGAGAACGTGCAGGATTCCGAGACAATGTTATTGGAATTGCTGCTACAAAAATATCAGCGGGAGTAAGTGTCGGCGTTGGCGGACATGAAGGAGAAGAAAAGGGAGATGAACAGTTTGAAATTTCTGATCCAAGAAGTGTAGATGAAGTATATAAAATGATTTACGAAAAAGGGCTGCAGCCAGTATTTACAGATTACGTATATGCATCTGGCACACAACAAAATTAAACTATATGGAGAGTCTAACATATGATTATTGCAGTTACAAATAGAACGCTGGCGGTACATAGCTTTTTAGAACAAATACAGCGAGTGATTGAGCAAAGACCAGATAGAATTATTTTGAGAGAAAAAGATTTATTAGAATATGAATATAAAAATCTGGCAGTTCAGGTAATTCATTTATGTGAGACCGCAAATATCCCATGTATTCTTCATACTTATTGGAACGTTGCAGTACAATTGCATCATGATAAAATACATTTGCCGCTTTCTGTTTTGCTGCAAGGAATTCCAAAAGAAAAATTCAGTATGATAGGAGCATCTGTGCATTCCGTAGAAGAAGCAATATTGGCACAAGAGGCGGGAGCAACTTATATTACAGCAGGCCATATTTTTGCAACTGACTGTAAAAAAGGAGTGCCTCCGAGAGAAATTGAATTTTTTAGAGAAGTATGTAGTCATGTATCCATTCCAGTATTTGGAATTGGTGGTATGACACCGGAAAAAGAAGCGATGATTATGGAAGCAAATGGTGCGGGAATTTGTATGATGTCACAATTTATGAGATTATAATATGAGAAAATTTAATAATATATTATATAAAATCTGATAATATTCTAAATCATTTAAAGCTTGACTTTTCTTTATCTAGCTGTTACACTAAACAAGATTCTTGACGGGATATCCGCTATGGATATCCCGTTTATTAATGTGCATATAATACACAGAAAAATAGGAATCCATAACAAGCAATCTTTACTTTGAAATGCAGAATGTTGAGTAGAAGAAGAGAATGCTTATGTCAGATAATATATACTTGACACGATAAATCTTCAGTTGCTGCTTATATTTAAGGCAGATAACTTTTCTGATTCGGTGAAAAATTGTCTTTTTATATGAAAGAAATATGAAATAGGAATACATACTATGAAAAAACGAATCAATAGGATAGATACCAATTCGTGATAGAAAGGAAATAAAAATGCAAGCAATTAGATTTGACGAACTAGAATTATCCGCACCAATTTTGCGTGCAATTACAGATATGGGGTTTGAAGCAGCATCACCTATTCAGGCACAAGCAATCCCTATTCAATTAGAAGGAAATGATATTATTGGTCAGGCACAGACAGGAACAGGAAAAACGGCAGCGTTTGGAATTCCTTTGCTTCAAAAAATTGATCCAAAAAATAAAAAACTTCAGGCAATTGTACTTTGTCCAACGAGAGAATTAGCGATTCAAGTTGCAGATGAAATTCGTAAGTTAGCAAAATATATGCATAGTATAAAAGTTCTTCCAATTTATGGAGGACAAGATATCGTGAAACAGATTCGGAGTCTAAAAAGCGGTGTACAAATTGTTATCGGAACGCCAGGACGTGTTATGGATCATATGAGAAGAAAGACTGTGAAGATGGAACATGTTCATACAGTCGTATTAGATGAAGCAGATGAAATGTTAAATATGGGATTTATAGAAGATATTGAGACAATCTTGAATGAAATTCCACAAGAACATCAGACAATCTTATTTTCTGCGACGATGCCACAGGAGATTCAGCATATTGCAAAAAAATTTCAAAGAAATCCTGTTCTTGTAAAAGTTTTGAAAAAAGAATTAACAGTTCCAAAAATTGAACAATATTATTATATCGTAAGACCAAAAAGTAAACAAGAAGTACTTTCCAGACTTTTAGATATGTATAATCCAAAATTATCACTTGTTTTTTGCAATACAAAAAAACAAGTAGATGAGTTAGTTGAAGGACTGCAAGGAAGAGGATATTTTGCAGAAGGACTGCATGGAGATATGAAGCAAAACCTAAGAGATCGTGTTATGAATGGATTCCGTAACGGAAAGACAGAAATTTTAGTTGCCACAGATGTAGCTGCAAGAGGAATTGATGTCGATGATGTAGAAGCAGTTTTTAATTACGATATTCCGCAAGATGAGGAATATTATGTACATCGAATCGGAAGAACAGGACGAGCAGGAAGAGAAGGGTTAGCATTCAGTTTTGTAGTTGGACGAGAAATTTATAAATTAAAAGATATTCAGCGATATTGCAAAACGAA
Source organism: Clostridiales bacterium (assembly GCA_022778745.1). Lineage (GTDB taxonomy): Bacteria > Bacillota > Clostridia > Lachnospirales > Lachnospiraceae > Fimimorpha. Next base: position 24,067 of record JALFSR010000027.1, read on the forward strand.
AATTAAAGAACGTCAGATTCCTTCTGTAAATGATGTAACAAAAATCAAAATTGATAATGTGTTATCTCAAATGGATAAAGTAATTGAAGAAGTAGATTTGAGTAGATTAATTGAAGCAATTGAAAAAAAAGTAAATGAAGAGGAATATTCTTCTCTTGAATTATCGGCAGCATTTTTAAAAGTAGCACTTGGAGAGGAGGCAGAAGAAATTGAAGAATGTATATCGGTAGAGGAGAAACATCGAAAAGGAAAATTAAAAGAATATTCTTCTTGCGGTATGGTACGTCTGTTTATCAATATTGGAAAACGGCAAAAAGTTCGTCCAGGTGATATTCTTGGGGCAATTGCAGGAGAATCTGGATTGCCAGGAAAAATGATTGGAAGTATTGATATGTACGATAAATATACTTTTGTAGATGTACCAAGAGAATATGCATCTGACATTTTAAATGCAATGAAAAATTGTAAAATTAAAGGAAATAGTTTTAATATATCACGTTCAAAAAAGACTAACAGTTAATGTAAAGAAGGAGCTGCTGCTCCAGTAGTTTTTTGTAAAATAAACATTCTTTCCCTTTATTTAGCGTTTGGCATACTTAAAGTGAAGTATTGTTCATTTTATTTAACTACTTTTGCAGCAACTCCTTAAATAGTTTTAATTGATAATGTTAATTAGCCAAAGTATCTTTCTAATAAGCCCTTGAAAGCTTTACCATGTCTAGCCTCATCTCTAGCCATTTCATGAACTGTGTCATGGATAGCATCTAAGTTAGCAGCTTTTGCACGCTTAGCAAGGTCAAACTTACCAGCTGTAGCACCGTTTTCAGCTTCTACTCTCATTTCAAGATTTTTCTTTGTGCTGTCTGTTACAACTTCACCTAATAATTCAGCGAACTTAGCAGCATGTTCTGCTTCTTCATAAGCAGCCTTTTCCCAGTATAAACCGATTTCTGGATATCCTTCTCTATGAGCAACACGTGCCATAGCAAGATACATACCAACTTCGGAACATTCACCTTCAAAGTTTGCTCTTAAGTCAGCTAAGATGTCTTCGCTAACGCCCTGAGCAACACCTACAACGTGTTCAGCAGCCCATGTCATTTCACCAGCCTGCTCTGTGAACTTGGAAGCTGGAGCCTTACAAACTGGACAGAATTCTGGAGCAGCTTCACCTTCATAAACATAACCACAAACTTGACATACAAATTTCTTCATTTTAAAAATCTCCTTTGCTTTTTAATAAAATAATATTAACAAACGATTGTCTGTTGTTAGGCGGATATTTGTAATCCGCTTCGCTATTACGCATAACCGAATTACTGCTTTGCAGTATATCAAATGGTATTTGAATACCATCTAAGTCCCTACTCTTGCTCTGTGTTTCACATGCTTGAAACAGAAGACTTCTTGATCTGGTTAAAATATAGATAATTAGTAACCAAATAAATAATAATAATAATGATTACTGTTTTATAATAACATACTATACTAAATTTGTCAAGTAATTATTTTTTATTATAATTAGGAAATTTTTTGAAATCTCCAGACCTATCTATTTTGTTATTTGAACAGTTTGCACATTTTCCGTAGAAAATAATCGAGTGATGTTCAATCTCTCCGGAAAAATTTTCTGAAGCAAGAATATCCAAGTTAGTGTTAATAGAAATATTAATATCTTGCACTGAGCCACACTCATTACAGAAAAAATGATAGTGTGGTGTAATAACTGGATCAAAGTGTACGGAGCCATCACCGCAGTTGATTTTTGAAATTTCGCCTAATGATAATAAAAGAGCAAGATTTCGATATACGGTTCCCAGACTGATATTTGGAAACTGGTGCTTAATATGCATATAAATCATATCGGCAGTAGGATGATCAGTTCTGGTCATAAGAAAGTTCTTAATGGCTTCGCGCTGTCGGCTGTATTTTAGCATATGCCACCTCCGTGTCATATCTTAATATTGGCAATTGCAATAATAGTTATATTGGGAACCTGTTCAATAGAACGATATTCCATCACTTGACATAATTCCTAATTAATAGTAGTAACAATTACTAAATTTATTATAAGGCGATCTTTATAATTTGTCAAGATAAAATTAAATATTATGATGTTGGAGTCAAAAGATATTTTAAGTGTATGAGACATTAAACAGAGTCTGGTGCTTGTTCGTGTTGTATTTCATTTGGTTAGAAAAAAGTTCTTAAAATTTTGTTAATACACAAACGAATGCATAAAAATATGTTATAATAAAATAATCGAGTCAAAAAGACGGCTATTATAATGAAATAGATAATTGATTTGATCAAATAGACTAAACAGATGGAAGGTGATAAAATTGGAAGAACTGTCTTTTTTTCGGCAGAATGAACCAGTTGATGAATGGAAATCAACGATGTTTTTATATAATTCTGCAATGAAACAAATAAAGACGAAAATTGAAATTTTAAAAGATGAATTTGTAGAAATTCATCACTATAATCCAATTGAACATGTTGCGGCAAGAATAAAGACGCCAGAAAGCATTGTGCGGAAACTAAAGCGAGCAGGACGAGAAGTTACAATTGAAAATATGAAAAAATATCTTAGCGATATTGTTGGAGTGAGAATTATCTGTTCGTTTACGTCTGATATTTATATGATTGCAGATATGATTAGTAATCAGGCAGATGTAACGGTAATTGCGATTAAAAATTATATTGAACAGCCAAAGCCAAATGGATATAAAAGTTATCATATGGTAATTTCTATTCCAATTTTTGTGTTAGATGGACCAGTGGATGTAAAAGTAGAGATACAGATTCGGACGATTGCAATGGATTTCTGGGCGAGTTTAGAACATAAAATTTATTATAAATTCGATGGGGAAGCACCTGCTTATATTAGTCGTGAGCTGAAAGCGTGTGCGGATATGGTAAATCGACTGGACAAAAAAATGCTTTTGTTAAATCAGGCAGTTAAGGAGTTAGAGCAGGAAATGAAAGAGAGAGAGCAAAAAGAGGAAAAGAAAGAGTAATATAATTATTTGGAATAAAAAGTACAATAAGTAAAAGGTTCAGGTGCAATCATTGAAGCAATAGAAATTGTAATTGAGAAAGGTGGAAAAAATATGAAACTTGTAATACAAAGAGTGAATTATGGACGTGTAACAATTGACGGACAGATCGCTGGTGAAATTGGAAAGGGATATGTTGTATTGCTTGGAGTGGGAGAAAATGACACAAAAGCAATGTGTGATAAATATGTAGATAAATTAATTAAACTACGCATCTTTCCAGATGAAAATGGAAAAACAAATCGATCCATTACGGATGTAGGAGGAGAAATTCTTGTTGTTTCTCAGTTTACATTATATGCTGACTGCCGCAAAGGAAATCGTCCAAGCTTTATCGGATCTGGAAATCCCGTGCTTGCAGAAGAATTATATAATTATTTTGTAGAACAATGCGCAAATAAATTGGGTCGTGTACAGCATGGAGAGTTTGGTGCTGATATGAAAGTTGCATTAGAAAATGATGGTCCATTTACAATTTTGTGGGACAGCAAAGATTGGTAAGCAAGCCCAGGGGGCAGAATGGAGATTAAAGTGAAAATTTATTTAATTCGGCATGGAAGACAAAATAGTCGATTATGTAATGTAAATGTAAGTCTATCAGAAGAGGGAAGACAACAGGCGAAGCTTTTAGGAGAGAGAATGAAAACATGGAATATTGAGCGGCTTTATTGCAGTGATTTAATACGCGCAGTAGAAACTGCTAATATTATTAACGAATCACTGCATGTAGATGTTACAGTAGAACCAGATTTTCAAGAAATTGATTTTGGAGAGATGACAGGACGCAGTGATGAAGAAAATGCACAGTATTTTGCTTTTTTCAAGAAAAAATTAAATAGTCGGAAATGTGATCTTGCTTATCCAGGAGGAGAATCTGGCGAAGATGTTTATCAGAGAGGATTTCCTATTATTAATAAGATTGCACATAGTTATGATGGAAATATTGCGATTGTAACACATGGTGTATTTATTCGCTGTATTTTATCTGGATTATTGGGAGTGGATTTTGCAAAAAAAAGTATGTTTGCCAAAAATATGGAAAATACAGCTGTTACAGAGTTATATTATGATAAACAATCAGAAATGTTTACATTAGAGCGATTTAATGATTATAATCATTTAGAACAATATCCTGAATTACTGCGTGCGGCATGGAAATAATGGTTGTAGAGATATGCTTTTTTTTCAATTGATATAAAATATGAAGTGAATTTTGTGTGAACAATAAAAACAAGCTTTTTTTTCAAAGATTGATGTGATATGATAGGGGAAGCAGCAAGTGAAAGTATTGATGTTTTCATTTAATTGCTAAGTGCAGATAAGTGAAATATATATTATATTTTATTTAACTTGTAAAAAGATAAGGGATAGGAAGGAAATTAATTAATGAGAAAAAAATTTTTAGTCATCACAATGTGTATGTGCATGGCAGTTATGACGGCAGCATGTTCTACTGGAACAACAAATTCAACAGAAAAAACAACCATAACAGAAGAAAGTAACACTAGTAGTGAAAATGAATCAGATGTACAAAGTAATGCAGCTGATTCACAGGCTGATATTTATAACGTAATTTTTGAAGACAATGGCTATGTAAAAGACGTAAACGCAGGAGACCTTGTAAAGTTATATGACTATAGCCAGATTAAGACAATTGCTAAAGCAGATGTAGCGCCGAGCGATCAAGAAGTGCAGTCCACTATTGATCAGGTACGTAAGATGTTTGCAAAGACAAAGGAAGTAAGAGATCGTGCAGTAGAAGATGGAGATATTATTTGCATGGATTTTACTGGAAAAGTCGATGGTGTAGAATTTGAAGGCGGAAAGAGTGAAAATTATGTGTTTGATCCAAGATATGATAACTTTATTGATGGATTTTATGAGCAGATCATTGGACATACACCAAGTGAAGAGCCTTTTGATATTCAAGTGAAATTCCCAGATGGTTACAGAGAAGAATCATTAAGGGGAAAAGATGCTACATTCACAATTGTGCTACATTATATTGAAGAAGATGATCTTCCAGAGTTTAATGATGCATTTGTAAAAGATACATTGGGAGAAACTGTAACTGCAGAAGAATATCGCCAAAATATAAAAGATAGTCTTCAGCAGGAAAAAGTAATGGATTATCTGTATGATAAAATATTAGAAGAAAGCAGTGTAGATAGTATTCCACAGACAATTATAGATGCATTAATGAAGATTGTGGATACGACAAGCAAACAGCAGGCGGCAGAGAATGGCTTATCATTGGAAGATTTTTATAAACAGATTGATGCAGATGGTACAAGAAGAGAAGAACTTTGTAATAATCAAGCAAAAGCTATTCTTGTCATTCAGGCAATGGCAGAAAAAGAAGGCATTGAGGCAAATGACGATAATGTAATTGAGTATTTTGGAACTACAGATATGAGAGACAGCTATGTGCAGCAGTTTGGAAAAGGATATTCCTATTCTGGTGCGCTTCCAGCATTAGTTATTCAAAAAATTGCACAAAACGTTACGGTAGAGTGATAGAATTGTAGGAACACGAAAAATACAGTAAACTGCAGATGTTATAGTATAAGATTTGACAGATATTAAAAGGTCATGTGATTCATGATTATATGAAAAAGCATGACCTTTGAGACTTACAAGAACTGAGAAAAAATTGGAATAGAGCAGATTGTTTGTGTCTTCAGGAGTAAAAGAGTAGGTGTAATACTTTAATAAGTTAAAGTGATACTTGATAAAAAGAAAAAGTAGGTCTATAATTTGAAATACAGAATAAGTAATCTTTTATTTTGCTGCAGTAAAGCACATTCTGAATAAAAAACGTAAGTTGCAGCGTTTTTATAAAATAAAAATAGGTAATTGTGAAGCTCACTGACCACACTTTATGCACTTTGTATGAAAATAAAAGCTAAAATGAATAATTCAGATAAAATTTTGTGCAAGACCTACATTAAAATTTAAAGTTTGGTGAGGAGAGAAGTAGAAATAAGACTTAAAAAATCTAGGTTTTATAAGGCTTTCAGAGTTTCGCAAACGCCTATTTCTAAAAAAATAAGAAAGGAGAAGATTACTGAAAAACGAGCAACATTATAAAAAAACAGACTTTTTTGTTTAAATCAATGAAAAGACTATGTTTTTATAAGGTTTCAGTAAAGGGATAAAGAATGAATTTTATATTTATTTCTCCACAATTTCCAAAGACATATTGGAATTTTTGTGATAGATTAAAGAAAAATGGGGTAAATGTATTAGGAATTGCAGATACTCCATATGAAGAATTGGATGATCGCTTAAAAAATTCATTAACAGAATATTATCGTGTATATTCGTTGGAAAATTATGATGAAGTATACCGTGCTGTTGCATTTTTTGCATTTAAATATGGAAAAATTGATTGGTTAGAATCAAATAATGAATACTGGTTAGAGCAAGATGCAAGACTGCGTACTGATTTTAATATTACAACAGGTGTACAGGCGGATCAGATTTGGACATTCAAGAGCAAATTTGCAATGAAAGAATTTTATGCAAAAGCAGGTGTTCCAAGTGCAAAGTGTCACCGTGTTACGACTTTGGAAGAGGGATTGAATTTTATTAATCAAGTTGGTTATCCAGTTATTGTAAAGCCAGATAATGGAGTCGGTGCATCTGATACGCATAAATTACATAATCGAGACGAAGTAGAACGTTTTTATCGCAGTAAACCATCCATACAATATGTAATGGAAGAGTTTATTAATGGAAATATCTATTCGTATGATGCAATTACTAATCAGAATGGTGATCCATTATTTGAGACAATGACAGCATGGCCTCCATCTATTATGGATATTGTAAATGATGGAACAGATTTGGCATATTATGTTGGTAATGATATTCCAGACGTGCTGCGTGATATGGGAAGACGTACAGTAAAAGCGTTCCAGGCAAGAAATCGTTTTGTACATATGGAATTTTTCCGTTTAACAGAAGCAAAAGCTGGAATTGGAGAAGTCGGAGATTTTGTAGGATTAGAAGTAAATATGCGTCCAGCGGGTGGATACACGCCAGATATGTTTAACTATGCAGGAAGCTTAGATGTATATCAGATTTGGGCAGATATGGTTGCAAAGCAGCATTCTGATGTAGACCAGAATCAGCGTAAATATTTTTGCGTCTATGCTGGTCGTAGAGACGGAAAGAGATATCGTCATTCCGATGAAGAAGTAATGCGAGTGTATGGTTCCCGTATTGTAATGAAAGAACGTATTCCAGGTATTCTTTCTGGAGCAATGGGAAATCAGATGTATACAGCAAAAGTAGATTCCAAACAAGATGTAGATGATTTTATTCGTTTTGTACAAGAACAAGTATAATTAAGAAATTTTAAAAAGAAGTTGTCGCATTAAGATGAAATATTAGATAATATAGCAGTACTGCTTTGGTAGGATGACTATATTATGTAGGATCCATTCTTATTGCGGCAACTTTTTGTTTTTGGGACTGAAATTGTTGGTCAGCATATGATGAACGGGTATTTGCGATTCACTTGTTCTGTGTTTTTTCTATGGATATAGAAACACTTTGTGAAGATGTAGTTAGATATATCTAGAAATAATACAATGTATCTAGTTGTTAAGAATCCCCCTGCCTTTAGGCAGGGGGATTCTTGCTACCTGCTACTACATAGTGGCTGACCAGTCCATTTCTGGTAGATCGTAGTGCAAGGTATGGCTATGCCATTAGCCATCATAGGGCAGAGCATATAGCTCCCTATGCA
>JALFSR010000057.1 GCA_022778745.1 Clostridiales bacterium
GCTGACGAATGAGAGAAGCATCAACAAGAAGAACATTTTTTTCTTTGGAAAACAAAGAAGGAGAAGGCAAAAATAGAGGAGAAAGGAGTTCCTGTAATACTTCATGTAGAAAAGGAATGGATTGAGAAAATTTTTTTCTCCATGCAGTATCGGAAATCTGGGAAATTTGGAGTCCTTGGGCAGCTGCAGCAAGCATACGAAAGGAAAGACCAGAAACTGCATAAAGAAAAAACAGTTTTAATACATCCAAAGCAGAAGAAAATCCTCGTTTTCGCTGTAAGGCACCCGATTGTTTTGCAAGGGATTCGAAATTGCCTGGAAGATGTGGAAAAATTTTTTGCATCCAAATTTGAGAAACCTCTTGTAAATTTATTTGTGTCCTGGTAAAATAAGTTTGTAAATTCATCATAATCCTCTTTTCTTTTAATAGATTTTGCAAACTTATTTTACCAGAAAAGAAGGAACTGCCAGTCCTGTTTGACAAAGGTTTTGATGACAGGGAGTTTATCAACCTTAAATTTCTGATATTTAGGGGAGTGGGAATCATCAAAAGCCCACTGCTTGAGGGGGATGTATCTGCAAATAAAATTGATCAACCAGCAATTTTGGTGATAAAGGTCTTGAATTGTCTGGAGTAAATAAAGTATAATGTCCATGAGCATTGTCTCCTTTATGATAATGGTGTTTGTGCTGAACTCATTATACCTCAAAAAGGGGGGACAATGCTCTTTTTCTTGCAGATTTGCCTTAAAATCAAAGTTTATATAAGATTTTGGAACAAAAAAATAGGTATTTTTTGACACTACCAAGAAAGTATGGAGAGAAACAATATGAACAAATTAAAAAATGTCATAGCAGTTATATTTATTGTATTTCTGTTTATTAGTACCAATGCATTTGCAGGAAGATCAACTGTGCATCTTGAAGATCAGCAGATATATAATTGTATTTTCTTGCCAAGAAGTGGAAATTACTCGTATGCTACAGCTAGATGTTATAGCGTATATCCTCCAAATGGAGAATTAGATACATATACTAAGATACAAACTCGAATTATTGATCCATCTACTAGTTTTTCAATATCCGATCTTGTAGTATTATGTGAAACAGATTCTGCTCCTTCCAATATACAAATTTACCAAGGATACTTGAGTCTTAGGGAAGTTGTAATCGGATTTAGAGGAAATAATCCTAAATATGAGGCATATGCAGACGTATACTATAATGGTAATTAGACTCTACAAATAAAATAATAATAAGTGCAGATAAATATTTATATAAAGGTATTTACAGGTATCTTTACGAAAGGAATAGGAGTATGCTTTTTGAGTCAATCCGTTCGCAGATGAACATTATATTTCGAAGGAAAACGGCGATGATTACATTTTATATTATGATTATATTTGTGATTTGCAATTATATTTTTAATGTCTTAACGTATAATGGATATGATATTTTAGAAATGTATGAGCCTGTAAAGTTATTGCTGCTTAGTGATGAAAATGTGAATAGTCCATTTGGATTTTATTTTATGCAGATTTATCCGTTTATAGTAGTGTTGCCGGCGGGATTTTCTTTGTCAGTAGATAAGCAGTCAAATACGATGCTATTTCTTTGTTCCAGAGTTGGTAACAGAAATTATTTTATTGGAAAGATTATTGCTGCATTTTTTGCGGCACTAATTATTTTTTTTATTCCTCTTTCATTGGAAGTAATATTGAATTATTTTTCTTTTCCTAAAGAGGCAATGGGGAATTTATATAATTTGGGCGTGTACTCGCAAAATTATATTGATATAGTAAAAAGCTATCCATTTTCTCAAATTTATGTTACTCATCCATATATTTATGTAATTGGATGGAGTATTCTATTTGGGGTAGCAGCGGGTATGTTAAATGTGATCACTATTGCAGTATCTACATTTCGGATTCCTTATAAAGTATTATTATTTTTACCAGTTTATTTTATATTAAATGCAATGTATTGGATAGGAGATTATTTTGGTCGACCAATCAGTCATTTTTTCTTTTTGCGTATGTTTGTACCAAATCAACCAGGATATCTTATTTTTTATGGTGTGATTTTTATACTATTTTTATTGTCTATTGTCGTTATTATAAAGAAAGGGAAAAAAGACTATTTAGGATAACGGGTGAGAATCTTTGATCATTTGATTTCTGTTAAAGATATTAAAAAGTTCAATAATGAAATTGTTGGGATGAAAGATAATAAATATAAGCGGAGGAAATAAATGCGTGAAGGATTATATCAAATGTATTATGATGGCAGGAGTGTGGGGGATTTTTCAATCAATATATTATTTGGGTGAAAATGATGCAGTAGTATTGTCTAACATTATATTAGATTGTAGTATTTCGTCCCAAGGATTTTTACCGGTATATTTGATTGAGGCAACACGAAAAATGATGCCGCTTTTTGTTTTCCAAATATTATTTGGCACAAAAGTTTATCGTAATTTTTGTGTTGCAAGTGTTTATTATTTTTCAAGATGCTTAAAAAGAGTTCAGTGGTTTGTTAAGGAAGCAATGAAACTATTAGGTTTATCTGTTTTATATAATGTTTTGATACCTATAATAGTCATAGGGATTACCTCATTGCACCATTCAATTGAATGGAATAGAGAAGGAATCATTTTATTTTTCTATTTCGTATTCATTCAATCGTTGTGGCTGTTTTTTACAACATTAATGATGAATCTAATTGCTATAAAAGTTGGAAGTCAAAATGCATTCTTAGTGATGTCAATGGTACAATTAGCATTAATCACGATGCTTTTTTTATGGGAAAAGGTATTGCCGCTAGAAGATTCAGATCAAATTGCTCGCAATGCTTTTTTATTAAAGTGCAATTTAATTTCGCATTTATTTTTGAACTGGCATAGCAGCAGATATGAAGCGGTTAATCGAATGATTTGTCATTTTGAATTTTCGTTTGATTTGAATTTATCAGTTATTGCGTTTGCTGTTTTAAGTGGCTTAGTTTTTGCTATTGGATGTTTTATAATAAAGCGGCATGATTTACTTATTTCTAATGCAGAAATAGAATGATAATAGGTCATTATAGTTACGAATAAATGGGAGGATATAATGGAATTAATAGCCGATCATATATCAAAAAGAATAAAAAATAAACTAATTTTATCAGATATTAATCTACAGTTGATATCAGGAAATATTTATGGATTTGTCGGAAGAAATGGTTCGGGAAAGACAATGTTATTTCGTGCACTTTCGGGTTTAATGAAAGTTGATTCAGGTAAGATTCGTTTGGATGGAAAAAGATTACGAAAGGATATGGACATTCTTCCAAATTTAGGAATTGTTTTGGAAAATGCAGGGCTTTATCCTGAATTTACAGGCTTTGATAATTTAGAGATATTTGCCAAAATTAATAAAAAAATCGGAAAAAACGAGATTAAGGAAGCAATTCGCAGAGTTGGTTTAGACCCAGAAGATAAGCGGTCTTATAGAAAGTATTCTCTTGGAATGAAACAGCGTATTGTATTAGCACAGGCAATTATGGAACATCCCGATATTCTTATGTTAGATGAGCCAACAAATGCTTTGGATGAGGACGGAGTAAATGAGATTCGTCAGGTAATATTAGAGGAAAAGGAGAGAGGAGCCTTAATATTAGTTGCAAGTCATAACAAGGAAGATATCCGAATACTCGCTGATCAAGTATTTTACATGGAACAAGGTAAATTAATTAATAAGGAGGAATTCATGTGAAAATAAGAGTGATAAGGAGGATAGTGACTGTAATTATTATTGTCGGAATTTGTTTCTGGGGGATTAGCCAAAAGCAAACATATACAAATCTTTTATCAGAACCGAATGCATTAAATAAATTTCAAGTAGCAGAATTTCCAGAATCGCTGATGCAGAGTGCCTCAGATCAGTTTTTGCACATTCTTCCGCAATCTTCTATTATTATTCGTGCAATTGCCGTTGGAGAAAAGGATTATTTATTTCACACAAATCAACAGACTGTATTCGTGCAGCAAGTATATCAAGGAGAGGGAATCCAGTCAGGGGAAAAAATTCATGTTGCTTTGAGAACAGGGTTTTCTTTTAGAGATAGTTTTGATGGAAAATTGGCAGAACTAAGTTTTGTGAATGAGATGGAAGAGGGAAAAGAATATCTGATTTTTTTAGATAAAAAGATAGATGTATTAAGAAAGAACGATCAATATGATGTATATTATGTTGCTGATTCTCTTATCGCCCCAATTTTTGGATATGAGAATAGGGAAAATGTAGTAGTAGATGTTTCTGGAAATATTTCCACATATGTACCATATAGTTTAGTAAGTGGAAATGAGTTTTTTGCTGCAACGCAAAGTGCGTTAGATGAATTTATGAATATAAAAAGACAACTTTTGGAACGATATCCAAGATAATGTGTTTTTAGCAAAACCTACACTATATGGTACGAAAATGGAATTATGGAAAAAGTGTTCACTTTCGTCCTAATTGCCAGAATGCAACGGCACTGGCAGCGGCTACATTTAGGGAGTCTACGCCGTGGGACATAGGAATTCGTACTGTATAGTCGCAGTCTGCAATGGTGGAGGCGGCTAATCCTTCGCCTTCTGTACCTAGTATGACTGCAAGTTTTTCTTTGGACATAAGTTTGGGATCATCAATACTGACAGAATCATCTCGTAATGCCATAGCGGCGGTTTTAAATCCTAGTTTCTTTAAGATATCCATGCCTGGCTGTGGCCATTCTTCGGCTTCTCTTCCGAGAAATGTCCATGGAATTTGAAAAACGGTTCCCATGCTGACTCGTATGGAACGTCTGTACAGTGGATTGCTGCTTGCGGGAGTAAGGAGGACGGCGTCCATATTTAAAGCTGCGGCGGATCGGAAAATGGCTCCAACGTTTGTAGGATTTACTACATTTTCTAAAATGGCAATGCGGCGTGCATGGGCACACACTTCTTCTACGGTTGGAAGAGGAGGACGATGCATGGCACATAATGCACCGCGGGTAAGCTGGAAGCCAGTAAGCTTTGTAAGCACGTCAAATTCAGCAGTGTAAACAGGAATTTCACCGCAGCGTGCAATGATATGTTGTGCCTGACCTGTAATATGCTTTTTCTCCAGAAGAAGTGATACAGGCACATATCCTGCATCAAGGGCACGTTCGATCACAAGAGGGCTTTCTGCAATAAAAAGCCCTTTTTCTGGTTCATGGCGATTGAGAAGCTGTCCTTCTGTAAGTCTGGCATAGACATCCAGCTCGTGGGCCGAAAAGTCTGTAATTTCAATTATATTTGGCATATAGTTCTCCTTAATAAGCAAAGCGGATAGTTTTTCCTATATTATATTTAATTTTTTCAATTGAGTCAACAATTTGATGAGTTTCACAGTTTCAGTTTGATCGATACGATTCAGTATAGTAATTATAAGGTAAGTGGAAATGCGGTAAAACTTCACAGAAAGTTCACAAAAAAATAGCACTCACCTCTTGACATTGCTAATAATAGGTGTTATATTACAACTAGAACAAAGGAAGAGATAAATAAAAGGCAAATAACCCGAATGAACTTCTCTGAATCCAAAGTTCTAAAGTAATGATTTAATTAGTAACGCTTTATTTCAGCGAAAAGGAGAGATGACTTATGATGATGCCTAGTATTTTTGCAAGAGATTTGTTTGATAACTTTTTTGAATATCCATTTACAAATTATAAAACAGATTATTTGATGAGTACCGATATTAAAGATACAGAGAATGGATATGAAATTACGATGAATATGCCTGGAGTTAAAAAAGAAGACGTAAAGGCAGAATTGAAAGATGGTTATCTGACGATTCAGGCTTCCACTGGTTCGAACAAAGAAGAAAAAGATAATAATGGACGTTATATTCGTCAGGAACGTTATGTCGGTACGAGCACAAGAAGTTTTTATGTTGGTGATAGCGTAAATCAGGAAGATATTAAAGCCAAATTTGAAAATGGTACGTTGAAGATGCTTGTGCCAAAGAAGACAGAACAGCCAGCAGTAGATAACAAAAAGTATATAGCGATTGAAGGATAACAAAAAATGGTGCAGTCTTGTTGCAGGGCTGCACCATTTTTTCTTGTCTTATAATTTATCATGTCTATATTCTGAAATATTTAATAATAAGTATTTGCGTGCAGCGAATAAAATGGCGATTGCTACTACACCGATTAATGTCTGCCATGTCTGAAGATGTTCGACTACCATTTGACGGGCGATTGCAAACATCAGCACTTCTAACACAGTATCCGCCGTATGTTCACATAACATTTTCACAAACTCTAGTCCAACAACAAGTCCGAGTGCATTTGCAAGGAATGTTGTAAAACTGGACATATCGAGTGAAAAGAATGATAGATGAAATATTTCTGTGACAAGCGGGATAATCTGACTTCCGATCGCAACAAGGATAATCAGAGAAATGATAATCTCAAGATAACGCATGAGATTATATAACATATCATTAATCGACTTTCGTATTTTGTGATTATTTGTCTGCATAGAATGTTCCCCTTTCTATTGTACTTTCCCCATGATAATAGTAGTTTACCATGTTATAGAAAGAAAGTCGATTAAATTTTGACTTAATCGGGAAAGCTGCAAATATTTTCAGGAATATTTGCAAATTTCTTAGAATTATATTGAAAAGATGGATTATTTGTTATATAATTAACAAGTAAAAATATTTGTTAATAAGTCTTTATATAGTCATTAACAAAATCTAGGAGGAGAAACGAATGAGAGGAATTGAAACTGACGTAAAAAAGATTCGACGTCAGGTATTTGCAGAGATTGCAAAAGCCGGATTTGAGACAACTAATGAAAATTTGAATGACACCATTGAGTCAATTCCATACAAGATTGTACAAGAAAAAGCTACATATAGAGAAAGTATTTACAGAGAGCGTGCAGTAGCATCAGAACGTGTTCGTTTGGCTATGGGTCTTTCTTTGAGACCAGAAGATAAGGCTGTTCATATTACATCTGGTTTGGCTGCCAGCAATGTGGATGAGAAGTATTATGAGCCACCGTTGATGCAGGTTATTCCTTCTGCATGTGAAGCATGTGAGCCAAATAAGTATGTTGTAAGTAATATGTGCCGTGGCTGTGTAGCTCATCCATGTAAGGAAGTATGTCCAAAGGGTGCTATCTCAATTGTAGATGGTAAGTCTGTTATTGATCAGAGTAAGTGTATTAAGTGTGGTAAGTGTAAGTCCGTTTGTCCATATGATGCGATTTCTAAGATGGAGCGTCCATGTGCAAAGGCATGTGGTGTCAATGCTATCGAGAGCGATGAGATGGGACGTGCAAAGATTGATCCAGATAAATGTGTATCTTGTGGTATGTGTATGGTAAACTGCCCATTTGGTGCGATTTCAGATAAGTCACAAGTATTCCAGTTAGCAAAAGCAATCCGTGAAGGCAAAGAAGTTGTTGCAGAATTGGCTCCTGCATATGTAAGTCAGTTTGGTAAAAATGTAGATGCAAGAAAGCTTAAAGCTGCATTATTGAAGTTAGGATTCAAAAATGTACATGAAGTAGCTCTTGGTGCGGATATTGGTGCGATCGCAGAGGCACATCATTATGCTAATAAAGTAGCGACAGGAGAACTGCCATTCTTATTGACATCATGTTGTCCGTCTTGGTCCATGCTTGCAAAGAAGTATTTCCCGACATTAATTGAGAGTGTATCTCAGGAATTAACACCAATGGTTGCTACAGCAAGAAGTATTAAGAAAGAAAATCCAAACGTTCATGTTGTATTTATTGGACCATGTGCTGCGAAGAAGTTAGAGGCATCTCGAAGAACAGTACGAAGTGATGTTGATTTTGTTATCACATTTGAGGAATTAAGAGGAATGTTTGATGCAAAGGGTATTGACCCAGCTGCTATGGAAGGAGATTCCTCCATGCATGAAGCAACTGCAGTCGGTCGTGGCTATGCAGTCGCAGGCGGCGTTGCAAGTGCAATTGAAAAATGTCTGAAAGAATATTATCCAGAAGTTCCAGTTCGTATTGAACATGCAGAAGGTCTTGCAGATTGTAAGAAGATGCTGACTTTAGCAAAGGTTGGAAAGATGAAAGGGTGTATGATTGAAGGTATGGGATGTCCAGGCGGATGTATGGCAGGTGCTGGAACAATTACCGAATATAAGACTGCTTCTACTGAACTGAAGAAGTTCTTAAATGCATCGACAAAGCAGATTCCACCAAAGGAATTAGAGGAAATTGAGTTAGACTAATAGACAAACAGAAAAATAAATTTTATAGGTCTGTTTTGCTATTTGTTTAGCATGAAGCGAACGTTACATGGAGCTGTCGCAATAAGAGTGAGTCTTATAAGATATAGTTATCTGTTTAAATGGGTATTACTATATTATGTATGATTCCGGCTTAATGCAGCAGTTCCATGTTTTATAAAAGGAGGTAATTTAGTGAAAAAAAGAAAAGGTTTATTCAAATGGAAGGTTCTATTAGTTGTGCTGGCATTGCTTATGGCAGCTGTTTACTATTACGTAACGCTTCCAGCGATAAATATCCACAGCCAAAGTTTTTGGGGATTTATTATCGGGTTTATCGTGCTGGTTGTGTTTCTCCTGGCAGCAAAAGAAAAGCCAAAGGATCTGTTTGATGTAAAGGAGAGCAAAGTAGTAAAAGTTGGTGCAGTAATTGTTGGTCTGCTTGGAGCGATTTTTATAATTGGTTTAGTATTGTCTTCTCCGATTGTTAATGCAAACAAGTATAAAAATCTGATTGTTCCAAAAGATGGAGATTTTGTGCAGGATATTCAGCAGATTAGTTTTGATCAGATTCCATTGTTGGATCGAGACAGTGCAGCGATTCTTGGTGAACGTAAGATGGGAAGCATGGTAGATATGGTTTCTCAGTTTGAAGTGGGAACATTGTATTCTCAGATTAATTACAAAGGTGTTCCAGTTCGTGTGAGTCCTCTTGTGTATGCGAGTCCAGTAAAATGGTTTACGAATCAGGCACAGGGAATCCCAGCGTATATGATGATTGATATGGCGACACAAGACACACAGTTAGTAAAACTGCCGCAGCCAATCAAATATTCTGAGTCAGAATATTTTAATCGAAATATTTATCGCCATTTGCGATTTCATTATCCAACCTATATGTTTGATGAATTGAGTTTTGAAATTGATGAAAATGGAACGCCATATTGGATTTGCCCAGTAAAAAAATATAATATTGGACTGTTTGGCGGTCAGACAATCGGAAGAGTCGTTCTCTGTAATGCACAGACAGGAGAGACGATGGATTATGCGATTGAAGAATGTCCGCAGTGGGTTGACCGTGCTTATCCGGCAAGATTGCTTTTAGAGCTTTATAATTATCATGGAAAGTTAATAAACGGATTTATTAACAGTGTACTTGGCCAGAAGGGCTGCTTAAAGACAACACAAGGTTATAACTATATTGCAAAAGATGATGACGTATGGGTATATACGGGTGTTACTTCTGTAAACTCTGACCAGTCCAATGTTGGATTTATTTTAATGAATCAGCGTACAATGGAGACGAGATATTATTCGATTTCTGGTGCAGAAGAGTTTTCCGCAATGCGTTCTGCCGAAGGTCAAGTGCAGAATTTAAAATATAATGCAGCATTTCCGTTATTGTTAAATATTGCGAATGAACCGACGTATTTTATGGCATTAAAAGATGATGCAGGACTTGTAAAGAAATATGCGATGGTAAATGTTCAAAAATACCAGAGTGTTGCAATCGGCGACAGTGTTGCAGATTGTCAGAATGCTTATGTGAGACTGCTTAAGAGCAGTGGAATTTCTAATGGAAATGACGTATCGACGACGAAGACAGTATCGGGAGTGATTAAGAGAATGGCTCAGACTGTCATAGAAGGAAACTCTCATTTCTATCTTGTGCTGGATGGCATGGACATGATTTTTGATGTGTCAGTCGCTGATTTGGTAGATATTGTGAAATATGCAGTTGGAGATGCGATTACATTTGAATATATAGAAGCCGCACCGCTCTGTACGGTAACTAGTCTTGGAGGACAGACGGTGACACAGCCATTGCCGCAGGAACCACAGTCCGATGCTGTATCTCCTACAGTGCAGGAAGAGGCAGCTCCTTCAGAAAGTGCAGGAGCGAATATGTCGTCTGTTCCAGTGAGTCAGCCGTAGGTTCAGCAGTATTTGTATGAAGAGGCACGCAAAAACAAAAAAGGAATGTTCACCTCTTTGTTTTATGACGAATATGATAAAGTAAATACAGCTTAATGATTCTATGTAAATAAAAGTCAGCGAGGAAGAGTATCATAGTTTTTACGCTGCCTGAGTTTATGAGAAAGCAGAGAAGTGGACTTCATATAGTCTGCTTTACGTGGAATAATTAGGCTGGGAAGAAATGAGGGTTCGTCATGGTATCATGGATGGAAACAATTTTGCTTGTAACGGCATTATCCATTGATGCATTTGCTGCCAGTTTTGTATATGGATCAAATAAAGTGAGGATACCTCTTGTTTCAGCATGGATTATTACGATGCTGTCAACGGGTATCCTTTTTCTTTTCTTAGTTATAGGAAAAGGATTTGGAACAGTAATTCCAGATATATTTACAAGAGGAATCTGTTTTTGTATTTTGTTTTCCCTTGGAATAATCAAGCTATTAGATTCTTCGCTGAAATCATGGATTCGACGTCACAATATGAGACAGAAAAAATGGGCATTTTCGATTTCTGAATTAAATTTCATTTTAACTGTTTATGCAAATCCAGAGACTGCAAATGGAGGAGATATTACAGTGCTATCTCCAGCCGAGGCTGTATCACTTGGAATTGCATTGTCACTCGACAGTGCAGCTGCTGGAATTGGAGCTGGAATACTTGTCTCGCATTGGATTGTTACGATTATTGCATCGTTTATTGTTGGAATGGCAGTCATTATAGTTGGATGTTGGATCGGAAATCGAATTGCATCCCGTTCAACATTAGATTTATCATGGTTAAGCAGCATTTTGTTAATTATACTTGCAATTATGAAATTAATATGATGCTAATGTCAAAAGGACATAGGTTTGATAAGTCCATGAAAAAGTATGACTTGGAATTTGCAAAATATGAGAAAGAAGCAAAGAGGATAGCTGCCTGATTAAGAGAGTTGAAGCTGTCACAATAAGAATATATCCTGCATGATATAGTTATCTTAGCAGAGTAGTACTACTATATCCTGCATGGTTTCATCTTAATGCGACAGCTTCTTATTCATTTATACGAAATGCTTATCTGCCTGTTTGTTATCGTATTTCATATGGAGACAGAATATTTCATGTGCCAGCAGGGGAACGGAGGCAAGAAAGAGCAGTTCTATCCATTCTTCGGCAGTTAGTCTTACTGTTCCAAATATAGATACAAAATATGGAATTTCCGTAACAATAAATTGTAAGAATAATCCAACGATCCATGAAAGAATCATAAGGCGGTTAGAGAATGGATTAACTGCGAAAATGGATGTTTCAATATCTCTCATTCCAGTGGCATGAAAGAGCTGGCTGAGTCCAACGACAGTAAATGAGTAAGTCTGTGCGTGGGCGAGCAGTTCTGGGATTTGCAGTGAGGCATTTATATTTCTCAGTGTAATTGGCATGTTGTTGGCATGAAGGTAATGCAGCGGCAGTTTTAAAAACGCGCATAAACTGATGCTTGCGATTAATATTCCATAAAAAATAGTACAGTTAATGCCGCCGTTAGAAAATAATCCTTCTCTTGGACTTCTTGGTGGTTTCGACATGAGATGTTTTGGATTTGTTTGGTCAACGCCGAGTGCAAGTGCTGGCAGGGAATCGGTAATTAAGTTAATCCATAAAATATGAATGGATCGGAGTGGAGATGCAAGACCGAATAAAATTGCGGCAAACATTGTGATAATTTCACCAAAATTAGAGGAAAGTAAGAATAGGACGGATTTACGTATATTTTCGTAAATACAGCGTCCTTCCTCAATTGCTTTTTCAATTGTTGAGAAATTATCATCGGTTAAAATCATATCGGATGCATTTTTTGCCACATCTGTGCCGCTTTTTCCCATTGCAATACCAATGTCGGCGGCTCGAAGGGAAGGTGCGTCATTGACCCCATCTCCTGTCATTGCGACAATATTTCCAAGTGACTGAAATCCTTTTACAATTCGTACTTTATGTTCGGGAGACACTCTCGCAAATACGGTGAGATTTGGGAGCTTTTGATAAAATTCGTCGTCAGAAAGGCGGTTCAGCTCCTGCCCAGTCATGCATTGTGATGGATGAGAGGCGATGCCGAGATCATTTGCGATGGCGTATGCGGTTTCTTTATGATCTCCAGTAATCATAACTGTTTTGACACAAGCATGGGTAAATTGTTCGACTGCATGGATCGCTTCTGGTCGTGCTGGGTCAATCATTCCGACGAGTCCGATAAAAACCAAATCAAATTCTGATAATGCAGTTGTATCAAAATGCATGGCGGATGCGAGAACACGAAGAGCATCGGAAGACAACTTTGATATTTCTTCCTGAATATTTTTTCGGTGAACAGCAGTCATCGGGATGATTTTTCCATGTTCCAATACATAATTACAGCGTTCGAGTACCACATCGGAAGCTCCTTTTGTATAGGAAACAGAAGTATTTCCTTTTTTATGTAAAGTTGTCATCATTTTTCGGTCAGAATCAAACGGTTTTTCATCAATGCGCGGCATTTGCAGTTCAAGAGATTTGCGGTAAATGCCGTAAGGTCTTGCCATGTCTAATAATGCGAGTTCGGTTGGATCGCCGCTGCGCAGTTTCGGGGTAATAACAGCGTTGTTGCACAGCACAAAACTTTCTAAAAAAATATGATCATTTTCAATGTCGAGATGGTGTGCCTCTTTTTCAGTAAAGTTTGTATAACAGCGAAGCACCGTCATTTTATTTTGGGTCAACGTACCAGTTTTATCGGAACAAACAACATTGACAGAGCCAAGTGTCTCGACACAGGGAAGACGGCGTACGATGGCATGAAATGTTACCATTCGAGAGACGCCAAGGGCAAGTACGATTGTGACGATCGCAGGAAGTCCTTCGGGGACGGCTGCGACGGCGAGAGAAATTGCAGTAATAAGCATGTCAAACATATTTCGGTGCTGAAATACGGCGATGCCAAATAAGGAAACACAAAGTGCGATCGCAACAACACTTAATATATTTCCAAGTTCTCCAAGTTTTTTCTGAAGCGGTGTCAATTCTTGTGGGGTATGATTAATAAAACCAGCGATTTTTCCGATTTCAGTATTCATGCCTGTTGCGGTTACGACGCCTTCCCCTCGGCCGTTTGTGACAGTTGTTGTCATAAATGCAAGATTTTTTTTATCTGCAAGTGCGAGAGAAGAAGAAGCGGTGAATTCACAGTCTTTTTGGATTGGAACGGATTCACCAGTAAGTGCCGATTCTTCGATTTGGAGATTCGAGGAAGAAATCAGCCGTAAGTCAGCAGGAATTTGTCCGCCTGTCTCGAGCAGAACAATATCACCTGGTACAAGCTCATCAGCAGGAATTTCTATTTGTTTTTGATCACGGCGCACAATGGCGTGTAATGTAGTAAGTTCCTTTAATGCGTCGAGTGCGCGCTGAGCTTTTCCTTCTTGTACGACGCCAACGATGGCATTAACGAGTACAACAATTAAAATAATGCAGGCATCGCCAATCTCTTTTAATAAAATAGAAACTACAGCAGATACGAGCAAAATGAAAATAAGAGGGTCTTTTAGCTGGTCAAAAAAACGTTGTATATTCGTCTCTTTTGGTGCTTCCTGCAATTGATTTTTCCCATATTTTAAAAGACGATTTTTTGCTTCTTTTGAGGAAAGACCAGTCAGCGCATCCGTTTCCAAGTCGTTTAAAGACTGGCGAATTGATTTTTGTGAGAACATGGCGTAAACTCCTTCCTTCGAATTGCTTCGCTTTACATACTCTATGTAATAACAGATAAAAATATGTGGACTAACTTATAATTAGACGAAATGGAAATAAGTCAGTAAAGGAATCAGAAAGCTTGCCTTGAAAATAGGGAGTGAGGAAACTTGTTTTTGTATGGAACTATGAAAATGCGAAGCGGTTTTAGTAAAAAAATAGAAAATTATATACAAAAAAATAGAAAAAAATTTTAAAAAAAATTGAAAAGTTACTAATGTTATAGTATACTGATAGTACATAGTGATGTTAAAGTCAGAGGGTATCTTACCTCCATTTGACAATAGTATCATATAATTTTCCAGCAGTGCATGAGTGAAGATAAGCAGCAAGAGCAGTGAGTTCTCGACGTTCTTACAAATAAATATATTTATCTTATGAAGGATAAATCACGCAGACTGAGAATATCCGTTTAATAAAAGGAGGAGTGAATAATGGCAGAGAATAAAAAAATATCGGAACCGCTTCCAGAGCATGTGCCGTTGGAAGTGATTGTCAGAATGAGTACAGAAAAATTAAAAGAATATATAAAACAGATGGCATTGGAAAATCCATTAATTGATATGAAAGAACAAGACTTTCCAGTAAGTCAGATGCAGGAGCGAAAGCGCAAAATTGAATGGCTGAATCAAGTAGATGACAGTAATCGAGTATATTCACAGTTGGAAAAAGACTACATAAAGAATAAGGATGATTGGGATGTAATACCGCAGAATGAAAAAGAAGATTTATCAACTTATGTAAAGTCACAGATTTCACCCGCGCGATTAGGAGAAGACACGTATCATATCGTAGTATATATGATTGAATCATTGGATTCGAGGGGATATTTGCAAGAATCATTGGAACATATTGCAGAGCAGTTTTCGGTTGATATGAAAGAAGTACAACGTTGTCTTACGATTTTACAAGGATTGGAACCAGCTGGAATTGGAGCAAGAGATTTAAAAGAATGTTTAAAACTGCAGTTAAAACGCTGCAAAAAAGACGATCCAATTGCACGGCAAATTGTGTCAGATTATCTCGATATGGTCGGAAATAATGAAGAAGATGAGATTGCGGCTCAGATGAAATGCTCAAAAGAAGAGATGGAGCAGTATGTTCAGTTGATTAAAAGTTTGAATCCAAAGCCGGGAAATGGATTTGCGTCAAGAGAACATTTGGCATATCTAGTACCAGATCTTACTGTTGTAAAGTTAGAAGGATATTATGAGATTTTAGTGAATGAATATTTGTATCCAGAGATTTCAATTAATGAATATTATAAAAATATGATGGAGCAGGACTGCGGTCCAGAAGTAAAACAATATTTGCAGGGGAAGCTTCGTCAGATTCAGGATTTAATGGACGGAATTGCAAAGAGAAATCAGTTATTGATTAAGATTATGAATGAAATTATTAAGAGACAGGAAGTATTTTTCTTTACTGGAAAAAGATTGAAACGATTGAGAAAAACTCAGTTAGCACAAGAGATGGGAATTGATCTGCCGATTATGGTTCAGGCAGTACGAGGAAAGTACATTCAGTGTACATGGGGAATTTATCCAATGGCATATTTCTTTGCAAAAGACAGAAAATAATGAGCGTGCAGCACAAATACGACTAAAATGAGACGGCAAATAAAACGCTTGATAAATAAATAGAAAGTCACAGTTTTCTCCACTTTTGAATGAACGATAAACCAAAATCTGATTAATGTTTGGTTCGTTTTACGAGTGGATAAGACTGTGACTATTTGTTTTTGCATTATAGCCTGTTTGCGAAATGTCTCATCTCATGGAAGAAGTTCCCGTATGGAGTGATCACCTGATAAGTAAAGGTCGCGGTAATAGTCGAGTTCATCTTGAATAATCTCATCGAGTACTTTCATTCCAAGCAGTTCAACAGGCGCTTTATCATCGGTTAAAATACGATTGTTTGTCACATGATCTGTAAGACCATTTGCGACGGTGCGCATCATTGCCTGTAAGCTGATGTTAGTGATGGATGGAAGGCAGGCGAGCAGTGATTCGGACAGATTGGTACGGTCGGAGGCGAATACTTCACAGTTTGTACCGTTGTTGACTGGAACTTTTTTTATATACGCAAATACGCTGCTGATTGTGTCACAAAGATAATCGTTGATGGAACCTTCTTGTTTTGACTTCATATTCATATTGACGACCATAACTCCGTTTTCTTTTAAATGGGTTTTTACTTGTGTGAAAAATTCTATCGTAGACATCTGAAATGGAATTGTGATATCTTGATACGCATCTACCATAATGACGTCGTATTTTTTATCAGGCGAAATTCGGGTATTTAAGTAAGAACGTCCGTCATACACATCAACAGATACATCAGAAGGCAGTGAAAAATATTGGGAAGCAAGATCGGCGATTTTTTCGTCGATTTCGACTCCTTCGATGCTCATATCAGGAAAATAACGGCGGCAGAGTGTTGCATACGTCCCTGTTCCAAGTCCGAGAATCAGCAGCTGGTTGTCGGACTTTTGCGTTACGCCAGCCATGATTGGTGCAGCAAGGGCATAATCGTAATACATACCAGTGAGCTGTTGATTTTTCATCATAATCGACTGCACACCGAACAGTACGTTTGTTGAAAGAATTGTGCTTGAATTATCCTCCTTTACTTGAAGATAATTATAAATGGATTCGTCTTCATGAATGATATTATCTTCCCAGAATGCAAAACTGTAATTTACTGTTGTAAATGAAAATACAACAATTAAAACGGCTGCGATAGTGGTTTTTACAAGTTTTTTCCGAATGGATAAAAAGTAAGCAATACTAATAAGTGCTAAAATCGAAGAAAAAATAATAAAGGTAGCGGCAGTTCCAACTGCTGGAATTGTGATAAATGTCGGTACAAATGTACCAATAATACTTCCGATTGTATTCAATGCTCCGAGTTCACCGACTGTCTTTCCATTGTCATCTAAGTTATTGACAGAAAACTTTACGAGAGATGGTGTAACTGTTCCAAGCAAAATCAGAGGAAATACGAATACGATAAAGCATGTGGCAAAGGATGCCCAAATTAGGAAATTTTTCTTCACGAATGCAGCAAGCAGAAGGGAAATTCCCATAATTAAATAGCGTCCAGCAAACGGAATCGCAGCTGTCCAGACGGCGGCGATTAATAGGCGCATATAAAGGCGGGATGGATCGGGATTTTTGTCTGCAAGTCGTCCTCCGATAATATTTCCAAGTGCCATTGCAATCATAATTGTACCGATAATGACAGTCCATACAATTTGAGAAGAACTGAAGTAAGGTGCCATAAGACGGCTTGCTCCTAATTCAATTGCCATAACTGACATTCCAGCAAAAAATTCGGTCAGATATAGAAACCATTTGTGTTTTAACATAGACTTATAGTGCTGATACAAATTTATTTGATAGAGTAAACAAATTCGACATCATATCTCCTTTCTTAAAATTAAAATGCAGAAGGAATAGAATCTCCAATATTCGTTCTGCAAAAGATTCCATATATATTTCGCTATATAATGGAAAACGTCAATAATGTTTCTCTATTATATCATTTTTATAGACAGCTTGGTACATATTTTTAAAAAATTTTGAAAGAGAAAGCAGCAAACTAGATTCCGAGTGATCATTTTACTACAGAAGGATGGTAAGTTTTGCTTCTAATCCAAAATCTGTATCTTTCCATATTGTGTAAAATCTGTTATGATAGTAATAAGTCATAATTTCATGTTGATAGAGAATGTATGACTTTCATACACTTGAATGCAAAGCAAATGAAGCATAAAAAAGAATAACCAAGCAGAGATTGGTGGGATTATTGTGAATTATATTATTTTTGATCTGGAGTGGAATCAGGCTGCTCAAAAGCAGTTAGAAGATCCAGATTTGACATTCGAGATTATTGAAATTGGTGCGGTGAAGATGAGTGAAGATGGAAAAATACTTGGAGAGTTTCAGCGTCTGATCCGTCCAATTGTTTATAAGGAATTGTTTTATCGGACACGAGAAGTCGTGAATATTTCAGAAGAGGAATTGGAGCAGGGGACATCATTTGTGGATGCCTGCAGTGAATTTTTGGAGTGGTGTGGAGAAGAATATTGTTTTTGTACATGGGGATCGATGGATTTGACAGAACTTCAAAAAAATATGGACTATTATCATATGGAGAATCCGTTTCCGCTTCCTCTGTACTATTATGATGTGCAAAAATTGTACAGCCTTGATTTTGAGGACGGCAAGATGAGGAGATCGCTTGAGTATGCAATTCAGCAACTGTTAATTATACAAGATCAGCCGTTTCATCGTGCATTGTCGGATGCTTATTATACGGCAATGATTTTGTTATCATTGGATTGGGAACGACTGAAAAAGATGGTTTCGATTGACTATCATCAAGTGCCAAAGACACGAAAAGATGAGATTTATATTGTGTTTGATCACTATTCTAAGTTTGTATCGAGAGAATTTGCATCGAAAGAGGAAGCAATGGAAGACAAAGGTGTTACATCGACGGTTTGTTATAAATGCCGCCGTTCTGTTCGCAGAAAGCTGCAGTGGTTTTCGGACTGCGGCAGAAATTATTACAGTCTTTCATATTGCCCGATACATGGATGGATGAAGGGAAAAATACGAATGAAAAAGACGAAAGAGCAGCATGTATTTGCAGTTAAGACATTAAAGCTGATTGATGCTGATGAGGCAAAGGGGATTGTACAGCGAAAAGAAGGAGTACAAAATAGAAGAAGAGAAAAAAAGAAGCATGAGTGATTGAAGTGAAATTCAAAAGAGCTGTCGCATTAATTTGAAACCATACATGATAGAGTAGTGCTAATTTGAGAGCAAAACGATATCTTGAAGGATCATTTTTAATGTGACAGCTCTAGTGTATTATCTGGTTTATTTTCTTTTTTGAGTTTATTTCGCTTTTTTCTGATTGCTGATTTTTTTTGTTTGATTTTTCTTTTTTTGCAGTCTAGTTGAACGGACAGCTGCAATCCATTGCACTGTTTGTTGATAATAACGGCGATAATCGTTTGGATGAGATCGCTGAAATCCTTTTAACAGACCAAATAAAAGCAATGCAGCCGTTGTAAGGGAAAGGAAAATTCCCCAAATTGGGATGACAAATACTGATGTAATAGAAAGTGATGAGAGCTGCTCTGGAAGCTTTGTCTGATCGCGGAATAAGTTGGTGTCATCGTCGTGGGTGATTGGAACGATGGATGCACTGCCAAGCCGATAATTTTGATAATAATAGGTAATTGTGGCGGGTGCATTTTGATCGTTTGTTACTCGGCGTTCAAGCTGATCAAATGATAAAGTGACCGGCAAAATAAGACGAGAGGACGGATCAAGCTGAACAAGTCCTTTTGTCTCTTGCATAAAATGCAGTGGGCTGTCAATCAGATGGCTGCTGTCATATGAATGGTCGGATTCAGATATATTCATGAGTGAGAACTGGTCGAATCCATAATCCAATAATTGCTTTGTGTCGAGAAATTGATTTGGTGCAATGGCATTCATTGTTACGCAAATAAGATTCATACCGTTACGGGATGCATAGCTGACAAGGCAGCGTCCTGCCTGCTCGGTCCATCCAGTTTTTCCGCATACAACATCAGCATTGTAATAGGCACGGTTTCGGCGAAGCATATCGTTTGTCGTTGCCATTGGGATGCGTTTATTTAATAAGGCATCGGGTTCTCGGACGTAAGTTGGCTGGGATGCAACTTCCAAAAATGTATCATTCTGGATACATTGTTTTAAAATCATGGCAAGGTCATAGGCACAGCTGTAGTGGTTTTCTTCATGCAGCCCGTTTGGATTAGAAAAATGACTGTTGATCAATCCGAGCTGCTCTGCTCTTGTGTTCATAAGTGATACAAAAGAGGTAACGGAACCAGAAATCCGTTCTGCCAATGCATTGGCTACTTCATTAGCAGATGGAAGTAAAAGACCATAGAGGCAGTCTTTTACGGTGAGCTGTTCGCCAGGACGCATGCCGATATGACTGCTGCCAGGCGGAAGTGTGTTGACTGCATTTCGCGAAAAGGTAATGACTTCTTCTGGACTTGTCTGCTCCAATGCCAAAAGTGCGGTCATCAATTTGGTCGTACTGGCTGGATACATCCGCTGTGATGCATTTTTTGCATATAAAATTGTTCCAGAGTCTGCATCTATTAAGATAGCAGCCTGACTGGTAAGTTCTGGAGCTTGCGGCCAGTTTTGCGTTGGAATAGAAGCGATTATTTGGTTTACTTCATCCAACGATGCAGCAGCAGCTGGAATTGAGAAAAAGCAGCTATTCAGAAAAAAACTAATGCTTATAAAAAAGCAAAGAAAATGTTTCATAAATTTCTAACAGGATATATCGACGTTATATGTCGGGGAGGAATCGGTCTGGACGACGGATCTATCCTGCCTCCTCCTTTCTGTCAATTGACATTCATCCATTTTGAAACAGAACAGATAGGTTTGCAGGTAAATGCACGGTTACTATACATCTAAGTTCTGTTGGACGATGAATATTATAATACAACAAATGCAAAAAAGCAATTCTTAACGTTACATTTTAGCTAGGCTGCGTATATCGTTATCGATCATGCAGAGGTTTTAAACTTTTATTGATAAAGGAAAAAATTCACGCTATTTCTATTTATTTTTATTAGGATAATAACGTGAATTTCTTTATAATTTCAAGCAACGAAGTAATCGTCTGTATTTAGTATCGCTAGTTAGATAATCTGCACTTATTGACTCAGCTGCTGTTTGATTACTTTTAATCGAGTAAACTCTTCGCGCTCTTTTTCTTCGAGTGCGTTGCTGATTGATTTGACTAATGCCTGATAGCGTGGAATCGTGATATTTTTCAGTGCATTCGCACGCTTTTGTGTTTTTTTAATACTGGCAGCGAGGCGATAGGCAGAAATTTCAATCGTGGAAAGGCGAAGTGTTAACTCTTTTACACGGTTAAATTGCTGTACTGCAATATCAAGCGATTCTTTTGTGTTATAAAATGCATAGGCTGGACGCTCTGTTTCATGGCTGTTGTCATACTGCACGAGCGGAATCTCTGTTCCCATAATACTTCGTGTTTTGATCGTTATGGAATTTTCAACAGGAATCGAAGCTGCGATTGCTTCTACTTGGTGGATACCCATTTCGATATTGGCACGCTGTAATGCGAGGTAGGCAGATGTAAATGTGCTGTCGATTTCGGACTGAATGGAAGATGCCTGATCGATCAGTTCCATCAGCTCACGGATTAAAATATTTCGCTTTTTATCCATCAGTTCGTATCCTTGGCGAGCGAGAGCCAGAGAATTTTTTGCTAAAATGAGATTTCCCTTTGTCGGGAATGTATTCGGATCGATACTATCACCTCAATTCGTCTTGTTCTGGATAATACTTCTCTAAAATCTTTGTGTCGATTCGGTCAAGCTCTTCACGAGGAAGCATTTTTAATAAATTCCATCCGATTGTTAATGTATCAAGAATCGTACGGTTTTCATTTTCCCCCTGACCGACAAACTGTGTTTCAAATGCTTTTCCAAATGCGAGATATTTTTTATCAGTATCGGACAATTCATCTTCTCCGATAACGGAAGCTAAGTTTCTTGCATCACCAACATGGGCGTAGGCAGAGAAAAGCTGGTTGGCAACTGCCTGATGATCTTCTCTCGTATAGCCTTCTCCGATTCCGTCTTTCATAAGACGAGAAAGCGAAGGAAGAACATTGATTGGAGGATAGATGGATTGTCCAAACATCTGTCGGTCGAGTACAATCTGTCCTTCGGTAATATATCCAGTCAAGTCTGGAATTGGATGAGTAATATCATCATTTGGCATTGTTAAAATTGGAATCTGTGTGACGGAACCATCTACACCTGATACGATTCCAGCACGCTCATAAATTGTTGCAAATTCGCTGTAGAGATAACCTGGATAACCTTTTCGGGAAGGAATTTCTCCTTTCGATGAGGATACTTCACGCAATGCTTCTGCAAAGGAAGTCATATCAGTTAAAATAACTAAGATATGCATGCCTTTTTCAAAAGCAAGGTATTCGGCAGCGGTCAAAGCCATTTTTGGAGTGATGAGACGTTCTACAACTGGGTCATTCGCAAGATTTAAAAACATAACAACATGATCGCTTACGCCGCTTTCTTCAAACGTACGGCGGAAAAATTCGGCAACATCGTATTTGACACCCATAGCAGCGAATATAATCGCAAATTTTTCATCGCTGTTGTCACCGAGGGAAGCCTGTTTTACGATCTGTGCGGCAAGCTTGTCATGTGGAAGTCCATTTCCAGAGAAAATCGGAAGCTTTTGGCCACGAATCAATGTAGTAAGACCATCAATTGCAGAAATACCAGTACGAATATAGTTTCGTGGGTATTCTCGTTTTACTGGATTGAGCGGCATTCCGTTAATATCACGGTATAATTCTGCATCAATCGGACCAAGTCCATCAATTGGCTGACCGATTCCGTTAAAAGTACGTCCAAGAATATCGGAAGAAAGACCAATCTGCATGGGATGTCCAGTCAGACGAGTATGTGTATTTGTTAAAGACATATTTTCTGTGCCTTCAAATACCTGAATAATGGCTTTATCTTTATAACATTCTACAATACGTCCCAGTTTCTTTTCTTTTCCGTTATTGACAGAAATTTCTGCAATTTCATCAAATGCGGCATTTTGTACGCCTTCCAATGCAATCAGAGAGCCATTGATTTCACTTAATCCTAAATATTTAATTGCCATAACTATTCTCCCTTCTATGCATTTCGTTTTAATACATCATCATAAAACTCGTCAATTGCGTTGTAATAAATCTGGAACAGATTTAATTTATCATTTGGAACGTCATATTTCATATTGATAACGCGTTCAAAAACATTGCTTTGCTTTAAAATGCTCATCGGCATTCCGAGTGCTACAAGTGTACGGGATTTTTGATAGAGATACAAAATGACTTCCATCATGCGGAATTGTTTTTCCATTGAGACACAAGTGTCATCTGGATGAAAGGCATTTTGCTGTAAAAATCCGAGACGGATGACACGGGCGATTTCCAGCACAAGTTTTTGGTCGTCTGGAAGCACGTCGGAGCCAATCAGCTTTACAATTTCCATCAGAGAACTCTCCTGATTGAGTAGTGCCATAATTTGATTGCGGTCGCTGACAAAGTCTTTATTTACGTAGGTAGAGTACCAAGGAGCAAGATCCTGCAAATATTCGCTGTAAGAAGTCAGCCAATGGATTGCTGGAAAATGACGAGCGTAAGCAAGTGATTTATCCAATCCCCAGAAGCAGCGGACAAATCGTTTTGTATTTTGTGTAACTGGTTCAGAGAAGTCACCGCCTTGTGGAGAAACTGCTCCGATAATGGAAACCGAACCTTCTGTTGCATTTAAGTTCTGCATCATTCCAGCACGCTCATAAAATGCAGAAAGACGAGAGGCAAGGTAAGCTGGGAAACCTTCTTCGGCAGGCATCTCTTCAAGACGTCCGGAAAGTTCACGAAGTGCCTCTGCCCATCGCGAAGTGGAATCTGCCATAATCGCAACATCATAACCCATATCACGGTAATATTCTGCTAATGTAATACCCGTGTAAATACTTGCTTCACGTGCAGCAACTGGCATATTCGATGTGTTTGCGATTAATGTCGTACGTGCCATTAATGGATGTCCGGATTTTGGGTCAGTCAGTTTGGAGAAGTCTTCCAATACTTGTGTCATCTCATTGCCACGTTCTCCGCATCCGATATAAATAATAATATCCGCATCCGACCATTTGGCGATCTGGTGCTGTGTCATTGTTTTACCAGTTCCAAATCCGCCTGGAACAGCAGCCGTTCCACCTTTTGCAATCGGAAATAAAGTGTCAAGAATTCGCTGTCCTGTCACGAGCGGCTTGGAAGCAGGATAACGTTTGCTTGTCGGACGTGGGACACGAATTGGCCATTGCTGTGCCATTTTCAATGGATAAGTTGTTCCATCATCTAATTTTAATACAGCAAGTGTGTCGTGAATCGTATATTCTCCATCTGGAACGACAGAAATAACAGTACCTTCTATATCAGGAGGAACCATTGGTTTGTGAGTAATCGTAGTTGTTTCTGGAACTTCTGCGATAATACTTCCGGCAAATAAGTGCTGTCCTTCTGAAATAACGATATGCGTCTTCCATTTTTTGTCTGCATCAAGAGGTTCAACGCTGACACCACGGCTAATATATGCACCGCTTTGCTTTGCGATTTCTCCTAACGGACGTTCAATACCATCAAAAATATTGTTGAGAATACCAGGAGCAAGAGTGACAGAAATCGGAGCACCAGTAGAACGGACGATATCGCCTGGCTGCAGTCCACTTGTCTCCTCATACACTTGGATTGTTGTGCGGGAAGAGTCAAGACGGATGACTTCTCCGACAAGCTTTTGTTCTCCGACATAGACCATCTCGCCCATTGTAAACTCTGTGATTCCTTTAATATAAACGACAGGACCGTTGATTCCATAAATTCGATTATTTTCCTGCATAAATTGCACCTCCGTTGAAATGGAAATTTGCTCTGGCATCATTTCGCTTACTCTCAAATGAATGATCAATCAAAATATTTCTGGAAGGAATTACCGCACGAGTTCCGCCTCCAAAAGGAGTGTCACTAATCGTCAGTACGGCGTGTGTTTCCTGTTCCAGCATTGGCTTTTTATCAGCATCTTCTGGATCAAGATAGACAATCATCTCTGCGCTTCCTGCAAATGCAACTGCATCGGAAATCTGTTTTTTTAATAATGCAATATAACCATCGGTTTGTTTATAATCAGCTAAAATCGCATCCACTTCCTCGAAAATCTGATCAATCAACTCATTACCTTTTTTCATCAGCTTACGACGGATATGCAAATGCTCTTTTGCAAATTTTTTGTTGCCTTCCATACGAATCTGTTCGGATTCATATTTTAACTCTAATTCTGCTTTCTTTAAGGTTGCTTCTTTATGCTCTTCAAAGATCTGTTCCAGAGCAGCCTGATATTCATTCAGCGCTTCTTGCTGCTGTCTGTGAGCATCCTCTATCGCAGAATCCATAAAATATTGTAACTTTTCCTCTGTAGTCAATGGATCACCCTCTTTCTTAGAGTTTCAGCCCAATTGCTTCATTGACATAGGCTGTAATAAAATCTGGTCTTCTACCTGTGCCGTGACGGTCAGGGATTTCAATAATCAAAGGTTGATTCGTTTCTTTTTTTACTGAGCCCACAAGTTCTGGAAAATCTCTTCCAAATTTCTCGGTCAATAAGAGGACTCCAATGCTTTTGTCTTGTTTGCTTCGCTGCAAAGCATCCCGCAGTTCCTCTTCGGTGTGTACGACACATCCCTCAATGCCGGCAAGCCGCATTCCGGTAAATGTGTCGACATTGTCACTGATTAAATACATCTTCAATTTGAGTCACATCCTTAACCAAGTTTACCAAGAATCATGAAAGAGATGATCAAGCCGTATAAAGCAACACCTTCTGCAAGACCTACGAAGATCAAAGATTTACCAAGAATAGAAGAATCCTCACTGATTGCACCAAGTGCAGAAGAAGCAGCAGAAGCAACGGCGATACCACCACCAATACAAGAAAGACCAGTAACAAGTGCTGCTGCCAGATAGCCCATTCCAACAGAAATATCACCGCCAGCAGCTGCGGCTGCTGTATTTGCAGCTATATCAAGTGTTTCTGGAGTAGCTGGAATTTCACCAGATGCATTGACATTGCCGCCAAACATTAAAATACTAGCGAGAATCATTGTTCCAAAGAAGAAAAATGCATTAGTGCCGATTGTAATGAGATAACGGTTTCTACGCTTTTCTCCAAGAAGAAAATATCCAAAAGGAACCATAATACTGAGAATTAAAGCAATAATTAATGTAATCTTTACTAACATGGTCATAGTAAAATCCTCCTATTCGTGTTTTAAAAATGGTTTAAATTCACGTCCGTTACCCTTATAGAAACGGCTGAACAATTCATAATATTCAAGACGAAGTACCTGGATGCCGACGATTAAGCCTTCCATTCCACATACAAACAGGTTGCCGAGTACAACAACAACCCAATTCGGATTACCAGCTTCCACGCCTGCAAGCATCAATACAACTTCCATCATCGCAACATGGCTTACAGCGAATGCGCCAATACGCACGAAAGAAAGTGTATTGGAAAAATAGCTGAGCAGTACTTCAAATAATTCAAAAAATGCCTGCACAATAGTCATAACAGCACCTGTTGGTTCTTCGGACACGGTATGTGTTAATTTTCTTGTAATTGGCTCTTTGAATGCAATGAGGAGAAGCGGAATGACAAACATGACAAAAAGAAGTATTCCACCTGGTAACATATAATCATTCATAAATAATACAATTACGCCGACGACTGATCCATAAAACACAAGACCAGCAATACCGTTTGTATCAAACCATGTCGCTTCGACATCTTTGGAACGAATTCCATTTATAATATGCAAAATCATCGTTAATAAGATAAGACCCATACCAAACCCGATCGCAACGATGAAAACCGTATTCAGTTTTCCGATAAATGGAAGGGTTGACATCTGGCTGACTGGACGCATCCATACGGCATCAATAATGTCCTCGAATCCAAATACACTGCCAAATAAAAATCCAAAAATCGTAGAAAAGATTCCAGCGTATCCGACAATCGCTGCAAGATTGATCTTTTTCCATGCATACAGAGCAAATCCTCCAATTGCAAGAAAGATTCCCTGTCCGACATCTCCAAACATCCATCCAAATATAAAGGCATAAGTCAGCGCAACAAATATTGTTGGGTCAAACTCATTGTATGCAGGAAGTCCATACATTTGAATAAACATCTCAAATGGACGAAGGGGCTTTGGATTTTTTAATTTTGTTGGAGGAATCGAACCACTGTGTTCGTCCTCTAAGATGCAGTATACGTTTGAATCGGATTCTAACTCCTTTGAAAAACGTTTGGCATCTTTTGCTGTCATCCAGCCACATAAAATATAAAAGGTATCTTTTTTATTTGTACATGCCGCAAGCTTACGTACGTCAAAGTTACGGTTCTGAGATTCAAGTTTTTTATAAGCAGAATAAAGCTCTTGCGCATGTTCTATCAAAAGATTTTGTTTTTTCGTCGTATGCTGTTGAATACGATTTGTGATTTCTTTCATTTGCTCTTTTAATGAACGAGCTTCAGATAATGGTGTGCCGTGATATTCATCGGAAATATAAATACGCTCAAAATGCATTGATTTATATACTGCGTCAATCTGAGCAGATTCCGACTCAAGTACAAAATAAAGTCCCCATACATAATGGTTATCATCATGGCACTTATAAAAAATAGAGTGCAGATTTTCATAGACATAAGTTTCAAACTTTGTAATATACTCTTTTGAGATTCTTCCAAAGCGGAACTTTACTGTCTCAAAATGAAGAATAGTAGAAATATCAAAGTCCAGACCAACGAAAGGACTAATGATATCAAAAGCAGACTGTAATTTGCTGCGTTCCTCTTCCAATGTCGCATCCATCCCTCGAAATTCATCCATCTGTTTGTCAAGCGTCTCAATCAGATGAACGGCCTCTTCCAATGTCATGGAAGAGTCTGCATGAAGAGAAGATGTGTCAATGGAACGAATCAAATCTTCTGCTCGCTGAAATGTAGTCTTGTATGGATTGATTGACAAAAACGGAGTCAAATCTGCCACGGACTGCAATTCCGACAATGCATTTTCCAAATGTATCTCATATTTGCTCAGATACTGGTCAATGACGCGGTCAATGTCATCACGCGGTCCAGTAAGACTTAAGAATTGCATTTTTTCAACCAAAAAAACACCTCCTATTTGTTCTGTTTGAATAATACAAATAAATAGACTATCGATTAGTTCACTGCATAAGAGGCAATCTCGTCTGGGGAAATTCCATAGCGGATTCCTTCAATAATCGTCGTTAATCTACGTGTTTCATGTTCTTTAAAGTAAAGATAGGAATTAATCGGTGCAATCGAATAAGGATGATTGCGGCTTGTCACAGTATAAATTTTTTCCGTCAGCTGCGCATAAAGTAATTCCATTGAGTGAATGTCATCCAGCTGTTCCCCATAGCGCTGTCCATAGTAAGTGAGATGAATCAAATGAAGCAGTTCATCAATAGATGAGGAAGCAACCATCTCTTGAATTTGTGATGGACGTATTTTGTAGTAACATGAAATCAACATGGAATAAATCATGTCAGCATTCATGCGGTAATATTTCTTGGCACGGTAAATCCAACGAAGATTTAACAGATCAATTCGATAACCTACTGTACTTGTAATAATATTCTGGTCAAGACCTTTTAAAATCTGCCTTTTTTCTTTCCAAAGTGTGCAAAAATAAAATTGATCTAAGATTGACTCATAGTCAGGAAGGGATGCTATACCCGACTCATAAGCACGTCGAAGTACTGGATAAAACGTATTACCAGATAAAGCACGAATAAATTCTTCCAGAGTTGAACTGTTGTTGAGACGGACGAGATTCAACGAAGAATGTTGTTCAAAAAAATGCTGGAATGACAATAGCTGTAAATCTCCATCTGCTCCGCTATAAGCACGGCGCAGACAGTCTTTTAATACGACAGATTCGTAATGAATAAAATAAAAATCCATAAACTTGCGCTGCTGCATATTTGCAAAACGGTACAGCTTAGAAAAATCATGATACAACGAGGCAGTGAGCATCGCTTCAATCTGACCACGGTGCGCCTGTGATTCCTCCAAATCCTGAAGAAATGGAGCATAACCAGGTAACTGCTTTAAATAAGTCAATGCCTCAGAGACAGAACCCATTGTCCTGAGTGTGTCATATTGATTCGGCGTAATCAGACGACTCTGCATGGAACGAATCTTCGTAGCGATACCGCTGTACTGAGAAAGTTTCGTCATAACATCAGTCCTTTATCATTTTATTCAAAATGTCATTTGCCAAACGAGTATGATGAAGGTTGTATTCCTGCTCCAATGAATGCAGCACTGTCTCCACTTCCTTTTTCTGTGCAGCCAGTTCTCGTTCAATTTGAGCATTTAATTGGGCTCTTTGTTTGGCAAGTGCTGTGTTTGTGTCTGCTGCTGTCTTCGCATCAAACTCTTCTGTCTTCCGCTTCATTGCGGCCTCTAACTGTCGTTTTTTTCGCTCCGTATCCTTTTTGACGGCAGAAGCGGCAGATTCAATTTCGTATAATCGTTTTAAAACATCTTCCATTAAGTTCCTCCTTTACGAATAGAATAAATGAGATGAAACACGCTATGCGAGTTTCACTCGTTATCGCGGCAGTCGCCAAAGTCTCATGCAAGCATGGACGTTGGCTCGTTGCTTCGCATAAATAAAACAATCAAAATAGTGTGTGTACAACATAATATATCATACATCCATTTGAAAAAAATGTCATTAATTTTTAAGAAATCTGATAGAAATTTTTCATACATTATTGTAGAAATCATGGTACAATTAAAATGTCTTTATAAAGAGCTTTTAAAGTAACTAGTATTTGGGATCCAAACACAAATCCATAATATAAAGAACTGTCACGATAAGAGTAAATTTTGCAAGATATAGTTATCTGTCCGAATTAGAATAACTATGTATGATTTTAGCTTAATACGACAGCTCTGTGCAGAAAAATTGAGGTAGAGATGAAAAATAAATTTTGTATTATTTTAGTATTCTGTATTTGCCTGTTATCATCGGGGTGCAGTATGACAATGACTACAGAGGAACGTGTAAAATTATTGTACAATGATGGAAGTCAGGATAATAATATAGACAATGCAGACAATGTTATCCATGAGCCAAAGGACAATCAGATGAGTCGTTTGACAGTCAAGATGGAAGCGTATGATATGCAAACATTAGGGAATGTATTATTGAATCTAACTCCTGAAGAAGTACAAGAGAAAAGATATAGTGATACGACACTGTATACCTATTATTCGGAGAAACTAGGACGACCGATGGATAATTGTGGTATTCGTTCGTATAGTAGTTATCTGTGTTTTAATGCGATTCCTGAAGTAGATTTGTATGAGACTATTATCGGAAGTGTTAAAAATAACTTTGATGAGAAAATTACATATAATACAATATGTAGCAATGTAATGTTGAAAAGTACATTTCAAAAGGAAGAACTAAATGGTTTATCTATTGATGAAGTGCAGAAAATATGTGATGATATTTTAGAGAAGATTGACTGTCCAGTAAGTTATAGGTATGGATATGTATTGGATGTGGATTCTTTAAATAATATTCAAGAGAACACATGGAATAAGAATCAGATGCAGATTCCTCATCCAGGATATACAAGGGATGAGAAGGGAAATCCTGTGGGAGAGGTGGAAAAATGGCAAAAGGAAGATGAAGCATTTGCATTTTTGTATTGTCCATCTTATCGAGGAATTGCAATTGAAGGTTTCAATTTCCAATCTCGTATTGAGATGTATTATAACGAAAAAAATGGAGTTTTCTTTTTAAGGGCTAATGTTCCTCACTTAACAGATCAAATAGTACAAGAGGAAACGGTTTCCCTGTTGTCTGGAAAAGAAATTATGATGTGCGCAAAACCAATTTTGAAACAAATTGGTGTGGGAAGAGAACAGATTACAGACATATCGGCTGTATACTATTTTTCTCCATTTAATCTGGATGTAGAAAATAGCCAACTAACGCTGGAGCCAGCATGGAAAGTGAGTTATACAAAAACAGTTAATGGAAAAGAAGCGGCAGATTATATTCTTTTGGAAGGTACGACAGGTAATCTCTTATCCAATGAAACGTAAAATATATGCTTTGGCATAGAGGATAAATGATATTAGAATATCTATGCCAAAGCATACTTTTATAGTATAAGTTTTTTGACGCAATCGTTTTCTCTACAGTAGTACTGTGAGTCTGTTTTATCACAAATAAGCAGAAAAATAAATATTATTAAAGGAGAATGACACTCCTCTTACTATTTGATGGGAGGAGTGCCTGACAAAATTTATGAAAATTAAGAGGTTAGGCTCAATGATGGAAATGGATATGAGGCGAAGCATCTATTCATGGAGATTTTTAATAATTGCAGTAAGTATTTGTTTAGTCTGTATATGCAGTATGACAGAACAAATTAGTTCTATTATAAAGTTTGATTTGCCAAGAGAAAGTTTTAGCAGCGTAAGAGAGCTGATGACATTACTGAATTTCGATCGATTCAAAACAGTTATGATTGTATTGTTAGCGGGCATTTATAGTGCAAGCTATTGTGAGGACTGGAATCATCGTTACTTTCGGCTGATTCTTTCTCGCTCTAATTTAAAAACTTATGCATTATCTCGTGTTCTTGTGACGATGATTAGTGTAGTATTAGCGACAATTTTAGGATTCTTTCTCTATATTCTTGTAATAAGCCCGATTATGGGAATCGCTCTGAACGAGCAGGATGTAAGTTGGTATAATGCATATCAGTCATTAGCATTGCGATTTCCTCTTGCATTTGCACTAATTTTGGGATGGAATTTTGGATTGTGCGGAGCATTCTTATCAATATTTGGATTATGGATGTCAGTAAAACAACCAAGTGGATTTGTTGCAATTGGAGCACCTTTTTTATTATTTTATTTTTTGTATGCAATTTCACTTATTCTTCCAGGTTTTTTGTCATTCAATACAATCACATCAAATCCAAGTGTTGCATTTGTGGAAAACCCAATATTATCGTTTGCTTATAATACAGGAATATTATTCATGTTAATTATTGCAGCAGCAATTGGATTTTATTATTCTTTGAGAAAGAGGTGGAAGAATGGACTGTTTTAAGAGGGCATGGATTATGGCAAAATGTAATATGATTCGGTGGAAAAAAGAAGTCCGAATCTATATGATCATTGCAATCGAAGCGGTACT
This sequence comes from Clostridiales bacterium, assembly GCA_022778745.1. Classification (GTDB taxonomy): domain Bacteria; phylum Bacillota; class Clostridia; order Lachnospirales; family Lachnospiraceae; genus Fimimorpha. Next base: position 31,973 of record JALFSR010000057.1, read on the forward strand.
TATGGTTCGCTATTTTGCTGCAAGTACGGTTTATGGAGTACAAAATGGACTAAAAATAACCCCATGTGTTTTGCCAATTTTATTTATGACAGATTTGAAGTCCATCACAAAAATACTAATTTATTTAGGTATGATTTTGTTGTTTTGCAATGCTCCATTTCTTGAGGAAGATACTCCATATTTTATTATACGCAGTAAAAGAAAATCATGGTGGATGGGAGAATGTATGTACATCTGGGGAGCATCATTTTGTTATCTGGTACTGATAATGATACTGCCCTTAATTGTATTGCTGCCAGTATTGTCGGTAGATCAATTATGGGGTTCACTTCTTGTAGACTTTATGAATAATGGAAGTAAAATAGATTTAATTTCCTTGCCGGAAAATATAATAAAAATCATTTATCCTTATGTAGCTCAGGGACTAACATTTTTAGCAGCATGGCTTTCATTTGTATTTCTGGGGCATCTTATTTACATGATTAATTTAGTCTTTGATAAAAAGCTCCCAGGCATTATAGCAGCAGTATTTTTAGTTATGCTTGATTCTGTTGTGCAGTGGCTTGGATTTGGCAGTGCAAGAGAGTGGATGTATTGGTATTCGCCTGTGAATTGGACAACAATGGATATTTGGGATATATCAGGTGGAAGAGGGATTATTCCGATTTGGTACGTATTTGTTATGCCATGTATTTTCACTTTGATTTTAACAGTAATCATTGCAGTTGTCAGCCGAAAAAAGCAGATTAATATTTTGTCTATGCAGTAAAGTAGAAAGGAAAATTGAGATGATTCAAATAGAACATATTCAAAAACAATTTGGTGAAGCTGTTGTATTAAATGATATTAATATGGAGTTAAAACCAAGTAATATTTATGGTTTGGTAGGACGAAATGGTTCTGGAAAAACGATGTTAATGAAATGTATTTGCGGATTTGTGCTTCCAACATCGGGAACGATTCGTGTAAATGGAAAGATTGTGGGAAAAGAAGTTGATATTCCAGATGATATTGGAATTATTATTGAAAATCCAGGATTTTTGCCAAATTATTCGGGATTTAAAAATCTGCAGTTATTGGCGATGATTCAGAATAAGATTGGAAAAGAGCAGATTAAAGAAGCGATTCGTATGGTCGGATTGGATCCAGACAGCAAAAAGCATGTAGGAAAATATTCACTTGGAATGAGACAGCGACTTGGGTTAGCGCAGGCATTAATGGAAGACCCAAATATTATATTGTTAGATGAACCAATGAATGGATTGGATAATGAGGGTGTCGGAGAAATTAGAAAATTAATTCTGGATTTGAAACAAAAAGGCAAGTTAATTATCATTGCAAGTCATACAAAAGAAGATATTGAACTGCTTTGTGATCAAGTATTTTATATGGATCACGGAAAGGTGATACGGACAGAACAGAAAAAGTCAAATTAGCTTTGATTTCATAAATCGCATGAGATGAAAAATATCCATAATTAACCGTAAAAAATCAAATATTATTAATTGTACTAATAAATTTTTGGGAAACATGGTAAAATAACTAAAAAAGGAGGAAAACTCATGCGTAATATTATTAATATGAATCAAGGCTGGAAGTTTATTCAAAAGAATGTTGGACTTCCAGAATCACTGCCGATGGATTGGCAGGATGTTAATCTGCCTCATACTTGGAATGCAGTAGATGGTCATGACGGAAAAGGAAAGTATGACAGAGGAAACTACTGGTATGCAAAGAAATTTGCGACTCCAAAGCAGCCTTTGGCAGGTGGCAGAGTGTACGTGGAAATTCTTGCAGCCGGACAGCAGGCATCTGTTTATGTGAATGGAACGAAAGTTACGTATCATGAAGGAGGATATTCGATCTTCCGTGTGGATGTAACAGACTTATGTAAAGAAAATGAAGACAATCTTTTAGTTGTTGAATGCAGTAATGAACACAAGGACAGCGTATATCCACAGTCAGCAGACTTTACATTCTATGGTGGGCTTTACAGAGGTGTAAACTTAATCAGCGTTCCAGATGCACATTTTGACTTAGATTATTATGGCGGACCTGGAATCCAAGTAACACCAAAGCCATGTGACTGCGGCGGAGCGATGTTTGAAGTTGTTTCCTATGTGAAAGATTCTGATGAAAACTTTACAGTATTATACAGCGTGAAAGATGCAGATGGAAAAGAAGTTGCCAGTGGATGCCGTCCATCAGATGCCACAGCAATTACATTATTTGTTCCAGATGCAAAGAAATGGGAATTAGACAGACCATATCTTTATACAGTAACAGCAACACTTCAGAGACGTAACGAAGCATATGATGAAGTATCTGCTCGTGTAGGTGTACGTAGTTTCAGCTGCGATCCAAACGAAGGATTTATCATTAATGGAGTACAGACACCTCTCCGTGGAGTAAGCCGTCATCAAGATCAGCTTTATAAGGGCAATGCATTGACAAGAGAAGATCATTTTGAAGATGCAAAGATTATTAAAGATCTTGGTGCAAATACGATTCGTCTCGCTCATTATCAGCATTCACAAGATTTCTATGATGCGTGTGATGAACTTGGATTTGCTGTTTGGGCAGAAATTCCATTTATCAGTATTATGAATCAGAATTCAGATGCACATCAAAATTGTATCAGTCAGATGAAGGAACTGGTAATTCAGAACTATAACCATCCATCTATTTTCTTCTGGGGAATTTCAAATGAAATTTTAATCGGAGGTATTTCTCAGAAATTAGTTGATAATCATAAAGAATTGAACGAACTTGTAAAGAAATTAGATCCAACTCGTCTTACGACAATTGCACATGTATCTATGACACCAGTGGAAAGTCCAATGCATGGAATCACAGATATAGAAAGTTACAACCATTACTTTGGATGGTACGGCGGTCGTATGGAAGATAATGGTCCGTGGTTAGATCATTTCCATGAAGTTCATTCAAATATTTGTCTTGGTCTTTCTGAGTATGGATGCGAAGGTATTATTACGTATCATGGTTCAAACCCAGCATGTAAAGATTACAGTGAAGAATATCAGGCATTGTATCATGAGCATATGGCAAAAGTTCTTGCAGATCGTCCTTGGATTTGGTCAAGTCATGTATGGAATATGTTTGACTTTGGATGTGCTGCCAGAGATGAAGGTGGAGTTGCAGGACGGAATAATAAAGGTCTTGTTACAATGGATCGTAAAACAAAGAAAGACAGCTTCTATATTTACAAAGTTTATTGGAACAAAGAGCCGATGGTTCATCTTTGTGGAAAACGTTATGCACAGCGCGCAGGAGAGACGACAGAAATCCGTGTTTACTCCAACCAGCCAACTGTTACATTGTATTTAAATGGCAAGAAAATTGCTCAAAAGAGTGCAGAAAAAGTATTTGTATTTGAAGTTGCATTAGAAGATGGATTTAACCTGATTATGGCACAAGCAGGTACAGTAAAAGATACAATGACGCTGGAAAAAGTAGAGAAAGAACCTTCCATCTACGTACTTCCTGAAGTAAATGAGCGTGCAGAAGGTGTTGCAAACTGGTTTCAGTCAGTTGGCAATATGGATCTGACTGCTCCAATGGATTTCCCAGAAGGCATGTACAGTGTTAAAGATAAAATTGAAGATATTGCAAATAATCAAGAAGCAATGGATATTGTATCTAAGGTAATTAAGCTTATGATGAATATGAAAGTTACTCCAGGTGAAGGAATGTGGGATATGGTAAAAACAAACTCAGTAGAAGACCTGTTTAAGATGTTAGGTACGAATACTCCAGATGGATTCCTTGAAAGTGTAAATGCTAAGCTGATAAAGATTGCAAAATAAGTTGATTTTTTGCTGTTAAAGCACTATAAGCTGTTTCATCCGTTTTTTTCTTGTAATGATTGTTAACATCTGGTATAATGGCATCGTCAGTAAATATAAGGATGGAATGATTTATGCGTTTAAGAAATATTAAGGGTGCTCGTGAGGCAATGACAGAAAGTAAATTTGTGATTCAAAACCCAGAGCAATATAAGGGAAGATGGAAAGAAGTCTTTCATAATGATAATCCGATCCACATTGAAGTTGGGATGGGGAAGGGCAAATTTATTACGACACTTGCACAGCAAAATCCAAATATTAATTATATTGGTATAGAAAAATATTCTTCTGTATTGATTCGTGCACTGGAAAAGAGGGAAACAATGGAAGTATCGAATTTATTTTTCCTTCGTTTTGATGCGGAGAATATTTTGGATATATTTGGAAACGGAGAAGTAGGCCGTATTTACTTGAATTTTTCGGATCCATGGCCGAAAGATCGTCATGCAAAGAGACGCCTCACATCGAAGGAATATTTCGCTCGTTATGATCAGATTTTAGAAAAAAATGGTCAGGTGGAGTTTAAGACAGATAATCAAGATTTATTTACATTTTCTTTGGAATCAGTAACAGAAGCTGGGTGGTATATGGAAATGAGCACAAGGGATTATCATAATAGTCCGTATATGGAAGGAAATGTTATGACAGAATATGAAGAAAAGTTTTCTTCAATGGGGAATCCGATTTGCAAATTAATAGCAAAGCGGTAAATAAGAAGCAGATTTGGAATGTCTGGTTTATTGCATAATGGAGTTGTGATGCATAAGATAAATAAATGTGATGAAAATGAGTGATGGCATATGCCAAGAAAAAATAGATTGATGACTCAGATTGAACATCTTACTTATGATAAGCGATGTCTCCATAAAAATGTACTGCAGTGGAAGGCGTCCTTCGATGAAGTGAACAAAGTATTAGAAAGAAAAAGGAAAGAAAAGTGTAAGACAAAGAAGAAATAACAAATTAGAATGACCTCAATAAGTTAGGCGGAGATATTTTGCAGTCTAACTTATTGAGGTCAGTTTATAAAATAAAGCATTAATTTCGATTCTTTTGTGCCAGTCGATTGTCTACCCAGCGTCCTGTTAAAAATGCGATAACAGCGACACATGGAACGCCAAGGAACATACCGATAAATCCTCCGACGGCACCTCCAATTGTAATTGCAAAAATAATCCAAATTGGACGAAGACCGGTGGAATCGCCAAGGATCTTAGGACCAAGGTATAGTCCGTCAAACTGCTGTAATATAAGAATTAAAAGTAAGTAAATGAACATTTGGATCGGATCAATTAATAAAATGATAAATGCACCTGGTACAGCTCCAATAAATGGACCAAAATATGGAATCATGTTTGTAACACCGATAATTACACTAATCAACAATGCGTATGGAAGCTTTAATATCGTCATAAAAATAAAACATAAAATACCGATGATAATAGAGTCCAATGTCTTGCCACTAATAAATCCGCTGAAAATTCTATGACAATCTTTCGCTGTTGCGATTGTATAATCGGCTGTTTTTTCTGGAAAGAGTGCATAGAGAAAACGGTGGATAGCACGTCCAAGAGTGTTTTTGTCATATAGCATATAACAAGATACTATAATTGCAATTAATGTTGTTGATAATGCTTTTACGATGGAAACTGTACTGAGCAAGATCTGAGGAATTAACGAAGTAAGCCATGAGGTTAATGCCTTTATATCAAGCAGATTGAGCATATAAGTTTCTGCGTTAGAAGCTAATACATCAATATCAATATTTGGAAAATAAGCTTTTAAATTCATTAAAAACAATGTAATTTCATTAATCCATTCTGGGACACGGGTAGCAAGATCGCTGATATTACGTCCAATTTGAGGAAGCAGAAATGCTACGACAAGTGCAATTAAACCTATTGCGAACAAATAGGATAACAGCATGGAAATCCCAGTACGGATACCTGCTTTAGAAATATGCAGTATGTTTTTACACAATTTTTCCTCTAATAGATTTACGATAGGGTTTAACATATACGCGATTAAAAATCCGATCAAAAATGGAGAGAGTGCACTAAAAGATGCACGAAGCATTCGGGCAGTATATTCCCAGGAAAAAATAGTTTTTACGATTAAAGCACAAATAGATACGACAGCAATCGTATAAATCGAAATCGTAAAATACCGTTTGTTAAATTCAAATTTATTATTGCTCATAAACAAACCTCCTCCACTTATCATAGTTGTATGTCAATTTTAACATAATAAGCGAAAAAAAGTCAACAATTCTGAGGAAATTCATGCTATCGTTGAAAGAATTTTAATTAAAAGCAGTGAAACTGCTTCTCGAATATCTGCTTCGTAATTGTGCTTGCTAAAACAGTATAAAAGATTGTTATATAAATCGGTGAAATTTTTGAAAAAATAGGAACAAATTGCTGTATTAAAAACAAAAGTTAACTGCATTGATTGTGTAATATTTTGATATCATACAAAAAATAAAAATATATTTTATGAAATATATCAGAAAATAAAAAAATAAGTGATTTTTTGAAAAAAAAGCTTGCATTTTGTGAAGGTATCATATATAATAACTCATGTGCTTAAGAGAACAGCAATTATAGTAAGCGCGATTAGCTCAGTTGGTAGAGCACCTGACTCTTAATCAGGGTGTCCAGGGTTCGAGCCCCTGATCGCGCATCTAAGTACCGGTTTTGGAGACGTGAGGAGCTCTGGGGTCGGTGCTTTTTTTGTTACTTTAGGAAGCAAAGTCTCGTTTATTTCAGGAGGAAAAATGAAAAAAAAGATTTTATTTACAATTTCGATTGTTTTTATAATAGTATTATCGTCATGTGGGATTCGCCCATATGAAAAAAATGAGGATGGAAAGCTTACTGTTGCAACGACGATTTTTCCGTATTATGATTTTGCAAGAGCAGTCGGAAGAGATCTCATTAATGTAGAGCTTATCATTCCAGCAGGCAGAGACAGTCATTCATTTGAACCGACACCGGCGGATATGATTGCGATAGAACAGGCGGATTTATTTTTGTATAATGGCGGTGAGATGGAACGCTGGCTGGATGAATTGTTAGAAACCGCAAGGGAAAATGGGAAAGAGAATCTGCGTATGATGGATTATGTGCGGACAGATAAAGAGCAGGTGTTAGAAGGAATGCTGATTCGCGGAGCAGAGGAAGACGATGAATTTGATGAGCATATATGGACGTCTCCAAGAAATGCAATGCGTTTGCTTCGAGAGATTAGTAAAAAACTTCAGGAGATGGATCCAGCTCATGCAGCACAGTTTGAAGAGAATACGCAGGCTTATATAGTTCAATTACAGCATCTGGATGCGCAATTTACATCAATTGTGGCAGAGGCTCCAAAGAAATTAATGATATTTGGGGATAAATTCCCGTTTTATTATTTTGCCAGAGACTATGGCATCACTTGTTATGCGGCATTTCCAGGATGCAGTACCGAGACAGAGCCAAGTGCAAGTACGATGGCATATTTGATTGATAAAACCGTGCAGGAACAAGTAGGAGCCATTTATTATTTGGAATTAAGTACACATAAAGTAGCAGATGCGATTGGAGAAGCAATCGGAGTGAAGTCATTGTTATTTCATTCGTGTCATAATGTAACAAGAGAAGAGTTTGATTCTGGCGTTACGTATGTACAGTTAATGAATCAAAATGCACAAAACTTACGAGAGGGGTTGAATAGATAATGGATATCATAAGATGTAACGATGTCAGTTTTGGATATGAAAATCATACGGCAGTGGATCGTGTTAGTTTTTTATTGAAACAGGGGGACTTTCTCTGTATTGTAGGAAAAAATGGTTCTGGAAAGAGTACGCTTTTAAAAGGAATTCTTGGATTTTTAAAACCGATGGGAGGAGAATTGGAATTTTCCAAGGAAGTAAAAGAACATGGAATTGGGTATTTGCCGCAGCAGACAGCCGCACAGAAAAATTTTCCTGCGACTGTAATGGAAGTGGTATTGTCTGGATGTCTCAAACAGCGTGGATACCGTCCATTTTATTCTAAAAAAGAAAAGGAAATAGCTCTTTATAATTTGGAGCGAATCGGCATGGTATCAAGAAAAAACAGATGCTATTGTGATTTATCCGGAGGACAGCAGCAGCGCGTATTGATTGCACGTGCACTTTGTGCAACAAAAGATATTTTATTGTTGGATGAACCAACAACTGGGCTGGATCCAAAAGCCACAATGGAGCTGTATCATGTATTGGAACACCTCAATAAAGAGGAACATGTAACGATTATTATGGTATCACATGATGTACAAAATAGTATTTCTCACGCAACCCATATTTTGCATATGCGCCGTCAGATGAAGTTTTTCGGAACAGTGCAGGAGTACAAGCAAAGTGAGATTGGAAAAGAATTTTTAGGAGGAATGAGCGAATGATTCAAATGATTGCAAAAATGTTTTCGTATCCATTTATTATTCATGCATTTATTGTTGGAGTATTCGTATCGCTCTGCGCTGCATTATTAGGCGTGAGCCTTGTGTTAAAGCGATTTTCAATGATTGGAGATGGTCTTTCTCATGTGTCGTTTGGAGCACTTTCGATTGCAGTGGCATGTGGATGGGCACCGCTTCCAGTCTCCATTCCGATTGTTGTCGCAGCGGCATTTTTTCTTCTTCGTATAACCGATAATGGAAAAATGAAAAGTGATGCGGCAATTGCCGTACTTTCTTCGAGTTCTCTTGCGATTGGAATTACAGTAACCGCATTAACAACTGGAATGAATACCGATGTTTCAAGCTATATGTTTGGAAGTATTTTGGCGATGAGCAATGCCGATGTAATAATTAGTGTCATTTTATCAATTGTTGTATTGCTATTATATTTTTTCTGTTACAATAAGCTGTTTGCCGTGACATTTGATGAGAATTTTGCACAGGCATCGGGTGTATCAGTTAATTTTTATCGTATGGTAATCGCAGTGTTTACAGCAGTAACGATTGTACTTGGCATGCGGATGATGGGAGCAATGTTAATATCCAGTCTCATTATTTTCCCAGCATTGACAGCGATGCGAATGGCAAAAAGCTTTCGCGGGGTTGTAATCTGTGCCGCAGTGTTATCTGTTATTAATTTTTGTATTGGGTTAATTGTGTCATTTTTATATGCAACTCCAACAGGAGCAAGCATTGTTATTGTTAATTTATTGGTACTTATAATTGTAACAGCGATTCAAAAAATATGAGGAGCGGCATAGCTGACGGAATAAGTTCAGCTATCCGCATGTGAATTTGTATAAAATTTAGTGATTGACATAAAATAGAGAAAGAGGTATAATGAAAAAAGTCCAAATAATATATAATTAGATAACGCGGGGTGGAGCAGTCTGGAAGCTCGTCGGGCTCATAACCCGAAGGTCATAGGTTCAAATCCTATTCCCGCAATTAGAATAAGGCTGGTGTATAATTATAGTACACCAGCCTTATCTAGTTTTTTGGCGTTGTATTATAGGTGCAAAACATATTCAATATTATCTCACAAAATTAGGATGTTTATAAAAAAATAAGGCAGGTGGAGTATATGGATACATTTATTTTAGAATTAAATGATCTAAAAAAGAACTTTGGAAAAACAGAAGTGTTAAAGGGGATTTCTTTGTCAGTTAAGCAAGGAGAATTTATTACATTATTAGGGTCTTCCGGATGTGGAAAGACAACAATGATACGTATTATTGCTGGATTGGAGCAGCCAGACAGTGGCTCAGTCATATTGGAAGGAAAGGATGTGACGATGCTTGCACCAGATAAGCGTGATGTTAATACAGTATTTCAAAATTATGCATTGTTTCCTCATATGGATGTATTCCAAAATGTAGCATATGGATTGAAAATCCGTAAAATTGCGAAAGAAGAAATAAAAAAACGAGTGATGGAAAGCTTAGAACTTGTGCAGCTTTCGGAATATGTACATAGAAAGCCATCGCAGCTTTCAGGCGGACAAAAACAGCGAGTTGCGATTGCAAGAGCAATTATAAATAACCCAAAAGTGCTGTTATTGGACGAGCCGCTTGGGGCGCTGGATTTGCAGCTTCGTCGTCAGATGCAGCATGAATTAAAGCGGCTTCAGAAAAAACTTGGAATTACATTTATTTATATTACGCATGACCAAGAGGAAGCAATTAATATGTCGGATCGGATTGCTGTCATGAAAGATGGTCAATTTGTGCAGATTGGAACGCCAGATGAGATTTATCATAATCCAAAAACAAGTTTTGCAGCAATGTTTGTAGGAAATGCAAATATTGTGCGGGGAACGGTGGAAGCGATTCAAAATGGTGTGGCAACGGTGCGAATTTATTATCCAGATGAACAGAGTGGAAGGGCAGCGGAGTTTAAATACACGGGAACTGCAGATGTTAAACTTGTCGAGTCAAACCAGATTCAAGTCGGTGATGCGATCGCAGCTGCAGTGAGAAGTGAAAATATTGTGCTTGGACAGGAGATGGGACTTTGTGCATTAGTAAAAGAAAAAAGTTTTGCTGGAGGGCTGTCACGTTTGACACTGCAGCTTCCAGATGGCAAAGAAATAATTGCGAGCTGTCATGGAATGGACTGGGCGGCAGAAGAAGGGCAGTTTGTTGCAATTGGATGGAATCCAAACGATGCAATTATTGTGAAAGATGAACCATAAATGGATGAAAAGGACAGTTGACGCAGTAGTTTTTCCTACAGTCGATATTGTAAGTTTATTTTACTAAGCAGAAAGGCAGATGCTATTAGAAAGGAGAATGGCGCTCTTCCTACTATTTGAGGAAAGCGGGAAGAGTACCTGATAAAATGTATGAAAAAAAAGAAATTAGGGCTTTGGCTGACGGTAATGCCACTTTATTTGTTCACCCTAGTCTTTGTTGTGGGGCCTCTGATTTATATGTTTGTACTGAGTTTTTGTACACGAGGAGATCATTATGAAACCGTGATGACATTTACGTTAGATAATTATAAAAAAGTCGCAGAACCAGTGTATCGCAATACATTTATGGAATCAATCAAGCTGGCATTTACTACTACAATTATAACAATATTGCTTGGATATCCATTTGGATATTTTATGGCGAAGTTGTCAAGCAGTAAGAAAAAAATAATGATGGCATTGATTATGGTGCCATTTTGGACGAGTTCTCTTGTAAGAATGTACGGATGGTCAATTTTACTGCAGAGTAATGGTATTTTGGATAAAATATTGATGGGAATAGGAATTACACAAAAACCATTAAAATTGCTTTATACGTATCCTGCTGTTGTATCAGGAATGGTGTATGCATTGCTGCCATTTATGATGCTTGCTGTATATTCCAGTGCAGAAAAGATGGATTGGTTGCTTGTGGAAGCAGCAAGAGATCTTGGTGCTTCTGCGTGGAAGGCGTTTTGGACGGTGACATGGAAAATGACGCTTCCAGGCATGATGACAGGGGTTGTCCTTACATTTGTGCCGTCAATGGGATTATTTTTTGTTGCAGATATTTTAGGTGGAAATAAAGTGCCGTTAGTTGGAAATGTTATTCAAGAGCAGTTGACAAAAGGGCGAAACTGGCCATTTGCAGCGGCATTATCCGTTATTTTAATGATTATGACATCGTTATTTATTGCGATTTATCGTAAAGTAACAGGAGCAAAAGAGTTGGAGGGATTAATGTGAAAAAACATACGAAATTACCAAGTATTTATTTGGCACTCTTATTAATTTTAATGTATCTTCCAATTATTATTGTTGTTGTGTATTCATTTAATGAAAATAAACTAACGGCGATTTGGTCGGGGTTTTCATTGAAGTGGTATGAAAAGCTATTTCAAGATAAATCTTTGATGGAAGCGTTAAAAAACAGCTTAATGTTAGGACTGTTCAGCTGTCTGAATGCGAGTGTTATTGGCATTATTGGGGCTGTTGGGATGGCAAGAGTCGATTATAAAACAAAGGGAGTTGTGGAGTATTTGTCAATGCTTCCGATTATGATACCAGAGATTATTCTTGGAATGGTATTTCTTGCATTTTTTTCAATGCTTCATCTTCCATTTGGAATGACAACACTTGTAATTGCGCATACGACATTTTGCATCCCTTATATTTATATGATGGTGAAAGCGCGGCTTGTCGGCATGGATCCATCATTGCTGGAGGCGGCGAGAGATCTTGGAGCTTCGGAAGTACGAGCATTTTTTGATGTGACGCTGCCGCTTATTATGCCAGCAGTTGCATCAGGGGCATTGCTTGCATTTGCAATGTCATTTGATGATGTTGTAATTAGTGTACTTGTGACAAATGCAAAGATTAATACGCTTCCAATTAAAGTATTTTCTCGTATTAAGTTTGGGGTGAGTCCTGAAATAAATGCCTTGTCAACGATTATGTTAAGTGTTACACTAATGGTGATTCTTGCTATAGTAGGAATAAACAAAAAAACTGAGGGAGGTAAACATTTATGAAGAAACGAATCGCAGCAATGATTAGTGGGGTACTGGTGTTGATGTTGCTTGGCGGCTGCCAAAGTGGAGGTACAGCACAAGAAAGTGTAAGTACAGAAAAAATGGCATCGCTTAGCGGACAGGAATTGATCCTTTACACATGGGAGGGAATGTTCCCAGATGAGGTCATTTCAGAATTTGAAGCAAAAACGGGATGTGAGGTCGTATATCAAAATTTTACATATGATGAAGAAATGCTAGAGAAGCTGACACAGACAGACGGCGGAGAATATGATTTAGTTTTTGCGGATGACTATATTATTGAGCAGGCAATTGATGCAGGACTTGTTCAGAAGCTGGATAAGGCAAAGGTTCCAAATATTGAGAATGAAAATCCAATGTTTAAAGGTCAATTTTTTGACAAGACAAATGAGTATACGGTCAATTATGGAGCAGGTATTCCATTAATTGTGTACGATCCAAATGCAATAGACTTTAAAATCAGTGGTTATCATGATCTTTGGAATGAGAAGTTAAAAGGCAGTATTGCATTAATTGGAAACAATCGCGTTGTTACAGGTATGGTATTAATGTCGATGGGAGAATCAATGAATACTGAAGATATTAACCGAATTGAAGAGGCTGGAAAAAAGCTGCAGTCACTTGCACCAAATGTACGTTTAATTAAAGACGATAATACACAGACAGCGTTGCTTACAGGAGAAGCTTCTGTTGCATATTTATATACATCTCAAGTATATGATGCATTGAATAATAATCCAGATTTGAAAGTGGTTGTGCCAGAAGAAGGAGTTGGTTTTGGCTTAATGGCTGGATTTATTCCAAGTAAAGCACCAAACAGTGAGGCAGCACACGCATTTTTGGACTATATTATGGAGCCAAAGACATTTGCACAGTGTACAGAATTTACAGGATATTATTGTACGAACATAGGAGCGGAAACATTTATTGATGATAGTAAGAAAAATATGCTTGTTGTGCCAGACGGTTTAAAAGGTGAGATGATTGAAAACATTGGTATTGCCGCAAACGATGTGCATCAAAGGATTTGGACAGAGTTTAAAGCAGCTGCAGGTGCGGCCGAATAAATAGAATAATAAAAATGTTTGATATGAAGTGATGGGGATTGTTATAAGCAGAAAAAAATTGAGAAAAATGAAAATGATGGAGGCAAAACAATGGAAGAAATGGAAAAAAATGTTTTAGCAGAAGATCAGGAGGAAGCAGCAGTGCCGACAGAGACAATGGAGGATTACAAGGAAGAATTAGAGGCATCATATCGTCAGATAAAAGCTGGTGATATTGTGACAGGTACAGTCATTGATGTAAACGAGACAGGAGTAACGATTGACTTTGATTATTATGCACTTGGAAAGATTCCAGCAGATCAAATGAGTGACGATCCAAAGTTTAATATCCTTACAGATGTACAAAAGGGCGATGAACTTTCTGCGACAGTAGTGAAAACGGACGATGGAGCTGGAAATTTTGTTTTATCAAGAAAAGAAGCAAATGATGAGCTTGCATGGGATAGATTAGAACAAATGATGGATGAAAAGACAATCATTCATGGTGTTGTTGGCGGCATTGTAAATAAGGGTGTTATTATGTATGTGGAAGGAATTCGAGGATTTATTCCATCTTCTAAGCTGGAATTGAATTATGTGGAAGATACAACACCTTATTTGAATAAAGAAATCGATGCAGTCATTATTACAGTTGATAAGGAGAAGAAGCGTCTTGTATTATCCGCAAAAGATGTGTTAATGCAGCGTGCTATTGAAGAAAAAAATAAGAAAATTGAAAAAATTGTTGTCGGTACAGTTGTGGAAGGCACAGTGGAGCAGATGATGGATTATGGAGTATTTGTGGACATTGGAGATGGAATTTCTGGTCTTGTTCATATTTCTCAAATTAGCGAACGCCGTCTGAACCATCCGAAGCAGGCAGTAAAAGTAGGCGACAAAGTAAAAGTAAAGATTACAAAAATTCAAGGAAATAAAATTAGCCTGAGCATGAAAGAAGCAAACGAAGTGACAAATAAAGAAGTTGATGAAGAAGTGTTTGATTATAAAGAAGAAGGCCAGGCAATTACAGGGTTGGGTGCATTATTAAAGGGCATTCAATTGAATGAATGAATACGCGAAAAATTAAAAGTAAATAAATCGATTTATACAGAAGGAGGAACTTATATGGATGGTGCTGTAGAACAGTTAAAGCAGTGGATGGATGAGAGTAAGCGTATCGTGTTTTTTGGTGGTGCGGGTGTGTCTACGGAAAGTAATATACCAGACTTTCGCAGTGTGGATGGACTGTATCATCAGCAGTATGCCTATCCTCCAGAGACGATTTTAAGCCATACTTTTTATATGAGAAAACCAGACGAATTTTTCCGATTTTATCGAAATAAGATGCTTTTTCCAGATGCACGGCCGAATCGTGCACATAAAGCATTGGCAAAATTAGAGCAAGAGGGAAAATTAAGTGCAGTGATTACACAAAATATTGATGGGCTGCATCAAAAGGCAGGAAGCAAAAAAGTTTTAGAACTGCATGGTTCGGTGCTGCGTAATTACTGTGAACGGTGTGGTGAATTCTATACGTTGGAAGATATAATGAACATGGATGGTATTCCAACTTGTCATTGTGGCGGAAGGATTAAACCAGATGTTGTACTGTATGAAGAAGGTTTAGATCAAGGAGTGCTGAGAGAAGCAATTTATGAAATTAGCCATGCAGATATGCTCATTGTTGGAGGAACTTCGCTTATTGTTTATCCAGCGGCTGGATTAGTTGATTATTATAAAGGAAAACGACTCGTATTGATTAATAAAGATGCGACAGCAAGAGATTCTATTGCAGACTTGATTGTGCCAGGAAAAATCGGAGAAATTCTTGGTATGATATGTGGTGTAGATTAATACAAAAAAGAATGTGATTCAGCATTGTGGGACAGTTTAATAAAGTAGGTGTATGGATGAAGAAAAAAATAAAATGGCTGCTTTTACTGAGTATATTAGTAGTAATGGTCTTGACGACTGGGTGTGGAGGGGAAGTACGTACTAGTTCTGAGACTAGTGTAGACGCAAACTGGTCTGGAGCGAGGACAATTACAGCACGATTTTCCAGAGCTACATTTAATCGAGAGTCGGACACTACAATACACAGTCTGGATAATCTGATTAAGAAAGAATGTCCGCCTCAGCTGAAGTGGGAGCGGGTGCTGCGTTCGGGATATTACGAGTATACGTTTTCGTTTAGCTTCACAAGTATGGATGACTATAAACAAAAAGTTGCTGCCATACTTGGAGAAGATGGACATGTGACGATAGAAACAGTTGATACGTTATATGAAGAACAGACGATTTTAAGTGAAGATATTGAACCATCTGATTTTTTAGGATGGCTGAAAAAAGCATTGGCGAGAGAGGAAAATGAATCACTTGCTAATGTTGAGAAGTTATTCCGAGAGTATACAAACCGACTGATTTGTGATGGAGAATTTGTAAATGCATATAACGATGATTATTTAAGTTATACAAACGATCGTCATTTAGAGTTTACAGGGATTGATTTTATTACTGATATGATAAGCGAAAATCAGTTTAACCGAACGATTGAGATGCGAATGAAGTTAAACGTATCAGAAGCAAAACAGGCAGAGATACGGGAGCATTTTGCGTCACTCCTTCCAGAAGGTGCAGCAGGCACATGGGGAGAAAAGGAAAATCAAACGTTCTATCAGGCAACGATGCAAAATATGACAGAAGAGCAGCTTACAAGTTTCACAAATGCTGTGATGGAGTCTGAGACGAATGGAATGACATCGGTGAAAGAAACGGATGGTATGTTACGATTTTATCAAGATTTTGAAGAAGACGTAGGTTTATCTGCCTATTTTGTAGGAGATACAGATAAGCTTCCATTTTGTTACTATGTAAAAGCACCAGATGGCATGGTATTTACGCAAACCCCTGTGCAGGAAGATGAGAGTGATCAAGCTGAGGAAGATTTGGACGATGAATCTGTGGAGGTATTTGCGAAGGATGATAATGGCTATCAGAAAATAATTGAGGATGAGATAGAACAAGAAACTGTTACATTTTCTTATCGAAATCAATACAATTTGAGTACGATTGATGTTACGACCAATATCGGATGGAACGACAAATTTGAGCGAGTTATTGTATTGAATTATAATCAAATACCACTACAGGAAGAACAGAAAATGATCCAGCAGACGATGCAGGAAGCAGCAAAAGGACTTTCTGATATTCAGTTGCAGACAGAAAATAATACGTTTGGTGTTGTAGTATCACATTCCGGAACGGCAGAGCAGCTGACAAAAGCATTTCACACAATGTTTGGGGCCGATTCTTATATTCATTACGAGCAGGATTATACAGGGTTGTTCCGGTTTGCGATACCATATGGGTTTGAAGAAAAGCTTCGGTTTAATGAATGGGAATTGGAACAGCTAAAAGGAATATCTCCTAAAATTACGTATTGTGCAAATTTCTTAAATGGAGAGACAGTACAGGAAAAAGAGGCGGCTGAGGGAAGAGTCAGTGCAGATGGAAAAGCATATGAACAGACATTTGAACAGATGGATGTTGATGTCACTTTGACTGTGACGCAGGAAAGCTATCTTCCGATCTTTTTAATTGTTATTGGTGTTGTAGTTGTTGGCACGATTGCTCTTATTACGATTAAATGGATTCATACTATTCGTAAAGAAAAAAAAGAAACTCGTATGTATGAACAAAAAAATAGTTCAAAAAATCGAGATAATCAAGAAAAGTCAATGGATGTAAAGCAGAAAGAACAAGAGGAGCAAGCGAGTAATTCAGATATTTGGAAAGAAAAGAAAGAAGATCTGGCAAATCAGCTAAAACAAGATTATGCAGAAGAAAAACAAGAGAAAAAAGAGCCGCTGCCAGAAGATCAAAGTATGTGGAAGCCACCTGCATCTGCCCCAAATGAGCCAAGAGAAATATCAGCAGTGCGGGGTGTGAAAAAAAGAGCAGAGATTCCATCAATTCATGATGAGAAACATATCGAATCAGTCCTTTCAAAAGTGAAATCCACAGAGCAATTAGAAGCAGAAGCTCAATTCAAAGCAGAAATCGAACAGACACTTGCAAAAGAAGTGGCAGAGACGATGACTCAAAAACAAGAAGATACGGAAGACAACACCAAAAAATAGCAGCAAACTAGAGTTAAGCAGATAGCTACAATCCGATTCGTTGTTCGTTCATCACTTAGATTGAATACAGAATGATCAATCCCCCACTTTAAGTGCGCAAAACACTAAGTGGGGGATTGGAATTATTCAGGTTTTCGTAATCCTCTTGTATTTTTTTCTACTAATTTTCTTGAAACCATGATCTGATGTCCACATCCAAGACATTTTAGACGAAAGTCCATTCCAACACGCAAAATTTCCCATTCCTGACTGCCGCAAGGATGGGCTTTTTTTAATTTTACAATATCACCAACTTGATATTCCATTGTACTATTACCTCCAATCATAAGTTTTCGACGAATACTATATTCATTATGCCATTGATTGATCGGAATGACAAGCAAAAACGAACAAGACAGGAATAAGAAAAATTTTTGAATTTGTTTGAAAAAATGCTTGCAATTTCAGGACAAGTATTGTAAAATGAGAAATCGTAATATATTATTATTTCCTTGCTCTCTTAATGATAGGGGGCCAGAGACCAGAAGGAGGTTAGAGACAGATGAACAAATATGAATTAGCCGTTGTTGTTAGTGCAAAGCTCGAAGATGAAGAAAGAGCAGCTGTTATTGAAAAAGTTAAGAATTATATTACTCGTTTCAATGGTACAGTGACTAATGTTGATGAATGGGGTAAGAAGAGATTAGCTTATGAAATCCAGAAGATGAGAGAAGCTTACTATTACTTCATCCAGTTTGAAGGTGATTCCGATTGTCCAAACGAAGTTGAAAGACATATTCGTATTATGGAATCCGTTATCAGATATTTGTGCGTTAAGCAGGAAGCTTAATTAACACAACAACGCTCATGATTGAGTATAGAAATGAGGTAGATTATGAATAAAGTTATTTTAATGGGAAGACTCACAAGAGATCCAGATATTCGTTACTCACAGGGCGAGCGTCAAATGGCAATCGCAAGATATACTTTGGCGGTAGATCGCAGAGGACGTGGAAATAACGGTGAGGCAACTGCTGACTTTATTCAGTGTGTAGCATTTGACCGTTCTGCAGAATTTGCAGAAAAATATTTTCACCAGGGCACTAAGATTGTGATTACTGGAAGAATTCAGACAGGAAGCTACACCAATCGAGACGGTCAGAAGGTTTACACAACAGATGTAGTTGTAGAAGATCAGGAATTTGCAGAGAGTAAGGCAGCAGCAGGAGAATACCGTGCAAGTAATCCAAATAATTTCCAGAGTTCTGGATTTGATAATGGATTCCAGCCAGCACCTCCGACATCCAGACCGACACCTTCCAGTGCGGTAAGTGATGGATTTATGAATATTCCTGACGGAGTGGAGGACGAGGGACTTCCATTTAATTAAGAATAATTAGAGATTATAATAAATTTATCGAGCAACGATAAAATTTCGTGAGAAGGAGGAACGATCATGGCATACAATAAGTCTGAAAGACCAGATTCTCCAATGAAGAGAAGAGGCGGACGCAGAAGAAAGAAAGTTTGCGTATTCTGTGGAGAAGGTAATGGCGTAATTGATTATAAGGACGTAAACAAGTTAAAGAGATATGTATCAGAAAGAGGTAAGATTCTTCCAAGAAGAATTACAGGTAACTGTGCAAAGC
>JALFSR010000059.1 GCA_022778745.1 Clostridiales bacterium
TTTAGGCGAACATCAACACCATTTACTAAAACAGAACGTCGATATTTAGGACACCATACCACATGATACTTGCAGGAATAGACTCCATTGTGGTTTGATTTATATTTCATAAATCCATGATATACCTATTAATTATCTAACGCAACAGAAATTTAAACAAAATAATTGTCGCCTTATATCCCCATAGCTAAAGCTAGGGGCTTTACGGCGAAACTTGGTAAATCAAATTCATAATAAGCATTAGTCCATATTGCCTCTGCTTAATCCAGTGATACCAGTTCTTGCAAGCTCCTTAATATGGAACTTCTCTAAAAGTTTAATAAATGCAGCTAGTTTTGTTTGATTACCAGTCAGTTCAATCATAATCGAATCAACTGCAACATCTACAATCTTAGCACGGAATATATCTGCAATTGCAATAATCTGCTGACGTTCTTCTGCTGTCGCAGCTACTTTCAATAAGATTAATTCTCGACATACAGACTGATCGTCTGGAAGTACCTTAATCTCTATCACATCAATTAATTTTCCTAACTGCTTCTCAATCTGTTCAAGAACTTCTGGTTCTCCACTTGTTACGACTGTCATACGAGAGTGATTTGGATTCTCTGTCTCTCCAACAGTCAAGCTGTCAATATTATAACCTCTGCGGCTAAATAATCCCGCAATACGACTTAATACACCAGCTTGATTATCTACTAACAATGATAATACAACTTTACTCATGATATATTCCACCTTTGCTCTAATTTTCCTAACATTCCAACGATCAAAGCTCACTGGATCCTTAATTAGTCAATTACCCCGCCCCTAAAGTGATCGGGGCTTCTTTTAAATTTATGTGAACTACTCGGCAATTGACTTGCCAAAGCATCTGATGTGCAGAGCTTGCGCTCTGTAGATTCAGGTGCGTCCATAACACCAATACTGCTTATTAGACAGCTATTTTTACCAAATAAAGGCGCTTTCATCTCGGTAATTTATTTATGTAAAGCGAATACTTGAACTCTGCCTCACTTCTTTCTTGTTTTCTAGTTTATCTTAGCAGTGAATGAAAGGTTTGTCAATGGATTTTATATAACTTCTTAAAATTAACGCATGAAACTATTCTACTTCTTCATATAATAAATCATATAAGACTTACTTTTTCAATGCAAATTTTCACCAGGAGGAGCCTATGTCTAAAAATAATCTTTCTTTTTTTGCAAAAATCACAATAATTACAGCGGTTTTCAGCCTTATTTTTCTACTCCTGTTAGCGGGACTCATGTATACTGTTCATCTTTCACAAAGTCAAATTTCTTTTGGAATTTTTGCTATTTACATAATATGTTGTCTAATTGGAGGGTTTCTTACGGGAAAAAAAATGAAAGTCCGCCGCTTTCTTTGGGGACTTGGATTTGGAAGTTTTTATTTTCTCGTTCTGCTTCTTTTATCAATCTGTTTTGGCAGCAACGTCACAGAAAATATTCGTCATATTCTTACGGTATTTGCTGCCTGCACAGTCAGCGGACTGATTGGAGGAATTATCGGTTGAATGCAAATCTCTCCACTAGAAAAAACCATCTTCCCTAAATAAATTTAATAGGGTAGAGGGAGAATAAATTTCTCGCCCCTCCCATTGAACCGTACGTACGGGTCTCGTATACGGCTCTACAACTTATATTTCAACTCTAACTAAGTAATAGGATAAGGGATTGAGCAGACCAGCTCCATCTTTTATCCTATTTTCAAGTAAATCTTTACTGATTATAAAATTCACTACGTTCATTCCACATCTTCTATACCATCCAAGTCTTGAGTTTGCAACTTTAAAGATTTCTTCATGGTTAAATCCATTTCTATGTTTCCTGTTGAGATAATACAGATTCCTGTAGATTGTCCTCGGAGTTTTCCATTGTTTCATGACTATGACCCTGATTTTATGTCTTAGCCACTCTCCAAGCTCTTCCATGAACTGCTTCATCATCCCGATTCTGAAGTAATTAATCCATCCTCTCACAATCTCATTGACACGTTTAATCGTAACTGCCAGTGGTCTTGCAACGGCTTTTCCTCTTTTCCGATATTCACTCAGATTCTTTTTCAGTTTCTTCTTCTTTTCATTGGTCGGTCTGACTTTCCATTCCGAACCGTTCTTGAGAAATGTGAATCCTAAATATTTACTCCTTGTTGGTCTGACCACTTTTGTCTTGGTTGCATTTACTTTCAAGAACAACTTTCGTTTCAACCAACTACATATGGATTTCATTACTCGGTTAGCTGCCATTTCACTTTTTGTGAAAATCAGTACATCATCTGCATATCTTGTAAAGTGCAGCCCTCTCTGTTCCAGTTCCTTATCTAACTTATCAAGATAAACATTTGAACACACAACTGATAGAGGTACACCCTGTGGCACACCGGTGACTGTTGCTTTTTCCAGTCCTTTCTCCATTACTCCTGCTTTCAGATATTTCCCAATCAGATTTAATGTGGAACTGTCATTTACTTGTTCTCTTAGTATCTGAATTAATTTATCGTGGTTTACTTTATCGAAAAACTGCTCTATATCAATATCCACTACCCATTCATAACCTTCGTTCAAGTATTCTAATGCCTGTCTGATGGCATCGTGACAACTTCTGCCTGGTCTGAATCCGTAACTATATTCACTGAATATTTTTTCATAAATATCTGATATAGGTTGCGCTATCGCTTTCTGGATAGTTCTGTCAAGTGCTGTTGGTATTCCCAATGGGCGTTTCTTTCCATTATCTTTCGGGATGTACACTCTCCGTACTAGTTTCGGCATATAAGTTCTATTCCTAAGAGATGTAACTATTGTATCTCTGTTTTCTCTTATATATTCTCCCAATTCTTCTACAGTAACTCCGTCAACACCACTCGCATTTGTTAGCTACTACCTTTTTATAAGCTCTGTTCAGATTTTCTTTTGCTAGTATCACTTTAATCAATTCCATTGTTGTTACTCCTCTGACTTATCCTAAGATTCATACCTATCACCCTTCTGAGTATAAACAGTATTC
>JALFSR010000083.1 GCA_022778745.1 Clostridiales bacterium
CCATCTTCACTAGATTTCTCAGCTTTGTTTTGGGTTTCTTCCATTGTTTCCATATACACATACGTATTCTGTGATAAAGCCATCCATTGATGTCATCTATATTGTTCTTCATACTTGCAATCCCATAGTAGTTAAGCCATCCTCTTGCATACACCTTGATTTTCTCAAGACTCGGCTTGATGGACTGTACAGACTTACGGGAAGATAAATCTTTTAGCTTCGACTTAAACTGCTTCCATGACTTTGGATGAACTCTGACATATATGCCACTTCCGTTCCTTCCCAATGCAAAGCCAAGAAACTTAAAATTTCGGATTGCAAATACACTGACAGTACGACTTTTTTCTCTGTTTACTGTAAGTTTCAGTTTCTCCTCGAGATATTTCGTACTGCTTTCCAAAAGTCTTTCGGATGCTCGCTTGCTCTTTGCGAGAAGCACGATATCGTCAGCATATCGGATACACGGCACTCCTCTTTTTAAGAACTCTTGGTCCAACTCGTTGAGGTAGATATTCGCAAGTAATGGAGATAAATTTCCACCTTGTGGTGAACCTTCCTCTGTGTCAATGACCACTCCGTTTTCCATTACACCACTTTTCAGATAGCGCTTAATCAATTGCACCACACGTTCATCCTTTACATTCTTTCTCAGTAGATTTATTAGAATTTTGTGATTTAGTGTGTCAAAGTATTTCGATAGATCAAGTACTACCGCAAATGTATAGCCTTGCTCTGCATACTCTTTCACCTTAAGTATTGCATCCTTCGAACTTCGGTTTGGACAATATCCATAGCTTCCGTCCGCAAACAGTGGTTCATAGATAGGCACTAACTTTTGGGTTATTGCCTGTTGAAGTGTACGGTCTATCACTGTTGGTATGCCAAGCTTTCCCACACCACCATCTGATTTAGGAATCTCAACACGCCTTACTGGCGACGGAGTATACTTTCCTCTATAAATTCGGTCAGTCAACTCACGCTGATGTTCCTTAAGATATGGAAGTGCCTCCTCAATGGTCATCCCATCAATACCTGGCGCTCCCTTGTTTGCCTTAACTCTCTTATACGCTCTGTTAAAGTTATCTTTGTACAGTATCGCCTCCAAGAGTTTTGGCTGTGCACTGTCTCTTTCTTTCCATATCCGATTGAACGACCTAGACGCTTTCGCATACCCTTCGTGTTCCGCACTATCTCTTTGCGTACAGCCACTATTTCTGATGTTTTCTGTCATAGTTAGTCATTCCTCCTTTCTCGGTTATACTAAAGACTCCTACTGATTTGGTCCTTCGTCTCTCAACTACTATGACCTCTGCTGACTTCTTGTGCGTTCAGCACTACCTTGAGTAGCGGTTACCTCTTTCAAGGCATACCGCACAGACCTCCCTAGGTACCACACGTTTCTTTCTCTCCATCCATCTGCCTCATCTATCATGCATGATTCCGTGTAGTTATTGAGCTTCGACTTGGTATGCAGCCTTACCCTCATACATGACCTCATATGAGATTTCTATTCGTCAGACCAGAGATTTGCCCATGAGTTAGTTTGTTCCTCACATTCAGCTTCCTTCAGATTCCACCTCGCGATGGACACCCTTGCTTTCGGCTATATCCTTCCCACTACCGGGCGGATTCGGGACTTTGACCCGTTAGAAACGTGCGCCGCTAGGCGCACATAACCAAACGGCACGATCTAAATTTTCTTAAATCGTGCCGTTTTTTTCATATAAAGCTTGAAGCAGACTAAGTGTTCCAGCGTTTTATTTAAATAATCCTTTTTTCTTCTTTTCCGGTCCTTTTGTCACTCCGCCCATTGCCATATCATATTTATGCAGTGCTTCTTTTTGTTCTGCATTCAATGTTGTAGGAACTTGAACAACAAGTGTGACATAATGATCGCCTCTTGTATTTTTGTTACGAAGACTTGGAATCCCTTTTCCTCTCAAACGTACTTTTGTACCGGTTTGTGTACCTGGTCTTATTTCATATTCTACCTGCCCATCAACTGTCTGAATACGAATCGTATCGCCAAGTGCCGCCTGTGGGAAAGAAATCGGCACAGTTGAATATACATCATAATCTTGACGCTTAAAAATTGGGTGCTGAGATACCGTTACTTCTACTAATAAATCTCCCTGTTCTCCGCCATTTGTACCTGGCTCTCCCTTTCCACGAATACGAATACTTTGACCATTATCAATACCAGCTGGAATCGTGATCTCAATTTTCTTACGTCTTGTCACATAGCCAGTTCCTCGGCAATCGGAACATTTCTCTTTAATAATCTTACCTGTTCCATTACAATCTGGACAAGTCTGTACATTACGTACCATACCAAAAATTGACTGCTGTGTATAAGTAACCTGACCACGACCACCACATTTTGTACAAGTCTGAGGACTTGTTCCTGTCTTTGCTCCTGTTCCGTTACATGTTGTACAAGTTTCTTTTAAATTTAACTCCAGCTCTTTTGTACATCCAGCTACAGCTTCTTCGAATGTAATACGTATGGATGCATGAACATTAGCACCTCTCATCGGTCCATTATTCGCACGTCCTCTTGAACGTCCACCGCCGAATAAGTCACCGAAAATGTCGCCAAACATATCGCCCATATCCGCACCATTGAAATCAAAACCACCGAAACCGCCATAACCACCGCCTGCTCCATCTGCTCCACCAAATGCTGCATGACCGAACTGATCATATTGTCTTCTCTTCTCTGGATCACTAAGTACGCTGTAGGCTTCTGAAGCCTCCTTAAACTTTTCCGCTGCCACTTCATCTCCTGGATTTGCATCTGGATGATATTGCTTTGCCAGCTTTCTATATGCTTTTTTTAATGTAGCATCATCGGCATCTTTGGAGACACCTAACACTTCATAATAATCTCTTTTTTCTGCCATGGAAGTTCTCCTCTATATTTACATGCACAACGGTACTCCCAGAGAATCGCTCTGAGAGTACCGCCATAATATCTGTATCACCAATCTATTACTATGAACCAAATCCACAAAATGCAATTCGGTGAACAGTAGGCGAATTATATTAAACTTCTTTATAATCTCCGTCTACTACATCATCAGCAGAACCTGCAGCAGCACCTGGATTTGGACCACTCTGTGCACCAGCATTGTTCTGTGCTTGCTGTTCATACATCTTTGTGAATAACTGATTTGCACTCTGCATCAAAGCTTCCTTCTTAGCCTTCAAATCAGCTACCTGATCTGGAGTTACATTATCAGGATTTGTAGCAGCTACTGCATCTTTTAATGCCTGTAAATCAGATTCTACCTGACTCTTTAAGGAAGCATCTAACTTATCGCCAACTTCCTTTAATGCATTCTCTGTCTGGAATACCATAGAATCTGCTTCGTTTCTTGCATCAATACCTTCCTTACGAGCCTTATCTTGTGCTTCAAATTCAGCAGCTTCCTTTACTGCCTTATCGATATCTGCATCAGACATATTAGAACCAGCTGTAATTGTAATATGCTGTTCCTTACCTGTTCCCAAATCTTTTGCGGATACATTTACGATACCATTTGCATCAATATCAAATGTAACTTCGATCTGAGGAACACCTCTTCTTGCTGGTGGAATTCCATCCAGACGGAACTGACCTAATGTCTTGTTATCCTTTGCGAACTGTCTTTCACCCTGTACAACATGAATATCAACTGCTGTCTGATTATCTGCTGCTGTGGAGAAGATCTGGCTCTTCTTTGTAGGAATTGTTGTATTTCTTTCAATTAATCTTGTTGCGATACCACCCATTGTTTCAATAGATAAGGACAGTGGAGTAACATCAAGCAATAAGATGTCGCCGGCACCAGCATCACCAGCTAACTTACCACCCTGGATACATGCACCGATTGCAACACATTCATCTGGGTTTAAATTCTTAGATGGCTCTTTGCCTGTCAATGCTTTTACTTTTTCCTGTGCGGAAATCATACGTGTAGAACCACCAACTAATAATACTTTATCCAATTCAGAAGCACTAATACCAGCATCTCTTAATGCATTCTGTACTGGTGTTGCTGTTCTTTCAATTAAATCATGTGTCAATTCATCAAATTTTGCTCTTGTAAGGTTCATATCTAAATGCTTTGGACCTTCTGTTGTTGCTGTGATGGATGGCAGGTTAATATTTGTTGTAGTAGCAGAAGATAACTCTTTCTTTGCTTTTTCTGCTGCTTCTTTTAATCTCTGAAGTGCCATCTTATCTTTGGATAAGTCAACACCTTCACTCTTCTTAAATTCATCTAACATCCACTGTGTGATCTTATTATCAAAATCATCACCACCAAGTCTGTTATCACCAGATGTAGCTAATACTTCGATAACACCATCACCGATTTCGATAATGGAAACATCAAATGTACCACCACCTAAATCGTATACCATGATCTTTTGTTCTCTTTCATTATCAAGACCATATGCAAGAGCTGCTGCTGTAGGCTCGTTAATAATTCTCTTAACATCCAAACCAGCAATCTTACCAGCATCCTTTGTTGCCTGTCTCTGTGCATCATTGAAATATGCAGGAACTGTGATAACTGCTTCTGTTACCTTTTCACCAAGGTAAGCTTCTGCATCTGCTTTCAGCTTCTGAAGAATCATAGCTGAAATCTCCTGTGGAGAATATTTCTTTCCGTCAATATCTACTTTATAATCAGTTCCCATATGTCTCTTAATGGAAGAAATTGTCTTTTCTGCATTTGTAACAGCCTGACGCTTTGCAGGTTCACCGATCAGACGTTCGCCTGTCTTAGAAAATGCAACAACCGATGGAGTTGTTCTGACACCTTCTGTATTTGTGATAACGACTGGCTTACCACCTTCCATAACAGCTACACATGAATTTGTTGTACCTAAGTCAATACCAATGATTTTTCCCATAATTAGTTTCCTCCTGTTTTATGGATTGATGCAGCATCACAACCGTCAATCAGATGATTCTATCCACTGGCTTATGTTTCATTCTGTGATCCTGCAAAACAATATATAGATTATTCCCAAATTAGTTATATTCTTTCTGATACCAAATCTATCTGCTATCAAAACTAATAAGGTTTAAAATTAGCAATAATTAAAAATGTGAAATAAATATGTTCTAGTTTGCAACTTGAACCATCGAGTGTCTTACAACGGATTCTTTGTATGTGTAACCTTTCTGGAACTCCGCTGCTACTACATTCTCTCCAAGTTCTTCATTTTCCACATGCATAACTGCATTATGGAAATTTGGATCAAATTCTTTGCCGACTGCCTCAATTGGCTTTACACCAGCTTCTTCCAATGTCTTCATCAATTGCTTGTAGACTTTATCCATTCCATCTACAAAAGCATCTGTCTTAGCTTCTTCTGGAACAGCTCCAAGTCCACGTTCAAAATTATCAACAACTGGAAGGATCTTCTCTACAATCGTCTTAGCACCCATGTCAAACATCGCTGATTTTTCTTTTTCTGTTCTCTTTCTGAAATTATCAAACTCAGCCATCGTACGCTTTAAACGATCTGTCAATTCTTCAATCTGAATATCCTTTTTATCTTTCTTTTTCTCTTTCTTCTTGAAGAATGTCTTCTTTACTGACTCTTCCTGTTCTGGCTCACCATCCTGTACTTCACTTTCCTGTGCAGCATCCTGATCCTCTGCCTGATTTTGTTCTATCTGATCTTCTGCGGCATCCTCGATCTGATCCTCAAGGATCTCATCTGTTACATCCATTGTTTCTTTCTCTGCCACAAAACTCCCGCCTTTCTATTCTTTTTTATAAATACTCTCTAGTTGTTCAGTTAAAGTGCGAAGTACTGAAACAACATGTTCGTAATCCATACGCTTCGGTCCAATAATTCCTATTGTTCCCTGAATGCCATCACCTAATGCATAATTTGCTGTCACTACACTGCAGTCTTTCATAGACTGAACTGGAGTCTCACTTCCGATATACACTTGAATACCATGCTCTTTGCCTGCCTGTTCAACAAACTCAGCTAAATGTTCATGCTCCACAAGAGTTGTGAGCAATTCTCCCGCCTGTGCGCTTGTTCCAAGTTCTGGATACTTCAAAATGTTTGTCGTACCACTTGTATAAATCTGTGGTTTTTCCTGATCGACTCGTTTAATCGCATTCGCAACTTCTTCTAAAACGCTTCCGACTACTCCGCTGTAATAACCTGCTTTCTCTTTCAATTCCTGAATCAACCGCAAGTTAATCTCATCAATCGTCAGTCCATTCAAGCTGCTGTTTAGAAGAATATTCAGTGATAAGATCTCCTGTTCTGAAATATCCTCTTCAATATCCAGCATTGCATTTTTGATAATATTGCCTTCCACCACAATCACTGCCAACAGCCGATTTTTTTCTACTTTTGACAGTTGGATGAACTTCAGCTTCGTATGATGATACTGTGGTGCGGAAATCATCGTTGCATAATTAGTATTCACCGCCAGAAGCTTTGCCATCTGCTTGAGTAACAGCTCCACTCGATCGACCTTCTGAATTAGGAAGTCATTCATCTGCAATACTTCCCGTTCCTTCTCCTGCATCATATTATCTACATAAAGGCGATACCCTTTATCCGAAGGAATTCGTCCTGCCGATGTATGAGGCTGCATAATCAATCCCATCTCCTCTAAATCTGCCATCTCATTCCGAATCGTCGCAGAACTGAGATTCAAATCCGTATACTTGGAAATGGTTCGTGACCCAACTGGCTCTCCGGTTTCCAGATAGTTCTTGATAATAGCATTTAAAATCGTGCGTTTTCTGTTATCCAGTTCCAATTGACTCACTCCCTTCTTTGATTATTAGCACTCAATAAAGAGGAGTGCTAACATCTATACATAAGATAGCACTCCAATAGGAAATTGTCAACTACTAATTTATAAAAAAATTATAAAATATTTCATCTTTTCAGCAAAACAGACATTCCGCTTTTTCATCAGATTTATCTATATTCCCCCACGTAATTTTGAAAAAGTTCTAGAAAACTCTCTTCTCCCCATGTATTGACTTTAAATAGAATCGCCTGACTGCCACCCGAAGTAATTGCAATCACATCCAACCTTCCATCTGCGCCAATTACAGTGACATTTAAACTCACTCGATTGGATCCCATGACACTATAACGTTCAAATACAAGAACTCCTATGTGAATGTCATTGATTGTGCGATAGCTTTCGTCTTCTAATGAAGCCGACATACTTCCTTCAATTATCTGCCGCTTTAAATAAGAACAGAAATGATGAAAATCTCCTGATAGGCTTTGTTCCCACTTTGCCATACAATATCTCTCCTTTCCGAAATAAATCATATTTTATTAATCCTATTATACGATTTTTTATGTGAAACAGCAATAACTTCTACGCCACCTATTCCTGTTTTCCATGAAAATAAGAGACTTTCTTCACAAAATTAAATTAGGACTGTCTGCTAAGAAAACTCCATCCATCATACGATTGCTATTCCAATATATGATAAATACAGTCTCTATTTCACTTAGCAAAACAGTCCTATACTGCAATGTCAATATTTTTATTTTAAACGTCTCTGACGTTCTTCGATTTAATGAATTGAAATTACCTGAACGGGACATCCATCTCGTGCCCGTTCTGCCAAATCCATGATGCTGCTTGGTATTTTTTCATCTACAGCCTCTGCTTTCGCCTCGCTGTTAAAATGAAATATTGCTGGACAAGTATCTACACAAAGCGCGCAACTAATACATCCACTCTGATCTACATATGCTTTCATTATATTTCCTCCTGATATGAAATCGTAATATATGCTGTCTGCAAAAGAAAGAATTATTTCTTATCAGATTTTGCAAATATAATATATGCAGTTTAGAAAAAATTATTCTGCCACCATTTTTTTCACGGCATTTGTAAGATCAGCTAACAGATGTTCTGCTTCTTCCATTGAATCTCCTTTTACTCCCATATAGAATTTTAACTTTGGTTCTGTTCCAGATGGCCTTGCACAGCACCATGCATCATTTTCTAATGCAAAATAAAGGACATTTGACTTTGGAAGACCTGATTCGCTCACAGTTCCTGTCACCATATCTTTCTTCACATTTTTATTATAGTCATAGAACTCAGTTACTCGATATGTTCCAATCTTCTCTGGAGTTTCATTTCTAAGCTGTTCCATAACCGCCTGAATTTTCTTTGTTCCTTCAATACCTTTTAATGTAATTGTATATAAATCTTCCTTATAATAACCATACTGATCAAAGATCGCCAACATCTGATCCCAAAGTGTCTTACCTTGCATATGATAATATGCAGCAGCCTCACATAATGCCATCACTGCAACAACTGCATCTTTATCTCTTGCATGAGTTCCGACAAGACAGCCATAGCTTTCTTCAAAGCCAAACTGATATGTATGATCTTGATTTTGCTCAAAGAACTTAATTTGCTCTCCGATATATTTGAATCCTGTCAATGTCTTAATCAATGTCTGATTATAGGCGTCTGCCACCACATCTGTCATATTTGTTGAAACAATTGTTGTAATAACTGCACCGTTCTCTGGCAATATTCCAAGTGCTTTCTTCTGAGATAATTCATACTCACAAATTAACATGCCAGACATATTTCCTGTAAATACTTCATATTCCCCTGTCTTGGAATTTTTTGCATACACGCCAAGACGGTCAGCATCTGGATCCGTTGCAAGAACTAAATCTGCATCTACCTTCTTTGCCAAATCCAATGCAAGAGTAAATGCCTTCTTATCTTCTGGATTTGGATAGATGACTGTTGGGAAATTGCCATCTGGCTCACTCTGCTCATCAACAACATACACATGCTCAAATCCAAGTTCTTTTAAAATGCGGCGAACTGGCAAATTACCTGTACCATGTAATGGCGTATATACAATCTTTAATTCCTTTGACGCTGTCTGAATCGCCTCTGGATGAAGCACAAGCTTCTTTAACTCTTCTATATACGCATCATCAATCTCTGATCCGATAATTGTAAGAAGCCCTGCCTTTTTTGCATCTTCCTCACTCATTGTACGCATCGCTGTAAAGTCTTCAATTGCATTGACACAGTCAATAATCTGCTTATCTTTTGGAGCTGTAACTTGCGCACCATCTTCCCAGTATACTTTATATCCATTATATTCTGGAGGATTGTGGCTCGCTGTCACCACAACACCAGCCGTACAACCAAGCATGCGAAGTGCAAACGAAAGCATTGGCGTTGGACGCAATGTCTCAAATAAATACGCATGGATTCCATTTGCCGCAAAACAAAGTGCCGTCTCCTTCGCAAATTCCGGAGACATTCTGCGAGAATCAAATGCAATCGCCACTCCCTTCTCCTGAGCCTTTTCCTGCAAAATAAAATTCGCAAGCCCTTGCGTTGCCTTTCTTACCGTATAACGATTGATACGGTTTGTTCCCGCTCCAATAACACCACGCAGACCACCTGTACCAAACTCCAGATTTTTGTAAAAACGATCCTCAATCTCCTTTTCATTATCCGCAATTGCTTCTAGCTCTTTCGTTGTGTCCTCATCAAGATTTTTACGCCAAAATTCATAAGTTTCCATAAAATTCATAACGCTTTTCCTCCTATGCGAAATACATAATTTTTCAGTCAAATAATCGTACTATCTTTTTTATTAACTGATAATTTTATTATAGGAAAAATAAATGTTTCTCTTCAAGTGTAATTCGTTTGCTTTTTTATTATCTATTTTTATAATTATGTTTTATTTTATCGTGAATATCAATATCTTTACCTATCTGTACTTCTATTACTTTCAATTCTGTTTCTGCAATGATCGTATGAATACATCCAGCTTTCATCTGAATCACGTCTCCTGGCCTTACTACTCTCTCTACATCATTGACAATTGCCTTACCTGTTCCAGAAATAACAATCCAAATTTCATCTCTTCTCTCATGACTATGATAATTCATACCATGCCCTGGATTTAAAGTAAGTTTAATCGTCATACTCTCATCCTCTATATCAATAACTTTGAAATTTCCCCAAGACTTTTCTGCGAATCGAACTTGCTGATCCAATTGATCTACAAAAGGTTTAATATAACTGGACTGCTCTTTGTCTGATACCAAAATTCCCTCTTCACTAGCACATACTACAACATCTTTTAATCCCATACATAGAACTGGTACATCCAGCTCATTTAATATATGAATATTTTCACAATCCTCATTAAACATTGCTTTACCAACTATTGGTTCTTCCATTGTTTCAGTCAATGTATTCCAAGTACCCAAATCCTTCCATTCGCCCATGAAACGCATAACCTGAATTTTTGTTTCTTTTTCTACAACCGCATAATCAAAGCTAATTTTTGTTAATTGTTCATATTTACGATACAAATCTTCATAATCTGTAAAATCAATCCATTCATGTGCTTTCTCCAATACATATTTTAATTTATAGGCAAATACTCCACCATTCCATAAGGCGCCTTGATTAATGTATTGTTGTGCCGTTTTTGCATCTGGCTTTTCTCGAAATGTTTCTACTTGACTTATATCTTGTTTATTATGCGGAATAATATAACCATATTTTTCACTTGGATAAGTAGGCTCAATTCCCATCAACACTAAATTTGCATCACCTGTTTCTGCCAATTTTTCTAGCTTCATCAATGCTTCAAAATACTCATTTTGAACATAAGGATCTACTGGACACACAACAACAACTTCTTCTTCAGAAACTCCTTTTACATCATGCAAGTACGCAGTTACTAATGCAATTGCTGGAAATGTATCTCTTCTACAAGGTTCAACACAAATTCCTACTTCATCTCCCAATTGATTGTGAATCGAAGATACTTGAGACCTAGAAGTAGCAATCGTTACAATAGCATCTTTATTTACAGCACGAATTTGACGATACACTCGCTGTACCATTGATTCATACTGATTTTCCTCTGTTTTAAAAATTTTAATAAACTGTTTGGAACGGACATCATTGGACAAAGGCCATAAACGCTTTCCAGAGCCTCCTGATAATAATACTATATTCATATAATTTCACCCTTTATTATTCTGCATACATTGAATTATGAAGTAAGTCCTTATATATCAGACAAACATCCTCTTCTAAATTCTGTACTATATTTCTGTTTCAATTTTTCATTTCCTGTATTTATTTCTTTATCTCTCGAGTATATTATCTTGCAAATTTTTGATATTTTTCTCATGTTTTTACTGTAACCATTTTTTTATCAAACAAATACTAAATAAAAAATTGTTATATTTTCAAATAAGCTGCTACTTATTAAAATATCGTTACAATCGTACTAATTCATTGATTATTGGAAATTTTTTCAAAAATATGGTTATGAAAAAGCTAATTAGAACCAAAAAAATGCTAAAAATAAAGTTTACAATAAAACTATGACATGCCAGTTTTATCTCTGGAATTCCCATTATAATTGCAATTAAAATAGGATGAATAAAATAAATTCCTAAGCTATTACTGCCTATTCTTTTTATAAGTTTCAATGGTTTTCCTCTATAACACTGACAAATAACAATAAATATTAAACATACAGTTACAAAAATAAATACCGAGTCATATCCGGCCCATGCATTATCAAATACTCTCTCCATATGCCTTGATCTTAATACTCCACAAATTGTTTGAATCAAAATCATAATAATAACTGTAGTAATTATAAGTATCAATTTTTCTTTTTTTATTTTCTTGTTTTTACAAAATTTATATATAGTACCCCCAGCCATAAAATATGCAATAGCAAAGAAAAAATAGCATCTAGGAATACTTTGTAAAACTTCTATAAACAAATTTTTTTCCATATTACCATATATTGCTTCACTTACAGCACAACATGTTGGAATTACTATGGTGTAACATATAATACCTCCGAATATTAGTTTAAATACAGACAAATTTTCTTCATATATCCATCTCAAAAATGGATATAATATATAAATAAATACCAGAGCCTCCATAAACCATAAATGGTTTATATAGCCTTGTTTTAACGATATCAATGCTCTCAAAAACTCTATTGGAGAAACTTTATCATTTTTTATTATCATCAGTATAATTAATGAAAAAATCCCCCAAATTCCTGTGATAATAATAACTCTCATCGTTTTTAAGAGATGCCTTTTGAAATCAAACTTTACTTGAAAAAGAAGAAATCCATTTACAATAAAAAAGAATGGTACTCCCATTCCTAAAATTGTATAGAATAAATACTTCAAATAATCAGCCAGCGATAAAAAGTTAAAATCAATTGTTGCGCAAAAACTATGATAAAAAACCACAAAAAATATCGCTAACGCTTTTAAAAGGTCAATAAAAGCATAATATGATTTCTTTGTTGATATCATTACTGTACTCCTCCGATTGTATTCATTTATATATGATATTCTCAATCATGTCTCTTTATCATTTTTTTCAAATCTTTACTTTTTTACTATCCTTCTTATATTTAAAAACTAATCCAAATATCCTTGTATCATCAATAATATATCTTTTAAACATACGCTTTGGATCTTGTGTAATTCGAAACAACCATTCAAAGCCATAACGACTCATCCACTTAGGAGCACGTTTTACTTTTCCCGCTTCAAAATCAAAACTTGCCCCCAATCCTAATGATATTGGCACATTCAGCTTATTATAATACTGATACATAAACTTTTCTTGCTTTGGACATCCCAATCCTACAATTAAAATTTCTGGTTTTGCTCTATGAATCATCTGAATAATTTTGTTAATCTCATTATCATCTTTTTCAAATCCATATGGTGGAGAATACGTACCAACCACATTTAATCCTGGATATTTTTTTATTAAATTTTCTGCTGCTTTTGCAGCAACTCCCTCTGCTGCTCCAAGGAAAAACATCTTATATCCTTTTTGAGTTGACATTTCACATAGCAAAGGGAATAAATCAGAACCAGAAATTTTTTCTTTAATTGGATTGCCATAAAATTTAGAAATCCATACAAGCGGCTTGCCGTCTGTAATAATTAAGTCTGCATTCTTATATACAGCTTGTAACTCTTTATTTGTTTCAAGTTGAACAATATGATCAACATTAGGAGTAACTACATATGCAGGTTTTTTCCTTTGAATCATCTTATCTATCTCTTTTAAAGCTTCTTCCATAGTAAGATTATCAATCTCAATATTCATAAACTTTATTCTTGCCATCGTTTAACTCCTCCCCTTTAAACCCCTTTTAATTTTTTTCTAATTTTAATTGGTATTCTTGACTTTATACTATCTTTTATATTTAACTTAGCATATCGCCTAAGAATTTGATAAAACGAAACATTTTGATATGATTTCCAAAATTCCTCTCTCTTATCTGACTTCTCAGATGGATGCAAGAGTTGAGGCTGAATACACTTTTCTATTGGTGTCTTAATAAGTTCTAGCTTTCCTGAAATATTTTCAAGTAATTCAACACCTTTTTCTGTATTGACTAGTATACAACTAATTCCTAAATGATCTCGAAACCCAGGTACAGCTTCATCAATTCCCCAATAATCTCCAATCGTAAGATCACTAACACGATTGAGGTTTGCATAAAGGCATTCATGACAAGATGGACGCATACATAAATGACCGTAATATAACTTTTTCAGCTTTAACATGTAGGTATCATCAACTCTTACCTTTCCATTCTCCATTTCATATTTCCATCTTTGATTTATCCAATCTTCTTTTTTATCACGGAAACAAATAGATTTTATAGATGCATGGAACTTTTTACTTAAAAATTGAATAAAATCTTGAAAGACTTTTGGACTCATAACACCATGACAAATAATATCACAAAGATAAAGCTGTTTATATTCTTTCCTGAGGTAACTCTTTAATCCATCTATCTGACAAGGGGTACCTGAAAATAAAACCTTTTTGTCACTATCTAAATCTGATTTTACTTTTTGAAAAATATGATCCAAACTACTTTGAGGATATTTTGATCCTCTCATGCGATCTCTGATTTTCTTATTCTCTGCTTTTGTATGAATGA
Source organism: Clostridiales bacterium (assembly GCA_022778745.1). GTDB lineage: Bacteria > Bacillota > Clostridia > Lachnospirales > Lachnospiraceae > Fimimorpha. The sequence continues at coordinate 14,031 of JALFSR010000083.1, forward strand.
CCTGAAAATTTTTATCAAATACAGCACCATAAACAGATCCATTTTGATCTAATATCCAATCACTAATTGCAGAAAAGACACCACCTGAAGCACAAATTTTTCTAACATTATTCTCTTTATTTTTTGCTGCATAAGCGATTACTTGTTTTCTTTGTGAAGTTTTTTCTTTTAAAATTGGACAAACTTTATCACATAAATTACATCCAATACACAATGTTTCATTAATATTTGGATATAAAAATCCTTCACAATCTTCTTTCATTTGTATTGCTGCTTTAGGGCAAATATTCATGCAGGCTGTACAGCCTGTACACGCTTTTTCTTTTTTTACCATATACATGCTCCTCTTATTGTGCAAATCAGTGAATTCTTGCTTGAAGATGATATCTCCATTTCTTAATTATTTTAAATATCATATAGAAGAAATCTACCATTTTAAAACGTCCTGCAAGATAAATTAAAGTATCTCTTTTTCCTGCATAGCCATTCATCTTTAACTGCTTATATTTTTCAATTAACACCTTCTTATTGCGGTAGAGATATGCTGCATCCATTTGACTTCTCATGTATTTACTATGAACCATATCAACACATTTTTCTTTATTTTCAGGTTGAATAATATCAATTAATTTTAATACAACCTTTTCATGCTCCCTATCTCTTTTCATGCAAGCCTCCATACCATTTATTTCATTAGAATGACTATCATGGCGAATTACATAAGAAAATAGGTCTTCATTTATATATCCGCACTTCGCAATATATGCAATTGGAAGCAACATTTGAAAATTTTGTCCAATACGACTTTCCAATATCTGTCTCTCTGGAAAAGCCCTTAATACGACTGATCTTCGTACCATATAAATCCCAGGTGTAAATATTACATTTTTACTAATTAAAAGATCTTCAAAAAAATGATCTTCTCCTTTTGGCGGAACACGAAAATACTCCTCTACTTTACGATTCAAATCTGTTTCCAACACCTTTTTGCCCTGACACATTACGATTCCAACATCTGGATGCTTCTCCATATAGCATACTTTTTTTTCTACATTTCTAAGATCCAACAGATCATCTGAATCTGTCCACATCAGATACTCCCCCTGAAAAATAGGAAGCCCCTTATTGATAGCAGCTGCTTGTCCTGCATTTTCTTGATAAATATAGCGAAGTTTCTTTCCTCTTTTTTCAAACTTAGAAATATAAGATTTTGCAATTTCTTCTGTACGATCAAAAGAACCATCATTTATAAAAATCAATTCTATGTTTGGATATGTCTGATTTAGTATATTCTCAAAAAACCGCTCACCAAAACTTTCCCCATTATAACATGGGGTAATAATCGAAACCAGCTTATTGTCTTTCATTTTAATTTACTCCATTTCTAATGCTTTACTTAGATATTGTTTTGATTTTTCAATTTCTTTTTTCAGTTTAGATCCAACCATTTGAGTTTGGACTCTTTCAAACAAATCTCTTTGATTCATTTCACTAACATCATGAATTAATCTGTTTTGATTGTTTGTCAGTTTAAGAAGATTTTCCATTCGAGAATTTGTATTTTCATGCGGTACAATCCAAAAATTCTTTTCAAAGATGAGAGAAAAAGCAAGTGCATGAAATGAATTTGCAATTACAATTTCTGCATCTTGAATGAGACGCACAAACTGTACTGGTGATGCATCATTTACATATTTTATTACATGATGAAAAGGTATAGCTTCAAATGCAATTACTCCATATCCCGTTTTTTCCGATATATAATTTACAATTTCTACTAAATGTTTATCTTTTACTACTGAATATACAAGAATATATTTTTTCTTTTCCGTTTGAGATAGACATCCTTGTGTAAATGTCTGCCATTGTGATTTTTCCAATAAAAATACTGGATCTACTACCAACTGAACTTCTCTTCCCAATAAATCTGTCAATATTTTTTGTGCTTCTGGTTCACGTACAGAAATCTCATCCAAATGACTTAATTTGGTTTTGTACAATTGCTTTTCTTTCACTGATATGCAATCTTTTCCTATACTTGCTGCATAGGAGATTTTGCGGATTGGTTCAGCACCAAAATTGAGCGTAAATGCATCTGAAAGTTCTCCAACAAGATCGATATTCCAAATCTGATCACTCCCACATATATAATAATCATAAGATGGAGCATATCGTTTTAGTTGCTTCTCCGTTCTATAATGCTGATCAGAAAGTTCTAAATATTGGTAGATAAATTCTTGAAAACTGTCATATCGTTTTTTTCTTGTCTTATAATATTTCAAATTATAAATTAACTGAAATATATATTTTATTATATTTTTACGAAACGCCGGAATTATAAGATTATAATATGTTTTAATTTTGGAATCATAATTAATAATCTTAACTTCATTATTTTTTGATTTTAAATATTGCTGAAGGGCATATGCTTGTAAACATGCTCCGTAATTATGCGCATTGTGAAATGTTATAATTCCTATTTTTTTCATAAATCCCACCATCTTATTTTTCTTTACTCATTTTTTGCATTTCTTATTTTAAAACATTTTTCGCATATGAATTAACTTTCATAAATATCATGCAAAATAAATTTTTTAATCCAAAGATAACATTGAGGAGAAAGGAAAAAAATAAGGCTCTTCACTTTCATAGAGCTATCTAATATTTTCCAATATTTTTTTAAGTTTTTTCGAAAGCTCTTTTTTAGCCACCGATACACCTCCATATCTTCGCATTGTTCCAGGTAAGCCCTGCAATAATTTCCAATATGATCCTTCATAAAAATTTTTATCATTTTATTTTCACAAGATTTGAAGCCTAAATCTCTTGCACATTGAATACGTTCTTCAAAAGCTTTCATAGAAGCCAAACGCTTACGATCAAAATTTCTATGCATCACACTACCGGGACGAACTAGATAGCCATATAACGATATATCCATATACGCCATTTTCTTACATTCTTTAACAATATCATTAATCATAAATTCGTCTTCACAAATGGTTCCTTCTGGATATAAAATTCCTTCCAATAACCGATAATGATATAACTTACACCAAGGAACTGTTAAGAGTAATCTTAGTTTTAGATTTTCTCCTCCAGAACACAAAATGTCCAGCATTTTTTCCTGTGAAAATAGATTCACCTTATTTTTTTCAATTTCTTTCCATTCTGTATAAGGTTCTTCTACTTCCAAAAAATTAACCATACCTAGATTCACCTTATTCTCTGTTACCATTTGGTATAAAATTTCAATAGTTTTAGGATGCATCGTATCATCAGAATCCATAAAGAGAATATACTCTCCCTTAGCCAAACGCATTCCATGATTTCTTGCTGCTGCTGCACCTGCATTTTTCTGTTTTACTATATGTATTCGGCTATCTTTTTTAGCATAATCATCACAAATTTTACTTGTTCCATCTATTGATCCATCATCAATAACTAGGATTTCTATATTTTGATAGGTTTGATGTATCATACTGTCAAATGCTCTTTTTACAAAATTTTCTACATTATATACTGGCATAATGACTGATATTAATGGATAATTCATACCTATACCCCACTTTTTCCACTTTATAGTTTTACAATTTATTAAACTCTTTGATTGAGGACTGATATATAACAAGAAAATCCTTATTCTTATATTTCAATCCTCAATTTTTATATTTAAAGTTATTTAAGCGAATCAAGTAAGCTCCTTGATTATGTTGCGGAGACATAAATTGGTATTAAAAGTCTTACTTATTTAGGCAGGGTACAAATCCCACCTAACGGGTTATACCATTATGAAGCTATGAGCAAGTAGTAAAGCGGATTGTGAATATCCACTTCACTTATCTCAGATTATTTTGGTATTCTACCTAGATTGATTGCTAGCTTTTATTAATAATTTTATCAATGGTTCAAAAGATTCTTGAACAACACTTTTATCATATTTATTAGCTACATCTAATGGCAATGCATCCAGTGATGATTCAAGCTGCTCTAGATTATCCAAGTAGCAAATATATTTATTTTTTTTTATCCAATCATATATTCCTTTTATTTTACCATTACAATTACCTATAGCAATACAAGGAGTTCCCGTAATTGCTGCAAACACCATACCATGCAAGCGATCAGTTACAACAAGTTTTGCATTTGCAAATTCTTGTAATTTCTTTGCCACTTCATTACTACGTTCTTTTTTTCCTATACTATTATGTCTCAAAACAGTATCAGTATTAAAAATTTTTTCTCCATCTAAAGTTTCTTGCATTTTTTTTAAAATTTTTTTATATTGTTCATCCAATAATATTTTTTCTTTATCGGATCTCAGACACATTAAAATTCCTTTTCGTTTTACATCTACTGTATGAATATTTAAAACAGTAACCATATCTGGTACTAGCATTGTCTTAATTTCAGGTAAGTACTTCTTCATAAATTCATAGCTTTTCTCTTCACGAACAAATATTGTCAAATCTGGATGAGCCAGATAACATTCCTTAGATTCTCTAAAGTACCTTATCCCTTCTTCTGTTTCCAAATCAAATGTAACTGTTTGAGGAAAAATTATAATCTTATAATTTCTAAATGCAACAATAATCCTACGAACGCGTTCTTCTTCCAATGGCCATAAAGCTCCTAAAAATCCGCCTCCAGGAATCAAAATAGTTTGATTTTTAGGAGTAATATGGGCAAACCATTTCTCTCTGAAATTAATTTCATCTGCTGTTAATTCAAACCAATTATTTTTTTTGAAAATATCATATATAATCTGCTGCATTGTAAGAACAATAGCATGATCGCCAAGGTTACCATGCGTAGGTGTATCAATTAATATAAATTCACTTTTTCGAACACCTTTTTTATATCTTAATAAATTTTTAAATAATTTAATTTTATATATCCAATTATTTTTTATTTTTCTTAGCTTATATCCGACATCTGGACAAATGTACATTACATAATCATTGAAACTTCTTTTTTCTCCACAAGAAAAATAAACTTCTCTAAACATTTTATCAGCTCTAATAACACATTTTTTTTCAGCATTACTATTTCTGCTAACTGACCATCTAATCATCTCATATTGGTTTTTTATTACTGCTGATAGTCCTGGTAATAGTGTATCAAGATGATTTTTTTTATAAAAAATATATCTTCCATAGATAGCCTCTATATCATCCAATCGTTTAACAGACACATTACTATTCATGATACTATCTTTACGTTGAACATAATGGTATAAAACATTTGAAACAGTAGCAATTACATTGCACTCGTAAAACAATTCATGGACAATAAATTGATCTTCATTTACTTTTCCAACTGGAAAACGTATCTTATCAAAAAGCTCTTTTTTGTATAATTTATTCCACGCAGTAACATAGAACCACCATTCACTCCCTTGTAGCTTTTCTAATGCTTCATAAGCAGATAGCACCTCATCTTTCATAGTGAGAGACTTACGCTCCTTCTCTCTTCCATCCTCTTCAACAGAATGATAGTTACAAATAGCAAGTTCAGCGTTTGCTAAACTTATTGCTCGATATAGTTTTTCATACATGTCTGGTTCAATATAATCATCACTATCAACGAATCCTACATATTTTCCTTTTGCAATATCAATACCTGAATTACGAGCAGCTGATAATCCCATGTTTTTTTGATGTATTACTCTGATACGCGAATCTCTTTTTGCGTATTCATCACATATTTTAGGACATTGGTCTGGAGAACCATCATCAACTAATATAATTTCTATATTCTGATAAGTCTGGCACAATACACTTTCTATACACTTGTTAATATATTTTTCAACTTTATAAACTGGTATTATAATACTTATTAATTTGGTATCTAACATATAAGTCCCCATTCTGTCGTTGACGCTATACGGCACAAATAGTAATAAACAAATGGTGTGCGTCCTCCACCATATTATATAATGGTTTCAATTATCTTAATTGCTGTTAATTATGTGGAAAAGCATTTTAAACCGAAAAATTTTTACTTTTTTATTATTTTTGTTTTCATGCCTACCATAGCAATCTTCACTTTTGCATAAACATAATCAAACTCTTTTGTCTTTCGTAATATGAACCAAAGCAATATATTTGGTACAATAGCACAATACAAAAACTTTATAATAAAATTTAAAATTTTATTTGGTAAATAATAATAATAGAAAATAACTTCAGATAAAATGACAAAAATTATTATCGCCAGTGCCCTAATTATCTCTGTCAGATAATACTTAAATACTTTTTGCTTAAAATATTTTTTGAATAATAAATATGGTTCATACCAGATATTCGTTAATAGTCTCGCAATAGCTGTTGCAATTAAAATACCAAATAAACCAAATTTAATTCCTAATATAATTGATAATAACAAGTTAATTGCTGATGCAATAGTCATCATGTATTTTGTATCTTTAAAAAGTCCTGTTGTATTTCGATAACACCAAATTGGATAAAGAACACCTTTAAGATAAAAATTAATCACACAAGTATAAACAATTATTGGAGATAGTACATAATTCTCTCCAATCCATAGCTCAATAAAGTCATTAAATAATAAACAAAATGCTATTGATGACACACTATATATCCAATATTCAATAAAAGAAATATTTTTAAACATGCGATAGAAAGTTTCCTCAGTAGCCTTCGCATTTAGATTTCCTAAGCTAGCCTGCATTGACGTAAATACTAAATTGATTATATTAGCTACTCTAGTAATCAATAAAACATAATTAGAATATACACCTAATAATGTAGTACTAACCATTTTAGAAATCAATAAATTATCAGTATTATTTAAAATTGCATCTCCAAGTTTATAAGCAAACATTGATTTAATATTTACCCATATTTGTTTTTTATCATCTTTATTGAGTTCACTCTTATTTAAAATAAATGGATATCTTTTTACAGCAATTCGAGAGTTAAGATAATTAACTATTAATCCACATACAACCTGAATTATAAGATATAGAGCATAGTTCTTTGTAATTAATAATATTATAGTCTGCAATAACATTGTGCTTAGATTTCCAATAATCGCATTTTTAGCTGTCAAAAACCCCTTTTGATCAGCTGTTAAAACAGATGTTCTATACACAATTAAATATGAAGATACAGTTTGGCCCAAAAATAACAAATAATACAATTTTAAATTATCAATTGGCGTATCAAGATTAATGAAAAATTCCAAAAAAGGAGTTAATGATAAACCCAATATTCCAATAATAATTGCAATATTTGTATACAGTTTCCTATAATAATTCACAAGTGCAGATACTTTTTGATTATCATTTTCAGCTAAAGGCTTATACATGCTATAAATCATAGCAGTACCAATTCCTAATTCAGCCAATGATAAGACTGATAAAATATTAGAAAATAACCCATTAATCCCCAAGTATCCTTCACCAAGAGTTATTATAAAAACTGTTCTAGATACTAGACTCAATAATATCGAAATTATTTGCGCAAGTGCGCTTGCAATAAAGTTTTTACTTGTATTTTGAACCCTAGATCCCATTTGCCTGTCCTCACCTTTTCATTTTTCTATAAAATTTTCTTAATCTACTCTTTAGAGTTAAATATTCTATCTTTATTTTAGAATATTCTTGATTACTTTCACACAGTTTACTACTTAAGAAACTTAACATTTGTTCATTATACCAATTTGCGTCTTTTCTATTTCTTAATTCAGCATATGTTGGCGTATCAAGAGCAGGTATTGTTCCAAGACTCAAAAAATGGCTAGAATTCACGCAATAATCTAGTTTACAATCATGTCCCACTGCATTCCATTTAATCTTCTGATTTGGATTATGAAAGATATTAATTGCTTTTCCACATGCATAACAAGGTGTAAGCATACCCGTTGATAAATCAAGGCAAGAACTCCACTCCCCTGCATAACAAAATTCACTTCTCTTAACTTTGAAATTTTTATTTGTAAAATCAAAAAGTGGAGAATTAAAGGAGCTTCCTAATCTCATATAATCTTCATCCGTCAAACTTGTATGAATTCTTACTGTTCCATCAGTAACATTCCCTGTATCTTCTCTACGAGTCAATGCTACCTGTGGATATGCACCAATTTCTTTTAAACAAATATTTTTAATCTCATCCAAGGAATCTATATAACCATCATACAAATTAAACTGTACGAGAATCGATCCTCCTGAATTTCGTATTTGGCGAACATTTTCAAAAAATGTATTTAACAAATTTCTCTTTTTTAATTCTAAATAATGAAAAGAAAATGAAACATGAAATCTAGCCATTTCATCTGGGGAAAGAATATCAACAAGCTCCTGAAATCTTTGCGTAAGTGTTCCATTCGTTGTTATATTAACATAATGCCCTTCACTCAGTAATTCCTTAACAATCGCTACAACCTCTTTTTGTAACAAAGTCTCTCCCGCACCACATATACTAAAATAACAAATTCCCCCAACTCTTTCTTTCCTCAGTGCATATCTAATCTCACTAGGAGTATAAGAAAATATTGCTTTTTTTAGTGTCCTTCTATTTTCTTGAATTACGTAACAATATTCACACTTTAAATTACAAGCAGTTATAGGAACAAGACATTCAAAAAATCTCTTGATTTTATCCATTTTGATTTCTCCTTTCATTTTTAACTATACTTAGGTGTTTGCGAAACTCGGAAAGCTACCTATTTCTTAGCTCTTTCAGACCTTGTTTTTGCCTCTCTCCTCACTTGATTTCAATTTTTCATGTATATTTTGCATAAAAATAAGATTATAATATCATTAAACAGAATCTTCCTCTATGCAAGGTATTATAAATCTCTATCAATAAGTTTCGCAATCGCCTATTAACTATATTTTAGGTAATTACGACACCCGGAAAGCTCCCCCATAAACAATCATATATGTATTTACAAAATATTACACTGATAATTTTTTAAATTTTTGCTTTTTTCTAATAGACTTTATGTAAAAAAACTTTTTTTAAAAGAATATACCCTGTTGGTGATAAAAAAAAGACTACGCTACGTAATCGGAACGTTAAAGTTAAATATTTCCAGTATTTTTTTAAATTTTTTCGAAAACTTTTCCTTAACCACTGATATACAACAACATCTTCACAATTTTTTGCATATGCCTTACAATAATTTCTAATATGAATCTCCATAAAAATTCTTGATATATAAGCTTCACAATCCCATAATTGTAATTGATGTGCACATTGAATTCTATCTTCGAATGCCTTTATAGAAGCCAATCGTCTACTGTCATATTTAACTCCCATTACACTATCTTCTCTTTTCAAGTATGCATACATTTTTACATTTGCATATCCCATCTTCTGGCATCTACATACGATTTGATTAATCATAAACTCATCTTCACAAATTATTCCTTCTGGATAGAATAAGCCATCTAGCAAATCTCGTTTATATAACTTTCCCCAAGGCACAGTAAGTTGCAGGCGTTCTTGGACATTTTCTCTCATACAGCATAAAATTTCCATCATTTCTTTTTGTGAATAAACTTTTGATTCAGTAATTTCTATTTTTCCCCATTCATTAAAAGGTTTCTTTACCTCCATAAAGTCAATCATACTAAGTTCTGTATCATACTGTATAATAAGATTATATAAACACATTATTGTTTCTGGGTGTATAGTATCATCTGAATCCATAAACATAATATATTTACCTTTTGCATGTTTTAACCCCTGATTTCTTGCAGCTCCTGCACCTTTATTTTTCTGAGAGACCAACTTAACTCTACTATCTTGCTGTAAATAAAATTGGCAAATTGACTTACTCCTATCTGTTGATCCATCATCAATAAGTAAAATTTCAAGGTTTGTATATGATTGATCAAGACAACTTTTTAATGCTTTTTCTACATACTGTTCAACATTATATATGGGCATTATTACGGATATTAATGGTAGCATAAATTTCCTCCTAATTTTTACTATTACATTCACTTTTTTAATATATTTCAAGTAACAGACAGCTTTTGAACTTTTCTTAATTTTAGGGTATACCTTCCATTTATAGAGATTAATAATATTTCTATTACTACCCTTTCCTAAACTAAGATTTAAAATACTATAAACAAATTTGTTCTTTAACTCTTTTATAAACAATTCATATTGATAAATCTTATTTTCATCAGTTTCAAATTAGCATTTATACAAAAAACTTATCTTATAATTGCATATTCCCTCTATGGGCCTGATCAATCTCATCCATTAATCTGTCAGAAATACCTGTTTTCACTTTTCTGCAAAATAGTTCTTTTCGGTGAATTAGCTTATCAAAATCTTTTTCCGTAAAAACAGTAATTTCTTTTGGATATTCAAAATAATGAAGATTTCTCCAATTAACAAGCCATCTTCTCTCTGGTTCATCGTGCATAATACAAGTATTTTTGAAATGAGAATTATGCACAATCGTATGAAAATACTCCTCGTCTGGGAATTTGATATGTTTCATTATTTTATGAAACTTAGGATGTCCTTTACTAAACTCTAGTATGTAACGAACACATTCATCCGTCAATGCCCATTGTGCAGCTCCATAATAAATATCATATGTCTTTCCATCCTCTTTGATTGTTCCTGAAAAGCCAATGGTGCGAATGCTTTTTATTATTTTAATTTGATAATGGATCAGCCATTCCAATTTAGAATGTCTCTCTTTATTAATATAAAAATCATTATCAAAGGAATGATATAATTTGTATTTTTCCTGATAATGCCAATCCTTCGACTTTCCAATATTACAACCACGTATAAATTGTTTTCCTTTATGCATTATAAAAAACTGAGCAATCTCTTCATTTGATTTTAATGGATAATCTAGATTTTGTAGAAGCACATAGTAATCATAACCTCTATTAGCTTCCACTGCTGTTTTCATTAATTCTAGTGTAGCTAATATTGCATGAAATCCTCCCCAATATACTTTTTGGCGATTTTCCAAAAAATATACACGAGGACAATTACTTAAGCGTTTTATAAATGGTCTTTCATCTTGCTTTGCATCTACATGAATATACATATCAAAATTCGGGCATGCGGTTAGTTTCCTCGCCACTCGTTCAACTATATTTGGATCACAATGACATAAATTTAAAAATGCAATCCTCATACCTTTTTTCACCCTCTTTCTCACCGATTAAATTCATAATGACATAATTGCAGTCCTATTACACAACAATATAATATAAAGTACATTCGCCATTTCAAAAGAAAAAATGGAATTACTTTAACAGTTCTTTTTAGTGGAATATGAAGACATTTCATTATGTTTTGAACCTCTGGCTGCTTAATATATGTCTTCCATGCCTGATAACAACTCATCCATCCCTTTTTCTTGGATATTTTGGTCATTAAAAAGGCTAATTGAACACAAGACATAGCTACTGTCCCACACCAATATTTTTCTATATCGAATCCACTTCTCGTTTTAATTCGTTCTGTTAATTCTCTTCTTGCCGTCAATAGATCTGTTTTTCCTTTCAAAACTGCAAATGGATCTTTCTCATACGTAGCAATCGTAGATGTATCTCTTACTACCAAGTAATAATAGCATTTATGTATAACGGCACAACGTTTTGCACAACTCAAATATTCTGTCGTAAAGCATGTATCTTCTCCAACTTTTAGCTGGGGTTTAAATCGGATATTATTCTCCCGTATTAAATCTCCCTTTACCATGGAACGCCATAATGCCGTATTTTCTTTTTTTAAAGCATCTTTCTCTCCACTAATCCAATTGACGATATCTTTTGATGATACACCAATAAACCGTGGAAGCAGTTTTGTCATAATTTCTTTTCCTTGATACAAATCCTTTTTCATTCTTGGTAAATGAGTCTCTATTATACTTCCATTTTCTTCTAAATAATATCCATATAGTACTCCATCTGCATTTTGACGAATGGCTGTCTCATATAATTCTTCTAAACAGCTTGGTTCTACATGATCATCACCGTCAAAAAATAAGAAATACTCTCCTGTTGCAATCTCAATTGCAGTATTACGAGCTACTGAGACACCCTCATTTTTCTTATGAATTACAGTGATTCTTTCATCTTTTCGTTCATATTCATCACAAATTTTTCCTGTTCCATCTGTGGAGCCATCATCAACAATATATATATTAAAATCATGAAACGTTTGGTTTAATACGCTATCCAAACATCTTCTTAAATAATTTTCCACATTATAAACAGGAATAATAATACTAATTTTCGACATTATTATTCTCCTATATTTACTTTATCAATTTTTCCTTTATTATTTTTATAAATAACCATTCCAATTAACAAAGGAACAAAACAGGAGGCAGCATTCAATCCATAATTTTCCATAAAACCATAAATAAGGTATAGCACCATAAAAATTTGATTTTTAAACGATACTCTCTTTGCTGTATAATAAAACAACACTATAAAAAGCACCGAATATATCACTCCATATCCAAATAAAAGTGCCGTATATACACTATCTAAATAAATCACATCAAACCATCTGTCATTCCAATATATTTTTTCTCCATATGACGTAACCTGTCTTCCAATCATAGATAGACCATATACATTCGCTACATAAGTTGATAATGTTAATCTCGTTGATATCAACTTATCAAAGATTCGATAAAAAGAAAGAATCAATCCCCCTACATGCGTATATGAAAAAGACATCACAGCATAGACGAATGTTCCAATTCCAAACCCAAACTTTGCAAAAAATGGAATTATTTTCCTTAACCATTTCGCTTCATATCGTTTTACAAACCATAACACTGTAACTGCAATGAAAATTATAATAAGAGCCGATCTTGAATCAGTGAATTGGTAACAAAATAAATTAATTATTATTAAAATTATGAGTTGATAACTTTGAGCTTTTTTTATGTATAGATATAACCATTCTAAGGAAGTCCATGCTAAATACATAGAAAATTTATTAGGATGTACCATATAAAATCCATATCTTAGAACCCCATCTCGATAAGTGTACGGAATTGCACTTTTATTATAAAACCACATAAAACAAAAACAAATGACATGTATTGTAAGAAAAACTGCAACAACTATCATATGTATTTTTAATGTCTTTTCTATATCAACATCTTTTATCGAGAATAGCAATAAAAATGTAATAAAAAGATAATAGTCTTTCATCAACAAACTTGTTATCGCACAGCATAATCCAATAATTATCCATACGAGTAGTTCTTTACAACGAAACTTTTGGTAAAACACTTTAGAAAGGATAAGTGCAATTGCTATAACAGAAAAAAAAGAATCCATATACTCTGAAATCTTCCAGAAAAGATGAGAGGATGGTAATAATCCCTTTACAGTAATAATAATAAAAATACTTGTATATAAGATCTGATTATTTTTTGCCTCTTTTAACATTCTTCCATCCTCCGTAAAAATATATACTCTTTCATTTCCTTGAAAATATGATTCCTTTCTTTTATTTATCTATTATGCTTATTTCAGTTATATTCGATTACTCCTGAAGAATAATATATTTTTCTTGTGATTTTATCCAAAATACATGCTGTCCCTTTTCCATCAACTGCTGGTACTAATTGATGAACCACTGTACCTTCCTCCTTTATTACCATGCCGTAAAAATTCATTTTTGACTGACCTATTTCTAATAATCCTTCCTTAAAGTTTTGATTAGAACTAATTTTAACTAATTTACCATCTATATAGATATTTCTTCCGTATTGTCTTATTGTATAAATCTTATTATTTTCCATTTTAATTGTACTGGAATTAATATATCCATACTTTACATACAACATGTCTTTTTCATGTCTTATCTGGTAACAGTTTGTTGTACTATTTTTTACAGTCATCATTGTTCCATAACTATTTACATCAGGTGTTGAGACTTTCAGTTCATATTCACTGTCCATTCCCATCTTAATATCCGTCTTTATATTCTTATTCAGTCCTGTAATTTTCAGGAAATTTACTTCCCGCACACCTTCTACCTGACTTGAATCAGAAGAACTTACTTCTGTTGAATGTACAGAACTCCCCTGTTCTTTTGAACTCTCTGTCGGATTTGTCTCTGATGATAGTTCCGTGTATCCAATCATGCCAGAAGAATAATATAGCTTTCCTGATATTTTATCTAAAACACATGCCATTCCCTTTTCATCAATTGCTGGCACTAACTGATGAATCACATTGCCTTTTTCTCTAATCGTCATTCCATAAAATCTCATACTCGACTGACCTAGTTCTAATTCTCCCTCCTTAAAGTTTTGATTAGAACTAGTTTTAACTAGTTTACTATCTATATATATATTTCTTTCATGTTGTCTTATTGTATAAACTTTATTATTTTCCATTTTAATTGTACTGGAATTAATGTATCCATACTTTACATACAACATACCTTTCTCATATCTTATCTGATAACAGTTTGTTGTACTATTTTTTGCAGCCATCATTGTTCCATAACTATTTACATCTGCTATCGAAACTTTCATCTCATATTCACTATTCACTCCTAGCATAATATCTGTTTTTATGCCTTTATTTAATCCTACAATATTAAGAGATTCCGCCTCTCTTATATCATTTGACTGACTTGGAGCAGATGTAGTTGTTTCCGTTGATTGGTCTTGAGATATATTTGAATTATCCTCTCTCACAACATCCACCATTGCTTTCACAATCTCTGAGAAATACCACTTCATATTGTAACGATCTAACAAGGCATAATTATTTACTTTTTGAGCAGATTCAAATTTTCCACCATTATCCCACCAAAAACATGGAATTCCCAGTTTTTTAGCCTTTGACACAATTTTTATTGCATAATTAATTCTTTCCTTTGTATTATCCTTTGGTGTATTGTTTTCCATTCCAAACTCACTAAGAAGAACCGCAATTCCCCTATCCGTAAAATTAGTTTTTATTCCATCCAAAATCTGATTAATCTGGTTTTCATCCACATACGTATGGAAACCAACAATAATATGATTTTCTATTGTATCCTTTGGAAGTTCAAATTTAGTAATTCCTACATCAGATGGTACACATGCATACAAATTAGTAATTAAATATCTTTTAGCATTATTCCCCCCACTATCCCTAACAGTATCAACAAAAACCTGATTGAGTTTGTTTGTAGTTTCATAAGCAGATTGATCAGCGTTATCCCATGTATATTTACTATCCAATATTTCATTAAAACCCTCAAATAGAAGACGATTATCATAAGATTGAAAGTGCTTTGCTATTTGCTGCCAAAGTTTTCGCAATCGATAACTACTATCTGCATATTTGGATTCATCGGCAGTAATCCATGCACCTTTTCCAACATCATGGTGTACATTAATAATACAATACATTCCTGAATCCAGAACATAATTGACAATCTCTTCCACTCGCTCTAACCAAGCCTTGTCAATATTTGCATCCGCATCCGAGTTATCATAATAAGTAACAGGTATACGTACAGCACCAAATCCTGCATCTGCAACCATCTGAATCATCTTTTTTGTAGTAACTGGGTTTCCCCAAAGGGTTTCATAACCAACTACATTATGCAGCCTTTTTGCATTAATGCTATCCAAAGTATTTCCCAAATTCCAACCTAATTTCATATCTTCTACAAGAGCTACTGCATTTTGTGGTACACTTGCTGCTTGTGTTATATAAATACTATTTCCTAATATGAGACATATTGTTAAAATAACAATACCAATTCCTTTTTTCATGTTTCCCCTCCTTATATTCACCTATTATTTCAAAATTACAGAGTTTTCTCGGATTTGACCTTTTTTACTAAATTATAAACTTGTAACTGTAACGATTATCAATACGATAACAAACTTCCATTATTGATGAATACGCATTAATTTCGCCTTTAAATTAAAATAGCAATATGTAAAAAAAGCTAGTTTGCATCGAATACATAAATATTCTATTTTTCTATAACCATGAATTTGTTTTGCAGGTACAGATTGAATAATCTTTCTTACTATTGGAGCTTGTATTATCTCCTTTATACCATAATATTTTTTCCATCCCTTCGTATTTTGAACTAACATACGTATAATAGAAAACATTTTAAACAGCTGATACTGACACATTACTTCATAATATTTTTTTCTTTTTTCATCTAACGTATAAAGTCTACAATAATTCCAAATATATTCTAAACACTTTACCTGCTTTTGTAATTGAAAACTCCCCATTGCTCCGATTGGATTTTGATAGTATTGAATAGCATAACAATTAATCAAAGCCTGTGTTTTTATGTATTTGCAATATTCCATCACAAATACATAATCTTCACCAATTGGTACTCCTACTGGAAAAAAAATCTGTTTTTCTTCAATTAAACTTTTTCGGAATAACTTTGCCCAACATGTATGAAGAAGCGGAGTCCCAAGCAATATTTTCATAAATGTATCATAATCTCGAATACTAGGAGCATCTGGAAATGGTTCCTCTACTAGCTTTCCATTCGGAAACCACGAGTAATAGCTAAATGCAACAAAATCAATATTTTGTCTTGCATAATTCATAATTGTCTTCCAACTCTCCATTACAAACCTATCATCAGCATCCAAGAACATCACGTATTTTCCTTTTGCCAACTTTATACCCCTATTTCTTGCTGCAGAAACTCCCTGATTTTCCTGGTGATAAACACAAATTTGATTTCGCCTTTTTGCCAATGCATCACAAATTTCTGCAGAACCATCTGTACTTCCATCATCTACTAGAATAATTTCTATTTCATCGGAATATTCTTCTGTAATTGATTGTACGCATTCTTTTAATGAATTTTTTGCTTGATAAACAGGAATAATTACACTAATTAACATTCTCTCTTCCTCTTGTTATAATGTCCAAAACCGATCTATTTTTTATTTATTCTTTTACACTGTAACCAGTATAATGCTACAAAACTGTTCGCATACATCCAATACAAACTACGATTCATTGTCTTCATATACCATTCTTTTTTGCTTTTTCCTGACTTCAAATAAGGATTTTTCTTCCATTCTGGAAATAGCTGATTTAATCGATTCCAATTTTCATTGAAAACCCATTTTCGCTCCTTCTTATCCTCAATTCTTGCAATTCGTTTCACCGTATTACAAAGAATAATTCGCACTGTCAAATATTCAATATCATCTTGATATTCTTGATATATATTTTTTTCTTTATAATATTGAACAAGATGTTCAAATACAAGAAATAGATCAAGTATTTTACGAGTAGAATGATTCATCAAAGATTCTTTACGAAATACATAATGGACTCCTGGCTCTTTGATATAAGAAATTTTTCGAATAAATGGCACTAACTTTACATAAAACTCCACATCTTCATGAATCATACCAACGCTAAACCAAACGTTACAATTCATTAACCAATCTCTTTTATAGATTTTGTTCCATACAACAGATCTTCCGATTCGGATCATTTCGTGGCGATCATAAATTTTTTTTCCAATCTCTATATCAAATTTATTTGGATAATTATGAAATAGATTACACTCTACAATATCGCTATTGTCTTTCTTTGCCTTCTTATACATCTTTTCATACATATCCAATTCTACATAATCATCC
The DNA here is from genome assembly GCA_022778745.1 of Clostridiales bacterium. Classification (GTDB taxonomy): domain Bacteria; phylum Bacillota; class Clostridia; order Lachnospirales; family Lachnospiraceae; genus Fimimorpha. The sequence continues at coordinate 31,659 of JALFSR010000083.1, forward strand.
CCATCTACAAATCCAATATACTCCCCTGTTGCATGCTTCATTCCAAAGTTTCTAGCATCAGAAAGTCCTCCATTTTTTTTGATTAATGGGACAATACGAGAATCTTTTTCTGCATACTGATCGATAACTTTTTGAGACTGATCTGGAGATCCATCATTTACAACAAGAATTTCAATATTTTTATGTGTTTGATTTAACAGACTATCTAAACATAATTCTAGATAATTCTCCACATTATAAACTGGAACAATAATACTAATATCTATCATTATTCACTCCTATTATTTTATTTTTATATACTTTCAAAAAACTTTCAATCATATGAATACGCTTTACTTTATTTGATACATATAATTTCTTATATTAAGTTTTACTGCTTTTTATTATTGTATCTACTAACTCCTTATCATACCATTCACATTGTTGTCTATTGAGGAGGGCAAAATTATTTACTTCCTCAGAATTTTTAAATTTTCCTCCATTATCCCACCAAAAACAAGCAATTCCTTTTTCTTTTGCCTTTGTTATTAAATATTGTGCATATTCAAGCCGTTTTTCTCTTGTTTTCCCCTCTTCTGGTTTATTTTCCATTCCACATTCCCCAATAATAACAGGGATTTCATTTTGAACAAATTTTTTATCCAATCGTTCTAACATTGCATCAATGGAATCCTCATCATGACCATAAAAATGAACTTCTGCGATCAAATGATCTGCTATTATGTCCTTTGGCATAGAAAATGCATCCAGTACTTTTTTATCCGTAGATGCTGCATATGTATTTACAATTAGCAGACGTTCTGCATTCTTTTTTCCACTCTCTCTAATAGTATTTACAAAAACCTGATTCATCTCATTTACCATATTTAATTCCTCATCCGAGGCACCATCCCATTGATTTTGAATATTCAGAATCTCATTCATCCCTTCAAAAATTAGATTTTCATCATAAGATTGAAAATAGTCTGCAATCTGCTTCCAAAGAGATTGAACAATCTGCTTCATTTCCTCCTTTTTAGAAACATCCGCTTTAATCCATGCTACTTTTCCCGTATCGTGATGCAAATTAATAATACAATTTAGACCATTGTCAAGAACATACTGAACAACTTCTCCTACTCGATCCATCCAGTCTGCATCAATTATTCCATTTTCATCTACGTGATCATACCATGTTACTGGAACTCGTATTGTTCCAAATCCAGCACTTTTTACTGTATCAATCATTTGTTTTGTCGTGACTGGATTTCCCCATAACGTTTCATAGTATTCTACACTTCCCTTTTGTTTGAAGTCCACGCTATCCAATGTATTTCCTAAATTCCATCCAACGCCCCATTGATTTGTGTTCATACTCTTCGATGAAATTGGTTTTTTCAAACTGCATCCAGATAAAACCATTGCTATAATACAGACCAGACAACTGCAAGCTAAAATTTTTGTAATAACTAGTCTTTTCAAAATTCTCCTCCATTTTTTCAAATAGTTTATTCTGCACCTTTTCCAGTAAACATTATCAAAACTGTCTTGATTAATAGTTTAATATCTAACATTAGACTCCAGTTTTGTATATACTCGGTATCTAACCGCACGACTTCCTCAAAATCTGTAATATCGCTGCGGCCACTTGCCTGCCACATTCCTGTCAGTCCTGGTTTCATTGCCAGTCTTCCTTTATGATGCAGCTCATATTTTTCATACTCATCAACTGTCGGCGGTCTTGTTCCAACAAGTGACATATCACCTTTTAAAATATTTAAAAACTGTGGAAATTCATCCAAGCTTGTCTTGCGGATAAACTTTCCGAACGGGAAGATTCTTGGGTCATTATCCATCTTAAACATAAATCCCTTCATTTTATTGTTTTCTTCCAGTTCTTTTTTTCGTTCTTCTGCATCCAAATACATTGATCGGAATTTATAAATCGTAAATATTCTTCCATTTTTTCCAACTCGTTTTTGCGAGAAAAAGATTGGTCCTGGTGATTGGATTTTAATGATTGGTCCAACAAAAATACAGATAATGCCTGTCAGTATTACTCCTACCAGACCTCCTGCAATATCCATACAACGCTTCGCAAACAGCTCTGTTGGACGAATTTTTCTCATCGTTGCAGTCAAAACAGGAATTCCATTTACTCGATTTGCAATGCAGTCCAATTCTTCATCAAAAATCTGATTGATTTTAACATGGACTTCTATTCCCATCTGCACTAATGTCTTTGCGATCTCTGCAACTTCTTCTATTTTTATATGCAGTAATACATCATCGACAACTTGCGTTCGGAAATATTCCATCATTGATTTTTTTGTTGCTACAATAGGGATATTACGAATTGTATTTCCTATTTCTTCTTCTTTACCATCTAATAATATAATTCCGGACAATTTCCACGTATAATACTGATTAATCAATAATCGTTTTGTAAGCCGTTCTGCATCATCTTTCATACAGACTACATAGAGATAATTTACAATTTTTCCCTTTTTTTGTTTCCTATGAATACTATATTTAATAATATAACGCTCAGCATAAATCACAAGAATACTTGTTAAAAAGAAATACAATAATACTAGCCTAGAATACAAATCTGTAATCTTCAATGCAAACATACATCCAAACAGTAATGCCATAATTACAAGAGACTCTTTCAATACGGCAACAATTTCTCGCATCCCTCCCCTGCGCAATATTTCAGAATACGGCTCTGTAAATACCATCGCAAGTCCAGGCAAGAATAACAAAATAAACCAAATCTGACGATAATGTTCTTCCTCAAATACATTTGCACATCCATTCTTTATCATATATGCCAACACAAATGCAATTTGAACTGCGACCATATCACCTAAAAAGAAATCAAGATGTTTGTTCCACTGTTTTTTCATAACTTTTACTATTTACACCCTCTCTTCCACTTTTCATACTAAAAAAGCTTCCTCGTTCTTCACTAAAACGGACATTCCGAATCCGCTGCATTCAACTTTCCTGCTTCTTATAAAAGAAACTATAATAGGGAAATTCATCGAAACCGATAAAATTTCCCCATAAACATAGTCAAAAGGCAAGCTTCGCCATTCACAAATATAGTAATTTACTCATCTGTGACAATTGACTTCCATATTTTTACCTTTGATCATCCCCTGTGCCTAGCTTCAGAGAATGATGAAAAGTATTATTTGATCTATTTGTTACAAAAAAAAGTAAAGCAACCATGAAAATCTTTTTCATTGCTTTCTCCAGAATCTCTCCAATAAATCCAGAGATTCAAAATCTCTTCATTCAAGTACTCTCTTATGAAACAAAAAAATACAGAGTATATCTATTCTTTTCATAAATTTTTTTAAGCAAATAGTATAACATATACCATTTACTGTTTATCATCAATTGAAGTCAAATAAATCTACACTCTGTGTTCTTACAGTCTATTTCTGTGGCAATAATATTGTAAAAATAGACTACATAGTATCTATTCTTCCAAATAGAACTATGCTTATATTCTTATTTTATTGATCAGCATACTATTTTTTATAAATATAATAATATTTCCTGCTGAAGAGACGAATCCTTAAACTACATATTTATTATACCAACTATTTTTATATTGTCAATAGTATAAATCTGCATAATTTCTACTATATTAATAATTTTGATATTCTAAATGTTCTTAAATGAAATATTTATATGTTATCCTACTTAAATCTATGAAAAATTCCTTATAATTATTTCAAATTTCATGTTTTATCTAATTCTAAATGTCCTAAATATTCATAGTAATAGATTATTTTTTGTATTAATATTCATTTTGATATTGTTTATATAATTTTAAAAAAGTACAACTGTCATTTAATAAAATTCTTGTATTTCAAGAAAAAGGTGAAATATTCTTCAAATATAACTATTTTCAAAAGTATATCAATTTTTCAATATAAGAGTAATTTTCTTATAATTTAACTTAATCAAACATAATAATTCCTTAATTTTGACAATAACTATATTTTTTCGACCTTTATTTAAAAAAATCTTTAAATATCTAGTTTAAGAATTGCAAAAAAATAATATTTTTTATATTTCAAGAATACTTTTTATATTTATATTTTTAGTTTTTATTTTCATTCTTTTTTGTAGTGTTTTCTATATTTTTAATCATTTTTATTTTATCTTATATTTCACTTTTTATTCATAATATTATTCACATAATATTTTTTATTGATAATTTTTCTGATTTTTTATTCTTAATTGTGCTTTTGAGTAAATACAAGCTGCGTTTTTGATGAACGGGATGGATCAAACTGGTATCCTAATCGGTCAAATGAACATAATTTTTTCAAGTCATTCATTTCGTTAATCTGATTTTCTGCCATAAACCGAACCATTTCCCCTCTCGCCATCTTAGCATATGTACCTGTTGTTTTTACTTTTCCATTTACTAATTTCCCAAAGATACAAGTAATATATGTCATTTCGGGGGAAAGATATCTTTCAATCACTTTACTGTACTCTTTTGATGCAAGATTGATGATGACAGATTCTTCTTTTATTACTTCCTCATAAATACTCTTGCCCCAATACTCATATAAGTTTTTATATGTTCCAATTGGCAGTTTTGCCTGCATCTCAAGCCGATACGGTACAACACCATCCATTGGCTTTACTACACCATAAAATGCTGACAATATCCGCAAATGTTTCTGTACATAAGCAAGCTCTTGATTGGTAAATACAACTGGAGCCATATACTGATATTGAATTCCTTCATAAGAAAGAATAGCTGGTGACAATGTTTGATATAAATTCATGTGCTGATATCGTTCGTAATTAAGTTGTGCAATTGACTCATTACAAACAAACAATTGCTGTAGCTGCGGCAGCGAATATTTTTGCAATTCATACATCAATCGTTCTGCTTTCTTAATAAAAACCGGCTTTCCTTCATACGGCAACAGATCTGGAACACAATTCATTTTCTTTGCTGGCGAAATAATAATTTTCAATTTTCTTATTCCTTTCTTTTATAAACAAAAAATTTTCTTAATTTATCTAAAAATACTGTTTCTTTTGTTTCAATTATATTATAATTATATTATGATGTTGGGGTCAAAAGATAGTTTGGCCCCATGATACCTACGGATTGCTCCGCACTATGTGCTCTCACAATCCTAGAAACATTCGAAATTCACCCTAATTGGGCTACTTTCTCATGTTTTGCGGGTCCCAAAATCATGCTTTTTCATGCAAGCATGAAATGCATGACCTTTTGACCCTGGTATCATATTATTAATCTAATTGAAAGGACTGATTTTATTTATGAAATTTCTAATTCGCAGTATACTCGTATTTTTATCTGCATTTGCTGCATTTCTTACAGCCTATTTTCTTTATGTCATTGGTACTTATCGGCGTATTCCTGATCACCAAACAGTTTCTGTAAAAAAATCAGCACAGCCCCTGCCTCCTTTGTCACCATCCACTCCATATACTGCACTTACGTATAATATTGGATTTGGTGCCTATACTCCTTCCTTCACATTTTTTATGAATGGTGGAAAGCAATCCGTCGCTGAAAGCAGAGAATCTGTTATTTCTTGTGTCCAAGGAGCAGCTTCTGTCATGGAAGCGCAAAATGCTGACTTTTTACTCGTTCAAGAAATTGATGTCAATGCGACACGAAGTCACCATGTCAATGAACAACAACTTTTGGAAACTGCCTTTTCTTCCTACGACAACGCTTTTGCAGTAAATTATGATTCTGCCTATCTGCTTGTCCCACCGTGGGAACCACACGGCAAATCTTTGGCAGGACTTGAGCTGTTTTCCAGACATCCCATTACTTCTTCTATACGAAGAAGTCTTCCAGTCGCATCCGGCTTTTCGAAGTTTTTTGATTTGGATCGCTGCTATACAATCTCTCGCATTCCAGTTACAAATGGAAAAGAGCTTTGCATTTATACCATTCATTTATCTGCCTATGGTACAAATGATACAGTGCGTGCTGGTCAGCTTTCTATGTTATTTTCCGATATGGCAAATGATCGTGCAAAGGGAAATTATGTGCTCTGCGGAGGCGATTTTAACCATGATTTAAAAGCAGACGAGACTGACACAAGTAATCGTGAATCATGGGAATATCCATTTCCTCGCTCTAAGCTTCCAGAAGGATTTTCTTTTGCAATGGATCGCTTAACAGACGAGCAGAAGACAGCTCTTCCTCATACCTTACGTATGACTGATATTCCTTACGATAAGGAACTTTCATATGTCGTCACATTAGATGGATTTATTATTTCTGATAATATCGAATGCCTGTCATATGATACTATTATTACGGATTATTCTTACAGTGATCACGAACCTGTACGTCTTCAATTTTATTTAAAAGAAACCGACTTATAAAAGTACTAAAGCAGGGCTGTCGCAATCAGAGTGGTTTATACAAGATATAGTTATCTGTCTAAATTAACATTACTATACCTTGTATAATTTCAGCTTAATGCGACATCCCCGCTTCCATCACACGAACATTTTCTTATTCTGGATGAACAACAGGGTCAGAAAAATTCACAATAATAAATTCATCAAATTCTTTCAATGATTCCTTTTTTGGCCAGCCTTCCATTTCTTTGCTCTTTTCTATTGCATCCTGTGCCTGTTCCAACGTTGGCTGCTCCAAAAAATCATATCCGTGCATTTCAAATAATCGAATCATATCTGGAGACTGTACATCACCAAATGCTGCAATTCCCCGATATACAAGAGAAAGACCATTCACTTGATTATCTGAATTCATCACCTGCAAATATCCATCCGATGGACGATTTGTAAATACAACTGGCTTTGACACATCACACTCTGTTACAAGTCTTGTTGCAATACTATGAATCGCAAATACTTCTTTTTTATATCTCGCATAATCTATATAAAACCACTGATTTAAATCAAATAACTGCTGTACAATTACAAATACTGCGGATAAATAAACAAGTTTTTTTGTCACTTTATTCGCTTCCAGAAATGTAACAACCATAATCGCAGATACTCCAACAAACAGACACAAGCTTTGTGCTGCACGGTAAGTAAACACTCCCAAAATTATATGAATTCCAAAATTACTTAAAAACAAAAAAAGAAAAATCCAAATAATAACGAGCGAACGCTTCTTCCATGTATAATAACATGCGAAAAGAAAACCAATCAATGAAAATACAGCAAATTCTAAAATTGGCAAATAAGAAAACCGCGTTATTCCATAAGCTAAATTAACAATTACCTGGATCAAATTTTCAATTATTCCGTTCCCATTAAACCATATAGTATCTCGCTCAAACACTCCCATTTGTCCCGCTGCCACCTGAACAATTGCTACGATTATATAATAAATGATTATCGCACTAACCAAAACAAACATATAATATAAGCTTGTCAATACGACTTTTTTTCCGTTCATTCTCTTTTCTCCAATAATAGTTTCCAGAAGAAAAATCGCATACATTCCACATAGATATACAAATACAAAAGATTCGTAGGAAGCAATTCCCATCATCATCGCCGCTATTGCTGCAAAACAATATCGTCTTTTTCTATTATGTACAAATTCATATGTACAAAGCAACGCATACGCAACTGTGACATAAGAAAACATCGTAACAACGACATCCAAATTATAAATATATTTTTCATTTATAATGGAAAATGATATATAAATTCCCGAAAAAACAATCAAACAATTCGTAGAAAGTTTTCCCTTCGTGACATATTGAAATAATGCACAAAACAGCATTGCAGAAAACCAAAACAAAATTGCTCCGATGCAGTCATTTAAAAATGGCACAAACCGAATAATGCCAAATATTTGTTCAAACAACACATGTGCAAGCCGTCCTTGCTGAATCATGTTTCCCCATCCGTCTGTATGCAAATAATGAAACGCTGCAAAGTCATCTATCCCAATAGAAAAATTTGTAATCGTAAATCCATATGCTAATATGGTAATCAAAACAGAACTCCAAATTAATTTTCTATTATCAATAATCGTACTATAAAAAACGTTTTTAAACTTCTTTGTCACCATAAAATTCTCCTCATTCGTATTTCAGTTTATCCTACCACAATTATTGTCGAATTACAAGGATATTTTCCCAAAGGTCAAAAACGTCTCATCATATAAAAAAACAGAGATTATATACGGATACGATCCCAACCATTCTATTTTCTAGTCTGACTAAAATCCATTCACAATATATATTCTCTGTTCTATATTTACAAAAATATTTTTTTAACTTTTATTTATGTGAAGACACAAACAAATATGCCTGCATATTTTTTATTATCTCTTAATATCGTAGTTCATATTCATCAAATTACGAATACTCTGTGCATCATCTGTAATATTTGCATCACCATGAATCGTATGCTTAATTGCACTGCTTGCTACTGCAAAGTTAATCATATCCATCGCACGATAATTATGAATCATCGCATAAATGAAACCACTTGCAAATGCATCACCGCCGCCTACACGGTCTAATATATTAAATGTAAACAGTTTACTTTCAAAAGTATGTCCATCATACCACATAAATGCCTTTAAACTGTTCTCACTGCCGCTGTGAGCATAACGCACATGACGAGCAATGCATTTGATATTTGGATAACGCTCAATAAAGCGATTAAAAATCTCATCCTGCTGTTCATAGCTAGGCTGAAGCGGTACACCATCTTTATAATCACCTTTACTGTGATCTTCTTCATCTTTCCAAAGATGATATGGCTCAATTCCTAACAGCACATCCACATATGGCAGACATTGTGTACAGAAATCTCTCGCTTCTTCCCAAGTCCAGAGTGTACTGCGGAAGTTACCATCGAAACTGACTGTCAGACCCTTTTCTTTTGCCACTCTCAAGCAATCCATAATTAATTGACGGCAATTTGGTCCCAATGCTGGGGTAATACCACTTAAATGCAGCCAATCATATCCTTCCAGCAATGCATTCAGATCTACATTACTGAAATCATACTCTGTAATCGCACTGTGCTTACGGTCATAGATAACCTTGCTGGCACGAATTCCATATCCGGTTTCCAAATAATAAGTTCCCAAACGGTGAGATGGCGTCTCTTCTGGTGTACTTAAAATCATAGGTGTACAGTGTACATCATTACTGCGCAGCATACGCACTGCACTCTTACCAAGACTATTGTTCGGCACTACACTGAAAAACGTACTATCAACCCCCAAGTTCGCCAATGCCAATGCAATGTTTGCCTCACTACCACCATAACTTGCCTCAAAATTACTTGCCATACGAATCTTTTCATAATTCGGCGGCGTCAATCGGAGCATAATCTCACCGATTGTAAAAAATTTCTTAGAACTATCATTGTTCTGTAATAAAGGATTAAAATGTTCCATACCTAACCTCCAATCCATCATATTTTATTATGATGAAATACCTGTAAATTGTTTTGTATTTATATTTTACCAGAGGATGAGAGGAAAACCAAGGAATTTAATCAATGATCTTTGTGACTATTTATTCCTTAATATTCTATTTTCTATAAAATCAGACTTACAGCATCGACTGTAACGGATACGCCAATGAACTTTATAATAAATCCAATATCCAATCCACATACCTAGTGTATTGTGAAAAATATCATCAAACTCAAATAGCCCCCGTTTCATTACTAACTGCAATAGCTCAATCAGTACAGAACACAGACATCCTATCGCAATAATCTGTTTATCATTCCGTTTTCTTCTTTGCTGACTCACTGCTATCGGAAGCAAACAGCCAACAGGCATCAGCATAACAATATTATAAATATTTTCTCTTAACAGCGTTTTGCTTCCTTGCAAAATCTTCTGATACGACCAAAACGGAATTAGTTTATAATCAAATGCAGCTTGAGTCTCCCGAGAAAATACCGTTGATGCAAATACAAAAAACAAATATACTACTATACTTACTGATGCTACTGCTTGGCTAACCATTACCTTGTCCAACTGATACCGTCTGTACATGATATAAGAAAAAACAATGCCTAATACCGCAGCTGCTATCTTCCATTCAATATTCAAACAATCATAATAACTATATAAGCCCTTTACAAAACTCATTAATTCGGTAAATCTGCCCTCGCATTCTTTCTTTTATATTTTTATTATTAACATAAGATAACATAATTAGTCAGAAATAGCAAGGCAGGATTTTCCACCCGACAGTGTAAATTTACAGTAGGAAATACAGGTGAGAATATACCTTATTTGCGATAGTATAAAGATGTCAAAGCATTGATGAACGCTTGATTCCTCGCTTCAACATATATACTATAATTCATTTCCCATTTAATTTCAATCCTTTTGCGTGCACGCAAGCTACAGCATACGTACTACCATGTCAACGGCTTCGGGATTTTCCGGAGCACCCAGTGCGCCCCATTGACATGGTAGTCCGGATGCTGTGGTATGGTAATTACGCAAAAGATATTTGAACCATCTGTTTTAAGCACCTTAAAACAGCACGATATGACCTCCGAGATAGGCAATCTTTCTGTCCTGCACGGAAACAGATGCCTGCATGGTATCGTAATACT
>JALFSR010000010.1 GCA_022778745.1 Clostridiales bacterium
CTCCAGTCAATAATAATCAGATCCGTACGATCTTTTGTAATTCCGTTCTTTCCAATATAATAACTTTCTTCCTCTCCAAATGTCTTATCCGTATAGTCAATTCGCCCAAAGTATGCTTTTTCCAAGGCCGCACGATTTTTGCGGAGAGAATTTTTTGTATGTTCTAAAATATTTTGCTCTGCGATTAAGCGTCCATATGAGTCACCTTCTCCGTGACGTACTGCTTGAAATAATTCCGTGATTTCTTTTTTGTAGACTTGTTCTTGCTGCTCATACTGGTGAATATTTTCTCGGATAATGGCTTTGCATTGTTCCAGATGTTGTTCTTCTAATAATTGTTCGTGATCCATTATGATTCCTCCCAATTGTAGTGATTGTTATCATTCATTTTTAGTTGCTTGGAAACAGTATAAACCAAAATAGAATCGAATCGATTCGATACAGTAAGTTTGAGAACGTATATAGTTATAACAAAAAAATAAATAAAAGTATAGACTTTTATTTTTGTTTATGATATGATGGATAATAAAGTGTAAGAAAAAATAGAAGTCAGACAATTGCGAAAATAAATTGAAATTTTATTAAGAATAAAAAGGCTTACAGAGAATTTTAATCTGTAAGCCTTTTGTAGTTAAGCAGATAGAGGAATGAAAAAATAATAGAAAAGTTTATAAAAAATTAATAATTTACCTCTTTACAAATCAGAAAAATGTGCTATCATACTGTTATAGAACTTATAGAACAAATAGCATGAAAAATATGCTTGACTCAGAACCACGCAGAGTGGAAATCCGAGGGGGTACATTATGAATATTAATAAGTTTACACAAAAATCAATGCAGGCAGTTCAAGATTGTGAGAAACTTGCCTATGAATATGGAAATCAGGAAATTGATCAGGAGCATTTGCTGTATGCATTATTGAGACAGGAAGACAGTCTAATTGCAAAACTGATTACTAAGATGGAAATTCAATTAGAATACTTCACTGATCGAGTACAGCAGGCACTGGAGAGTAAAACAAAAGTATCTGGTGGAAATTTATATATTAGCAATGCATTAAATAAAGTATTAATTAGTGCGGAAGACGAGGCAAAAGCGATGGGTGATCAGTATGTTTCGGTAGAGCATCTGCTTTTGTCCATGATTCGTGATCCAAATCAGGCAATCAAAGCAATTTTTAAAGAATTTGGCATTACGAGAGAGCAATTTTTGCAAGTACTTTCCACTGTCAGAGGAAATCAGCAAGTAGTGACCGATAATCCAGAAGCAACTTATGATACATTGAATAAATATGGTCAGGATTTGGTTGAGAAAGCAAGAGATCAGAAGCTAGATCCAGTAATCGGTCGTGATGCAGAAATCCGTAATATTATTCGTATTCTTTCTCGAAAGACGAAAAATAACCCAGTATTAATTGGTGAACCTGGTGTTGGTAAGACAGCAGCGATTGAAGGTTTGGCGCAGCGTATTGTACGCGGCGATGTACCAGAAGGATTGAAAGATAAAAAGATTTTTGCTCTTGATATGGGAGCATTAGTCGCAGGTGCGAAATATCGAGGTGAATTTGAGGAACGTCTGAAAGCTGTTTTGGAAGAAGTCAGAAAAAGCGAAGGACAAATCATTTTGTTTATTGATGAGCTGCATTTGATTGTCGGTGCAGGTAAGACTGACGGTGCAATGGACGCTGGAAATATGTTAAAGCCAATGCTGGCAAGAGGTGAACTGCATTGTATCGGTGCAACGACATTAGATGAGTACCGAAAATATATTGAAAAAGATGCTGCATTGGAGCGTCGTTTCCAACCAGTTATGGTGGATGAACCAAGCGTAGAAGATACGATTTCTATTTTGAGAGGTTTGAAGGAACGTTATGAAGTATTCCATGGAGTGAAGATTACAGACTCGGCATTAGTATCGGCTGCAACACTTTCTAACCGTTATATTTCCGACCGTTTCCTTCCTGATAAAGCAATTGACTTAGTAGATGAAGCATGTGCATTAATTAAGACAGAGATGGATTCCATGCCAACGGAGTTGGATGAACTTCGTCGTCGTGTAATGCAGTTGGAAATTGAAGAAGCTGCATTAAAGAAAGAGACAGACCGATTAAGCCAAGAACGACTTGAGACATTGCAGGCAGAACTTGCTCAGATGCGAGAAGAATTTGCGAATAAGAAAGCACAGTGGGATAATGAAAAGCATTCCGTTGAAAATTTAAGTCGTCTAAGAGAAGAAATTGAGACAATAAATAAAGAAATTGCACAGGCACAGCAGCGTTATGATTTGAATAAAGCAGCTGAATTACAGTATGGTAAATTGCCAGAACTGCAAAAAGAACTTGCAATTGAAGAAGAAAAAGTAAAAAATCAAGATCTTTCCTTAGTGCATGAGGCAGTTACGGAAGAAGAAATCTGCCGTATTATTTCCAGATGGACAGGAATTCCAGTTGCAAAACTTACAGAGTCCGAGCGTAACAAGACTTTGCACTTAGATGAAGAACTGCATAGGCGAGTGATTGGACAGGAAGAAGGCGTTACGAAAGTAACGGAAGCAATTATTCGTTCTAAGGCGGGAATCAAAGATCCGACAAAGCCAATTGGTTCATTCTTATTCTTAGGACCAACTGGTGTTGGTAAGACAGAGCTTGCAAAAGCACTTGCAGAATGTCTGTTTGATGACGAGTCCAATATGGTCCGTATTGATATGAGTGAGTATATGGAGAAATATTCCGTCTCCCGTCTGATTGGAGCTCCTCCAGGATATGTTGGATATGATGAAGGTGGTCAGTTGACGGAAGCAGTCCGCAGAAAACCATATTCCGTCGTATTGTTTGATGAAGTAGAAAAAGCACATCCAGATGTATTTAATGTACTCTTACAAGTATTAGACGATGGACGTATTACTGATTCTCAGGGACGTACGGTAGACTTTAAAAATACAATTTTGATTATGACTTCTAATATTGGTTCTTCCTACTTATTGGATGGAATTGATGAGAATGGAGAGATCAAACAAGAGGCAGAACAGATGGTTATGAATGATTTAAGAAATCATTTCCGTCCAGAATTTTTAAATCGTCTTGATGAGACAATTTTATTCAAGCCTCTGACAAAACAGAATATCAGTGGAATTATTAAACTGATGATTGCCGATGTTAATAAACGTCTTGCAGACAGAGACATTAGTATTGCATTGACAAATCAGGCAGAACAATATGTAATTGATAATGGATACGATCCAATCTATGGTGCAAGACCATTAAAACGTTATTTACAAAAGCATGTAGAAACAGCAGCAGCACGTTTAATTTTAAATGGCAATATTAATCAAGGCGATGTGATTAAAATTGATGTGGTAGATGGATCATTGACTGCTTATGTGTAAAATAAATGAGAAAATAACCTGAACAAGAGAATGATTAACAAAAGGTCTATCCGATTAATCGAAAATAAAACGATAAAAAATGGAATTGTTTATTATTTGGTAACAATTCCATTTTTTATTTGTGTGAAGACATAAGGAAACTGCAAAGAGAATTCTTAATGCTGCTTTAATAAATAATGATGTTGGGGTCAAAAGATAGTTTGACCCCATGATACTGATATGCTCCCTATATAGTAGACACATGAAATATTAAAAATCTACTATGTAAGGAGCATTTCTATGTCCAGGAAAAAATATGATGAGGAGTTTAAGAGAAAAATTATTCGTGAATACGAAGCAGGGGGTATATCAT
>JALFSR010000018.1 GCA_022778745.1 Clostridiales bacterium
GACACGTTATATCAAGCGTGGTGGTAAAGTTTGGATCAAGATTTTCCCAGATAAACCAGTAACAACAAAACCAGCTGAAACACGTATGGGTTCCGGTAAAGGTTCCCTTGAATACTGGGTAGCAGTCGTTAAGCCAGGTCGTGTAATGTTTGAGATCTCAGGAGTTTCCGAAGAGGTGGCAAGAGAAGCGTTACGTCTTGCAACACATAAGTTGCCAGTAAAATGTAAGGTAGTTTCTCGCGCAGATTTAGAAGGCGGTGATAACAGTGAAAATTAATAAGTATGTAGAAGATTTAAAGAACAAATCAGCTGCAGAATTACAGGATGAATTAGTAGCTGCTAAGAAGGAACTTTTCAATTTAAGATTCCAGAATGCGACAAACCAGTTAGATAATACAAGCAGAATTAAAGAGGTTCGTAAGAACATCGCTAGAATTCAGACAGTTATCACTGAAAAAGCGCAATAATTTATGAACCTTTAGCGTTCGATTCGTTGAAAACAACACGAAAGGAGTAACGGTTGTGGAAGAAAGAAATCTTAGAAAAACCCGTACAGGTAAAGTAATCAGCGACAAGATGGATAAGACTATTGTAGTTGCTGTTCAGGATAATGTAAAGCATCCGGTTATTGGTAAGATCGTTAAGAGAACTTATAAGTTAAAGGCTCATGACGAAGAAAATACTTGCAAGATCGGTGATACGGTAAGAGTAATGGAAACAAGACCACTCTCAAAAGACAAGAGATGGAGATTAGTTGAAATTATCGAAAGAGCAAAATAATTATTTTGGCAAAGTGCTGTATTATATATAAAATACAGATCAATCCGTATAAATCTGGCTTGTGTAAACAGTCCAGAGTTTGATGAAAGGAGTCTAGGCATGATTCAGCAGGAAAGCAGATTAAAAGTTGCTGATAATACTGGTGCAAAGGAATTACTTTGTATCCGTGTTATGGGCGGATCTACAAGAAGATATGCAAACATCGGTGATATCATTGTCGCTTCTGTTAAAGATGCAACACCAGGCGGTGTTGTAAAGAAGGGCGATGTTGTAAAGGCCGTTGTTGTTCGTACAGTAAAAGGTGCTCGTCGTAAAGACGGTTCTTATATTAAGTTCGATGAAAATGCAGCAGTTATCATCAAGGAAGACAAAAATCCAAGAGGAACTCGTATTTTTGGACCTGTAGCAAGAGAGTTAAGAGAAAAGCAGTTCATGAAGATCGTATCTCTCGCTCCAGAAGTATTATAAGGAGGGTGTAAACTGTGGCTAACAAGATCAAGAAGGGTGATACAGTAAAAGTTATCACTGGTAAGGATAAAGACAAAGAAGGCAAAGTATTGTCTGTTGATAGGAAGAACCACAAAGTACTTGTTGAAGGCGTAAACATGGTAACAAAGCATACAAAGCCAAGCGCACAGAATCAGCAGGGTGGTATCGTAAATAAAGAAGCTCCAATTGACATCTCTAACGTAATGTACAGTGTAAAAGGTGAAGCTGTAAGAGTTGGATTCGCAGTGAAAGATGGCAAGAAGGTTCGTATTAATAAGAAGACTGGCGAAGCAATCGATTAATTGAGAGAGGAGGTTCAAACGTGAGTAGATTAAAAGAAACCTATAAGAATGAGATCGTAGATGCTATGATCAAGAAATTTGGTTATAAGAATATCATGGAAGTTCCAAAGTTGGATAAAGTTGTTATCAACATGGGTGTTGGTGAAGCTAAGGAAAACGCAAAACTTCTGGATGCTGCTGTTAAGGAATTGGAAATAATTGCTGGACAGAAAGTTGTTACAACAAAAGCAAAGAAATCTGTTGCTAACTTCAAGATCAGAGAGGGTATGCCAATCGGATGTAAAGTTACATTACGTGGTGAAAAGATGTATGAATTTGTTGATCGTCTGATTAACTTGGCATTACCACGAGTACGTGACTTTAGAGGCGTTAGCGCGAACTCCTTCGATGGAAGAGGTAACTATGCATTAGGTATTAAGGAACAGTTGATCTTCCCTGAAATCGAGTATGATAAGGTTGATAAGACTAGAGGTATGGACATTATTTTTGTTACTACCGCTAAGACTGATGAGGAAGCTCGTGAGTTACTGAGATTATTTAACATGCCATTTCAAAAATAGTTAGGAGGAAAGTTTCATGGCTAAAACTTCAATGAAAGTAAAACAGTCACGTAAGGCAAAGTTTTCCACTCAGGAATACAATCGTTGCAGAATCTGTGGGCGTCCACATGCTTACTTGAGAAAGTATGGAATCTGCAGAATTTGTTTCCGTGAATTAGCATACAAGGGACAGATTCCTGGTGTAAAGAAAGCTAGCTGGTAAGCAGTGAGCCACAATCTTATAGAAGGAGGACAACTTAAATGACAATGAGCGATCCAATTGCAGATATGCTTACAAGAATCCGTAATGCAAATACTGCAAAACATGATACAGTAGATATTCCAGCATCTAAGATGAAAATCGCAATTGCAGACATCCTGTTAAAGGAAGGTTATATTGCAAAGTATGATATCGTAGAAGATGGTAATTTTAAGACAATTCGTGTGACATTAAAGTATGGTGCAGACAAGAATGAAAGAATTATTTCCGGTCTGAAGAGAATTTCCAAACCAGGTCTTCGTGTATATGCAGGCACAGAAGATCTTCCAAAAGTACTGGGTGGTTTAGGTGTTGCAATCATCTCTACAAACCAGGGCGTTTTAACTGATAAAGAAGCTAGAAAGCGTAATGTAGGTGGAGAAGTATTAGCGTTTGTTTGGTAATCCAGAGAGCGCAATTTGTGTGGAAGCAAGTGTGGCAGGCGACATAGGACGTATCGTCCGAGCCGCCATAGACTGTTTCTCAATTTAGATATAGAGTAAATCAGAGTACGGCAGCTGCCGACTCACACTAATTTTAATTAGGAGGTACGGGCATGTCACGTATAGGAAGAATGCCAATCGCGGTTCCAGCAGATGTAACTGTTGAGATTGCAGAAAATAATAAAGTGACTGTAAAAGGTCCTAAGGGAACTCTTGAGAGAGTATTACCGGCGGAAATGGAAATCAAGAAGGAAGGTAGCGAAATTATCGTTACTAGACCAAACGATTTAAAGAAAATGAAATCATTACATGGTTTAACAAGAACTTTGATCCACAACATGATCATCGGGGTAACAAAGGGTTACGAAAAAGTTCTTGAAATCAATGGTGTTGGTTATAGAGGTGCTAAGCAGGGTAAAAAGTTAGTTCTGAATTTAGGATACTCTCATCCAGTAGAAATGATCGATCCAGAAGGTATTGAAACTGTTATGGAAGGTCAGAACAAGATCATTGTTAAAGGTATTGACAAAGAAAAAGTTGGACAGTTTGCGGCTGAAATCAGAGAAAAGAGAGCTCCAGAACCATATAAGGGCAAGGGTATCAAGTATGCTGATGAAACAATTAGACGTAAAGTTGGTAAGACTGGTAAGAAATAATAAGGAGAGTGAGAAAGAATGGTTAGTAAGGTATCAAGAACGAAAGTTCGCCAGGAAAAGCATAGAAGATTGCGCAGACACATTAACGGTACTGCAGAAAGACCACGTTTGGCTGTGTTTAGAAGCAATAATCATATGTATGCACAGATCATTGATGATACAGTTGGTAAAACACTGGTGTCAGCTTCTACTCTTCAGAAGGACGTTAAGGCTGAATTAGAAAAGACCAACGATGTAGCTGCTGCTGCTTACCTTGGTACAGTTATTGCAAAGAAGGCTTTAGAAGCAGGAATCACAACTGTTGTTTACGATAGAGGTGGATTCATTTATCAGGGTAAGATTCAGGCATTAGCAGATGCAGCCCGTGAGGCTGGTCTGAAATTCTAATAAGGAGGAGAACAGATGAAACGTACAATTATTGATGCTAGTCAGTTAGAATTAGAAGAAAAAGTAGTATCAATCAAGCGTGTTACTAAGGTTGTTAAGGGTGGTCGTAACTTCCGCTTCTCTGCTTTAGTAGTTGTTGGTGACAAGAACGGACACGTTGGTGCTGGTATGGGTAAGGCTGCTGAAATTCCTGAAGCAATCCGTAAAGGTAAGCAGGATGCAGAAAAGAAGCTGGTTGCTGTACCATTAGATGAAAATAAGAGTATTCCACATGACTTCATTGGCAAGTTTGGAAGTGCTTCCGTATTATTGAAGAGATCCCCAGAAGGTACTGGTGTTATCGCAGGTGGTCCTGCTCGTTCCGTATGTGAATTAGCTGGATTAAAGAATATCCGTACAAAATGTTTGGGTTCCACAAATAAGCAGAACGTAGTATTAGCTACAATCAAAGGTTTGTCTAGCTTAAAGACTCCAGAAGAAGTTGCTAAGCTTCGCGGCAAGTCTGTAGAAGAGATTTTAGGCTAAGGAGGGACAAAAAATGGCTAATAAATTAAAGGTTACTTTAGTGAAATCACCAATCGGTGCCATTCCTAAGCATAGAAAGACAGTAGAAGCTCTTGGATTAAAGAAGCTTCACAAGACAGTTGAACTGCCAGATAACGATGCAGTAAGAGGTATGATTTGGCACGTAAAACATTTAGTCAAAGTAGAAGAAATCTAAGAGACGATAGGAGGTGCAAGGAATGAATTTATCAAGTTTGCAGGCAGCAGCAGGCTCCACACATAATGATAACTTCAGAAGAGGCCGTGGACACGGTTCAGGAAATGGAAAGACTGCAGGTAAAGGTCATAAGGGTCAGAAGGCTCGTAGCGGAGCTCCAAGACCAGGCTTTGAAGGTGGTCAGATGCCATTATATAGAAGAATTCCAAAGAGAGGATTCACAAATAGAAACACAAAGGAAATCGTTGCAATCAACGTAGCTGTATTAGACAGATTTGACAATGATACAGAAGTAACGGTTGAGACATTAATCGAAGCTGGAATTGTTAAGAATCCACGCGATGGTGTAAAGATTCTTGGAAATGGAGAACTTACCAAAAAGCTTACAGTAAAAGTAAATGCATTTAGTGAAAGTGCAAAGACTAAGATTGAAGCAGCAGGTGGAAACGCAGAGGTGATCTAATGTTAAAAACACTTCAGAATGCATTAAAAGTAAAAGATCTTCGCAAGCGTATGTTTTTTACTGCTTTAATGCTAATTGTAGTGAGAATTGGTTCCCAACTGCCTGTTCCAGGAGCAAATCCAGATTACTTCAAAAATTTCTTTCAACAGCATCAAGGAGACGCCTTTAATTTATTAAATTCCTTTACTGGCGGCTCCTTTGAGAGCTTCTCTATTCTAGCATTGAGTATTACTCCATATATTACATCTTCCATCATCATGCAGTTGATGACAATTGCGATTCCAAAGCTGGAAGAGATGCAGAAAGATGGCGAAGAAGGAAGAAAAAAGATTGTAGAATATACACGTTATGTAACAGTTGCATTAGCTCTGATTGAATCAATTGCAATGTCGATTGGTTTTGGAAGACAGGGATTATTGGAACAATTTAATTGGCACAGTGTTCTAGTAGTAGTGCTTACACTAACTGCTGGTAGTGCATTTTTGATGTGGTTGGGTGAACGAATTACAGATAAAGGAATTGGAAATGGTATTTCATTAATTCTTTTAGTAAATATTTTATCCAGAATTCCAGATGATATTAAGACCATTTATGATAAGTTTATTGCTCCAAGCAGTGTGGCAGCAGGTGTTGTAATTGCTGTTATTATCATTGCAATTTTAATTGCAATTGTAGCATTTACAATATTATTAAATAGTGCAGCACGTAAAATTCCAGTGCAGTATTCACAGAAAATGCAGGGACGCAGACTCATTGGTGGTCAGTCCAGTCATATTCCGTTAAAAGTAAACACAGCTGGTGTAATCCCAGTTATTTTCGCATCTTCATTAATGTCTACTCCTGTAATAATTTCTCAGTTCTTTAATATTGATTACAGTACAATTGGCGGAAAGGTATTAATGCTTTTGAACTCTGGTTCTTGGTTTAGACCAGATCGTCCATGGTATACATTTGGTGCATTAATATATATTGCTTTAATTATTGTTTTTGCATATTTCTATACTTCGATTACATTTAATCCATTGGAAATTGCAAACAATATAAAAAAACAGGGTGGCTTTATCCCAGGTATTCGTCCTGGAAAACCAACATCCGATTATTTAAATAAGATATTAAATTATATTGTATTAATTGGTGCAATTGGTTTGACAATTGTTGCAGTGATTCCGATTGTTTTGAGTGGTATTTTTAATATTACACGTATTTCCTTTATCGGAACATCATTGATTATTATCGTTGGTGTTATTCAGGAAACATTAAAACAAATTGAAACAAAGATTGTTGCACGTGAGTACGATAGTATTTTTTAAATAATGGAATGATATTGTCCGGAGGATTTTCCTGCGGACAATACGACTATTCAAGGGTTTTTATAACTATTCAGTTTTTGGGGGATATTTGATCATACATAGGATATTGGATAGTGGTATGGAATAGTTATGAATTTTTACAAAAGTTGCAATAAGCTATTTTTGCGGACTTTTGCTAAAAATAGATGCAGGATACAGGAAAAAAATCACCGTATCACTGTAAAAACTCAATTAAGGAGGTTTTAGGATGAAGCTTATTATGTTGGGAGCTCCTGGTGCTGGAAAGGGTACACAGGCAAAGAAAATCGCAGAAAAATACGGAATTCCTCATATTTCTACAGGAGATATTTTCCGTGCGAACATTAAACAAGGAACAGAACTTGGAAAGAAAGCAAAAGAATACATGGATCAGGGTCTGTTAGTTCCAGATGAACTTACAACAAACCTTGTAACAGATCGTGTTCAGCAGCCAGACTGTGAAAAGGGATATGTATTGGATGGATTCCCAAGAACAATTCCTCAGGCAGAATGTCTGGATGCAGCTTTAAAAGAAATGGGCGCAAAGATTGATTATGCGATTAACGTAGATGTTCCAGATGAAAACATCATCAATCGTATGTCTGGCCGTCGTGCATGTGTAACATGTGGAGCTACATATCATATTCAGTATGCTGCACCAAAGACAGCAGATGTTTGTGATACATGTGGAAGTACATTAGTGCTTCGTGATGATGATAAGCCAGAGACAGTAAAGAAGCGTCTTGACGTATATCATGCACAGACACAGCCATTGATTGATTACTATGAGGCACAAGGTGCTTTAGTAAATGTAGATGGCACAAAGAATCTGGAAGATGTTTTTGCTGATATTGTAGCAATTTTAGGAGAAAACTAATAGCTATCAGCAAAAGTGACAGATCATTGGAGGAAATTGTCTATGTCAGTATCAATTAAATCTGAAAAAGAGATTGAATTAATGCGAGAAGCAGGAAGGCTATTGGCAATTACCCATGACGAACTCAGCCGGGCATTAAAGCCCGGCATGAGTACATGGGAGATTGATCATTTAGGAGAAGAAATTATTCGCAGTTTTGGATGTGTGCCGAATTTTCTTCATTACAATGGATATCCTGCTTCCATCTGCGTTTCAGTAAATGATGAAGTCGTACATGGAATTCCAAGTAAAAAAAGATTTATTCAGGAAGGCGATATTGTTAGTCTGGATGCAGGTTTGATTTATAAAGGTTATCATTCAGATGCGGCAAGAACGCATGCGATTGGAGAGATAAGCCCTGAAGCAAAAAAATTAATTCAAGTGACAAGAGAAAGTTTTTTTGAAGGAATTAAATTTGCAAAAGCGGGCAATCATTTACATGATATTTCTGCTGCGATTCAGCGTTATGCAGAGAGTTTTGGATATGGAGTTGTGCGTGACTTAGTTGGTCATGGAATTGGAACTCATTTGCATGAAGATCCAGAAATACCAAATTTTAAGACAAGAGGTCGTGGAATTAAACTTCGTCCAGGAATGACATTGGCAATTGAGCCGATGATTAATGCTGGTTCTTATGACGTTGCATGGATGGATGATGATTGGACGGTTGTAACTGCGGATGGTTCATTATCTGCACATTATGAAAATACGATTTTAATTACAGATGGAGAACCAGAAATTTTAACGATTCAGAAAGCGTAATCAAAAAGAGTTAGGTGTAGAACATGCTCGATATAGGATATTTGGTAAAATCGTTAGCTGGTCGTGACAAAGGAACAATTTATGTCATAGTAGATCAGCAAAAGGAATATGTATATTTGTCAGATGGGAAATATCATCCATTGCAGAAACCAAAGAAAAAAAATAAAAAACATGTACAATTCATTCATTATCAGGATGAAAATGTAACAAAAAAACTTAACAATCAGGAAGTAGTTCGAGAGGAAGAAATAAAACGACTCATAAAACAATACGATTTGGATAGGAGGTAGTTATGGCAAAGTCAGATGTAATCGAAGTAACAGGTACTGTATTGGAAAAGTTACCAAATGCAATGTTTAAAGTAGAATTAGAAAATAAATATGTTGTACTGGCACATATTAGTGGAAAACTTCGTATGAACTATATTCGTATTCTGCCAGGAGACAAAGTAACAGTAGAAATGTCACCATATGATTTAACAAAGGGAAGAATCATATGGAGAGATAAATAATTGTCACTCTAGTATTCGTTATAGCATACAGAGAAACTGCCACATCCATAGGGAAATCCTTGTATCGTGGCAATTTTCTTGCCGAAAAAAGGTTTTTAAAAAGACTATTAAAATTTGCTTGACTTTTGATAAATACCAGTGTTATAATGATAGACGGACTTTTGTAAAGACGCCATTTTTGGCGTATCCGCACCCTTTTTTAGGGAAGTTGAAAGGAGAATGACTGTGAAGGTTAGATCATCAGTAAAGCCAATTTGCGAAAAGTGCAAGGTTATTAAGAGAAAAGGAAGTATCCGTGTAATCTGTGAAAACCCAAAGCATAAGCAGAGACAGGGTTAATCTCACAACTAGGACTATTTCCAAAATTTTGGAAATAGCTATTGATTTTAATCGCAAAATCGGTTATAATCATCAATTGTGGCATTCTGCCACATCATAACAGAAGCAGTGATGAACCGCCAGGCGGTGTTGTACTGCAAATAAATACTAAATTAAGAAGAATACTATTAATGGAGGTGTAACACACACATGGCTCGTATTTCAGGCGTTGATTTACCAAGAGAAAAACGTGTAGAAATTGGATTAACTTACATCTACGGTATTGGTAGAGTAAGCTCCAACAGAATTCTTGCGCAGGCCGGCGTAAATCCTGACACTCGTGTAAAGGATTTAACAGATGAAGAAGTTGCCAAGATTCGTGACGTAATCGATGAAACTCAGTTGGTAGAAGGTGATTTACGTAGAGAAATCGCAATGAATATCAAGAGACTTCAAGAAATCGGTTGCTATAGAGGTATCCGTCATAGAAAAGGTTTACCTGTTCGTGGTCAGAAGACTAAGACGAATGCCAGAACTCGTAAGGGTCCTAAGAAAACTGTTGCTAATAAGAAGAAATAATTTGCAGAGTATCTTGTAACGAATTAAGAATAGAAGAGAAAGTAGGTTAGTTTAATGGCTAAGAAAGTGTCAACAAAAAAAGTGACAAAAAAGCGTGTAAAGAAAAACGTTGAACGTGGACAGGCTCACATTCAGTCATCTTTTAACAATACAATCGTAACATTGACTGATACTCAGGGTAATGCATTATCTTGGGCAAGTGCAGGCGGTCTTGGATTTAGAGGTTCAAGAAAATCTACTCCATATGCAGCTCAGATGGCTGCAGAAACTGCCACTAAAGCAGCTTTAGTACACGGATTAAAATCAGTAGACGTAATGGTAAAGGGACCAGGTTCTGGTCGTGAAGCAGCAATTCGTGCACTTCAGGCATGTGGTCTTGAAGTCACAAGTATCAAGGATGTAACACCAGTTCCACACAATGGTTGTCGTCCACCAAAGCGTAGAAGAGTATAATAGGAGGTGTAGGAAAGATGGCAGTAAATAGAGTTCCTGTTCTTAAAAGATGCAGATCTCTTGATTTAGATCCAATTTACTTGGGTATTGACAAGAAATCCAACAGACAGTCCAAAAGAGCAAATAAGAAGATGAGTGAATATGGTCTTCAGTTAAGAGAAAAGCAGAAGGCTAAGTTCATCTATGGTGTGTTAGAAAAGCCTTTCAGAAATTATTATAAAAAAGCAGAAAAGATGAATGGTATGGTTGGTGAAAACCTTATGATTCTTCTGGAACGCAGATTAGACAACGTTATCTTCCGTATGGGTCTCGCAAGAACTCGTCAGGAAGCTAGACAGATCGTAGATCATAAGCAGGTATTAGTAAATGGTAAATGTGTAAACATTCCATCTTACTTAATCAAAGCTGGTGATACAATTGAAATCAAAGAAAATAAGAAAGATTCCCAAAGATACAAGGATATTTTAGAAGTTACTTCTGCAAGACTTGTACCAGATTGGTTAGAAGTAAATCAAGAAACATTAAGCGGCGCTATTAAGGAATTACCATCCAGAGAAGCAATTGACGTTCCAGTAAATGAGATGCTTATCGTCGAGTTGTATTCTAAATAATAGATGGTAGTGAATAGTTGCGAAAACTCTGTACCCCAACCATCATAGCCGAAAAGGAGGGGCTTAACCGTGTTCGATTTTGAAAAACCGAAGATTGAAATCGTAGAGATATCTGAGGATAATAAATATGGAAGATTCGTTGTAGAACCATTGGAAAGAGGTTATGGAACAACACTTGGTAACTCTTTAAGAAGAATTATGCTTTCCTCATTGCCAGGAGCAGCAGTAAGCCAAGTTAAGATCGATGGTGTATTACACGAATTTAGTCCAATTCCTGGTGTCAAGGAAGATGTTACAGAGATTATCATGAACATCAAGAGCTTGGCAATTAAAAATAACAGTGATACTAATGAAGCCAAGATCGCTTACATTGAATATGAAGGCGAAGGTGTTGTAACTGCAGCTGATATTCAGGCTGATCCGGATATCGAAATTATGAATCCAGATCAAGTTATCGCTACATTAAGCGGTGGTCCTGACTGTAAGCTTTATATGGAATTAACGATCACAAAGGGTCGTGGTTATGTAAGTGCAGATAAGAATAAAAACGATGATTTGCCAATCGGCATTATCGCAGTAGATTCTATTTATACACCAATTGAGCGTGTAAACTTAACAGTAGAAAATACACGTGTTGGTCAGATTACAGATTACGATAAGCTGACATTGGATGTATATACAAACGGCACATTGGCTCCAGATGAGGCAGTAAGTTTAGCTGCCAAAGTATTGAGTGAGCATTTGAATTTATTTATTGATCTTTCTGAAAATGCTAAGACTGCAGAAGTCATGGTAGAAAAAGAAGACAATGAAAAAGAAAAAGTGCTTGAAATGAACATTGACGAACTTGAATTATCTGTTCGTTCCTATAATTGTTTAAAGAGAGCCGGTATTAATACGGTAGAGGAATTAACAAACAGAACTCCGGAAGATATGATGAAGGTCAGAAACTTAGGACGTAAATCCTTAGAAGAAGTCCTTGCTAAACTGAAGGAATTAGGACTGCAGTTAAATCCGAGCGACGAATAAATTACCCGGAGGTGAAAACAGATCATGGCAGGATATAGAAAACTTGGAAGAAATTCCAATCAGAGAAAGGCTTTAATCAGAAGCCAGGTGACAAGCCTTTTATATAATGGAAAAATCGTTACAACTGAAGCAAAAGCGAAAGAAGTAAAGAAAGTTGCAGAAGGTCTGATTGCTCTCGCTGTAAAGGAAAAAGACAACTTTGAAACTGTTACAGTAACTGCAAAGGTTGCACGTAAAGACAAAGATGGCAAGAGAGTAAAAGAAGTTGTTGATGGAAAGAAAGTTACAGTATTCGATACTGTAGAAAAGGAAATCAAGAAAGACAAGGCTTCCAGATTGCATGCAAGAAGACAGATGCTTCGTGTATTCTATGGCGTAACAAAGGTTCCTACAGAAGCTGCTGGAAAGAAGAAAAATACAGTTGCTGTAGATATGCCAAAGAAGATGTTTGAAGAAATCGCACCAAAGTATGCAAGTCGTAATGGCGGTTATACAAGAATCGTAAAGATTGGTCAGCGTAAAGGTGACGGAGCAATGGAAGTATTACTTGAGTTAGTATAATCTTTCAAATTAAATGGTTGTAAATACCTTTTTATAAACAGAAGCTGTTGCATCTAAGGTTCATTTAATCTTGGATGCAGCAGCTTTTTGCGTATTAGAAAAATTTTTTTAGTAATTATTTTGTATGATCGAAGTCAAATCCGTCGTCTTCCCCGATTTCTTCTTCTATATCTTCCTCGTCATTAAACTCAGATGATGGGATATTATCACCGCCATAAAATTCTTTTCCTACAACATGCATCTTTCTGCGAGCTTCTTCTACTAAATCGGATAATTCGCGCTTGACAATAAGTGGGGATTTGATATTTTCTAAGCGTATGATTGATTCAGAATCTGCTTTTACTTTTAATGTAATTGTGCCTGTCCCAAACAGTTTTTGTGCAAGATTGCGTTCTAGACAAATATCAAGGACACGATAGAGAAGTAACTCATCGTAGTGTGTATTGAGAAATCCAGTTTGACTATATAAGCGATCTTCAGTCAGCTCATATTTTGTAAAACTAAAAGGAAACCACATAAAATGTTTGCGGTCTTTCCATATAATTTCCTCATTTAGAGAATTAGTTGCCATAGAATACTCCTTTCTGCCAGTTGTGGCAATTGATATTTTGTGAGTTCTAAAGTTATTTCTTTTTATGTAAGCAGGAAGGTCATGACTTCTTACCCTTGTTATCATTTTATTATTGCATAAAGAAATAAAATTGTCAAACTGTCATTTAATTAGATACGGTAAACGCAAGCTTTATGAACAAATTGTAAACAGATAGTTGCCTGAGAAAATATAGAGGTTATTTTTGTTTAATCTCAAGATTTGTAAATATTTAAAGCTTAATTCAAGCTTATGTTTTTGTATTACTTCAACAAAAAACGCCTTGATTTTTTGTCGAAAAGAGAGATATGCTTAATTAGACTTGTGATATTGATTTTTTTTTGAAAATCACGTAAAATAAAAGCGATTTAAGGAAGGATGGAAAATGTCATGAATCTAATAAAAGTAGCAAAGTTAATTTTTGAATATACAAAGTATGGAGAAGAGGGGGAAGTGGTCGGTACAAGCAGAGCGATCGACAATGTTTCTTTCGATATTCAAAAGGGAAGTTTTGTGGCGGTGCTTGGACATAATGGTTCTGGAAAATCAACACTTGCGAAGCATTTGAATGCGATTTTGCTTCCGACAGAAGGAACCGTGTGGATTGGAGAAGATGATACAAAAAATATGGATGCACTTTGGGATATTCGTCAGCGTGCAGGAATGGTATTTCAAAATCCAGACAATCAGATCATTGCCAATGTCGTAGAAGAAGACGTGGCATTTGGTCCAGAAAATATAGGAGTTCCGACAAGAGATATTTGGACAAGAGTGGATGAAAGCTTGAAAGCAGTAGGAATGACTGCATACCGCAAAAAATCTCCAAATAAACTGTCTGGAGGACAAAAACAGCGTGTTGCAATTGCTGGAGTAATGGCAATGAAACCTGATTGTATTATTTTAGATGAGCCAACTGCAATGTTGGATCCGCATGGAAGACAGGATGTCATCCGTACGATTCATGAGTTGAACAGGCAAGAGGGAATTACAATTATTTTAATTACCCACTACATGGAAGAAGTAATTGACGCAGATCGTGTTATTGTAATGGATGAAGGAAAAATTAAAATGGATGGAACACCAAAGGAAATCTTTTCCCAAGTAGAACAGTTAAAAAAATATCGTTTGGATGTTCCCCAAGTGACTGAACTTGCCTATGAATTAAAGAAGGAAGGAATTCCATTAGATGATGGTATTTTAACCATTGAGGAATTGGTAAATGGCTTATGTCAATAAAATTAGAACATATTCATTATATTTATGAGGCAGATACTGCGTTTCCCGTTCATGCGACAGATGATGTCAGTCTTGAAATTCAAGATGGAGAGTTTATTGCATTAATTGGGCATACTGGTTCAGGAAAGTCAACATTGATTCAGCATATGAACGGTCTGATTCGCCCGACAAGCGGAGTGATTTATTATAATGGAAAGAATATTGCAGATGAAGACTTTTCTATGAAAGAGTTACGAAGTAAAGTAGGACTTGTATTTCAATATCCAGAACACCAATTGTTTGAGATTGATGTATTTGCAGATGTCTGTTTTGGACCAAAAAATCTTGGTTTGCCGAAAGAAGAGATTGAGCAGAGAGCAAAAGATGCGTTAAAAATGGTTGGAATGGATGAATCGTACTATACGCAGTCTCCATTTGAATTATCTGGAGGACAAAAACGTCGTGTTGCAATTGCTGGTGTTCTTGCAATGAAGCCCGAAGTATTGATTTTAGATGAGCCGACTGCAGGGTTAGATCCAAGAGGACGAGATGAAATTTTAGATCAAATTGCAGAGTTACACAAAAAAAGTCATATGACAATTATTCTTGTTTCGCATAGTATGGAAGACGTGGCACGTTATGCACAGCGGCTGATTGTAATGAATAAAGGAAAAGTGGTGTTTGATGCTGCTCCAGCAGAAGTTTTTCGCCAATATAAACAATTAGAAGCGATTGGCTTGGCTGCACCACAAGTGACATATATTGCGCATGCATTAAAAGAACATGGATTTGAGATTAATACTGATGTTACAACAATAGAAGAGGCAAAACAAGAAATATTACATGCGTGGAGGAAAAGGGGATGTTAAGAGATATTACAATTGGACAGTATTATGCAGTAGAATCTCGGATTCACCGACTTGATCCAAGAGTGAAACTGATGGGGACGCTGATTTATATTATTAGTCTGTTCATTGCAAAGGGAATTGTCGGTTATGTAGTGGCTGGATTATTTCTCGGAGTTATTATAAGAATTTCAAAAGTGCCGCTGCGCTATATGATGCGTGGTTTGAAAAGTATTATTTTTATATTGTTATTAAGTGTATCATTTAATATTTTCCTGACAGAAGGAACTGTGCTTGTTCAAATTGGATTCTTGCATATTACAAAAGAAGGATTAATTCTTGCAGCATGGATGGCAGTTCGTTTAGTATTTTTAATTTTAGGCTCCACGGTTATGACGTTAACAACAACGCCAAACAATTTGACGGATGGATTGGAGAAAGGTCTTGGATTTTTAAAAAAGATACATGTTCCTGTTCATGAGATGTCAATGATGATGTCAATTGCATTGCGATTTATTCCGATTTTAATTGAAGAAACAGACAAAATTATGAAAGCACAGATGGCAAGAGGGGCTGATTTTGAAACAGGAACGATCATTCAAAAAGTAAAAGCAATGGTTCCGTTGCTCGTTCCATTATTTGTCTCTGCATTTCGCCGCGCATCTGATCTCGCTATGGCGATGGAAGCACGCTGTTATCATGGAGGAGAAGGACGTACAAAAATGAAACCACTCTGCTATAGGAAACAAGATCTGGCTGCATATAGCATACTAGTTTTGTATTTGGTAAGTGTAGTTGTATTAAGATTCATATAGAACAAAAATCTGTTCGATTATTTGATAAAATGTAAGATTATAAAAAAAGATAGGAAAGCCTGTGATCTTACTGGTGAGAGATAGACTTAAAAAATAGGAAAATTATTAGTTTGTTGATAAAATGCAGGAGTATTAATTAAAGTAGGAATTATTTTGAGAAATGGGGAAATAAATGAAACGTGTAAAGTTAGTCTTAGCGTACGATGGTACAAATTATTGTGGCTGGCAGATGCAGCCAAATGGAATTACAGTAGAAGAAGTATTGAATAAAGCATTAAAGGAATTGCTTCATGAGGAAATTCAAGTTATTGGAGCGAGCCGAACGGATTCTGGTGTTCATGCACTAGGAAATGTTGCTGTTTTTGATACAGAGTCACGAATTCCAGCAGAAAAAATGTGTTTTGCATTAAATCAAAGACTTCCAATGGACATTGTTGTTCAGTCGTCTTGTGAAGTGCCATTGACGTGGCATCCAAGAAAATGCAATACGATTAAGACGTACGAATACCGCATTTTAAATCGAAAACTGCCAGATCCAACCGTACGTCTGAATTCTTATTTTTTCTACATGCCATTGGATGTGGAAAAGATGCAGGAAGCGGCTGATTATTTGATTGGGGAACATGATTTTAAGAGCTTTTGTTCCATCCGTACGCAAATAGAAGATACAGTGCGTACGATTACAGGTTTAACATTAAAAAAAGATGGAGATATGATTACTCTGCGTATTAGTGGA
Organism: Clostridiales bacterium; assembly: GCA_022778745.1. Taxonomy (GTDB): domain Bacteria; phylum Bacillota; class Clostridia; order Lachnospirales; family Lachnospiraceae; genus Fimimorpha. The sequence continues at coordinate 16,308 of JALFSR010000018.1, forward strand.
AATGGATTTCTCTACAATATGGTACGTATTATTGTCGGTACATTGATAAAAGTTGGAACAGGTTATTATCCTCCATCTCATATGGAACAAATTCTTGATGCCAGAAATCGAAATCAGGCAGGACCAAAAGCACCTGCGCATGGCCTCACACTTGTTTCGATTATCGAGGAGGAAGAATTAAAGAAAGAAATTCATGTAGAAAACAAATATATGGATTATATTGTAGTTCAAAGGGAAATTATGCCAAAGCAAAAAGCATATATTATCATCAATCGCTGTGTAAATGAAGATTTTAAACGAACTATTTTACGTTTATCCAAACAGGCAGTGCGCAATGGGGCAAAAACTGTCCATATTTGTGATCGCGAAGGAAGACTTTGTGAAGGATATACCGCCGATTATTTTACCTTTCGATTTGACACAAGTGTCTATAAAATGCTGCTTAGACGTTCCTTGGCATGGTCAAAAAAAGAAGTGCCTCCGATCCATTTTAGTGAACTGACAGATAAGAATAGTCTCGATTTTCTTCAAATACAGCATCAAGCATTTGCCGATGTTCCAAATGGAGCAAGCTACAGCAAAAAAGAATTGATAGAGATTATGGATAATCCAATGGCTGGTGCGTGGCTGATCAGTGATGAAAAAGACAGCCTCATCGGTGTGGCAGAGTGGGAAGTCAAAGACACGGAATTTCGGATAGCAATGATTGGCCTCCTCCCAAAAGTACAGGGACAGGGATATGGAAAATCAATTCTTGTCGCTATGTCAGAACAGGCAAAACAATATGAGCTTCCAATTACACTTCTTGTAACATCAAAAAATGACCGTGCATGTATGCTTTACGAGATGGCAGGATTTGTTTCTACAGAAAAAGTATCTGATTGGTATGTGACAGAGGATGAATTAAAGCAGAAAAAAGAAGAAATTGAACAGTATATAGTAGATCAGAAAAGCGAGAAACCAGTCAGCAGTACGGAAGGATTTTGGAATTAATGACAAAGTTGGATCGTATTTTTTGGCAAAAATCTATTGACACGCGTCGGTCAGTGTATTATAATGTAAGGGCTGTGGTAATCCGCAGGTTTATTTGTGTTGAGAAGAATGTATATCCAATAGCCCCGGAATACATTTGTATCATAAAATAAATAATAAATTTTTTTATTGATTAATTTATGAAGCAGAGCACGTATTCTGCATTTGGACTGACAACAGTCAAAAATAGGAAAATATCATTTTAAATAGGAGGTTAACCAATGAAGAGTTACATGGCAAGTCCTGCAACAATTGAAAAGAAATGGTATGTAGTTGACGCTACAGGATATACATTAGGTCGTTTAGCATCTGAAATTGCTAAAGTTTTAAGAGGTAAGAATAAGCCAACATTTACTCCACACATCGACACTGGTGATTATGTAATCGTTGTAAACGCAGAAAAAATTAAAGTAACAGGTAAGAAGTTAGATCAGAAAGTATATTACAGACATTCTGATTATGTAGGTGGATTCAAGTCCAACACATTAAAAGAAATGTTAGACAAGAAGCCAGAGATGGTAATCGAATTAGCTGTTAAGGGTATGCTTCCAAAGGGACCTTTAGGAAGACAGATGTTAAAGAAGTTAAGCGTATATGCTGGACCAGAACATCCACATGCAGCTCAGAAGCCAGAAACATTAACATTTTAATCAGAGTGGAAGGAGGAAATCACAGTGGCTAACACAAAGTTTTACGGAACAGGTAGAAGAAAAAGCAGTATTGCAAGAGTATATATTATGCCAGGAACAGGCAAGATTACAATCAATAAGAGAGATATCGACGAATACTTCGGTCTTGAGACATTAAAGATGGTAGTTCGTCAGCCATTAGCTGCTACAGAGACAGCTGATAAGTTCGACGTATTAGTAAACGTTCACGGCGGTGGTACAACAGGACAGGCTGGTGCAATCAGACATGGTATTTCCAGAGCTTTATTACAGGCAGATGCTGATTACCGTCCAGTATTAAAGAAAGCTGGTTTCTTAACAAGAGATCCAAGAATGAAAGAAAGAAAGAAGTACGGTCTCAAAGCAGCTCGTCGCGCTCCACAGTTCTCCAAGAGATAATTCTATCCCTATTGGGACTATTCAAATTAACGATTATAAACCCACGCAAAAGGCTATTCTGCGTGGGTTTATTTATATCTACAGATTGAGAAAAGTTGTATAAAAGCATTCTAAAATACAGTAAAAATAAGTATGTAGTACGCACGTAGTACTCAAAAATACATTGATGAATTTATTGATATAACGAATCTTTATATTATTTTCGAAGATCCTTCGTTGTATTAATAAATTCATTATATTTATAATGTTTGGTTGGATAAAGTATTGAAATAATAGAGTATACAAGGGAAATATAGAGGGGGCGGATGCCATGAATAATCCTGTTGTTTCTATTCCAAGCGCAAATATACTGCTTTCATCATTAAGATCTGTGGGATATACTCCCGAAACTGCAATAGCTGATATTGTGGATAACAGCCTTTCTGCAAAAGCATCTGTTGTGGATATTAACTTTGATTGCGAGAAACAGAGAATAACTATTGCTGACAATGGTGACGGAATGACTAAGTCAGAACTGCTGTCTTCAATGTCTATTGGTTCATCTGATCCATTGAATGAACGCAGTATTCATGATTTAGGAAGATTTGGAATGGGAATGAAAACTGCTTCATTCTCTCTCGGAAAGAAATTGACTGTAATTTCTAAAACAAAAGATGAAATAAGCAACGCCTGCTGGGATTTGGATTATGTAAGACAAAGCGATAAGTGGGAGATTTTGATAAATGATTCTTCTGATGCGTTTATCAACGAATTATCAGACAGTATTTCACAATACAGATGTGGAACTATAGTATGCATATCCAATGTAGATAAGCTTATTGCTTTTGATTCATCGGCTGAAAAGAAAAAGTTCTACAAGATGATAGATAACGTAAAATCGCATCTCTCATTGGTTTTCACAGGTTTATGGAATCCGATGAGATTCAGATAAGATTTAACGGTACTAGGCTTAAACCTTGGAATCCATTTATCCCCAACAACAATGCAAGACAGGAACTGGAACAGGAAGAAGTCTATGAAAATGGACACAAAGTTATAATTAAACCTTATGTTCTTCCGCACAAAACAGAATTTGCAAATGATGATGAATTTAAAGAAGCCGGAGGATATAAAGGCTGGCTTCAACATCAGGGATTTTATGTATATAGAAATCTCAGACTTATTATTTATGGCACATGGTTCGGACTTTTGAAAAAAGAAATGTCATATAATCTTGCGAGAATTCAGCTTGATATATATTCAGACAGCGATTTTGACTGGCAGATAGACATAAAGAAATCTAAAGCCGTACCTCCTGCATATACAGATGATATCATAAGAATTTCAGCAGAAAAGACTTCTCAAAAGTCTGTAAGGTATATAATTCAAGAGGAACATATTCCGGAGGCAAAGGCAATGCAAATACTCCTCAGCTTAGCTATGTATGGGAGCAGAGAAAAGATTCCCGAGGTGTGTATTCGTTTTATCTGAATAAAAAACATACTCTTTTGAATAAATTGAAAAGCACCTTGAATTCAGAGCAAAAAGATACATTAAAAGCGTATCTTAGTCTTGTAGAAAAATGCTCTCCTATAGAGCTTTCAGGAGTAAACAATACAGTTGGAAACAAAAATCAAACGCTTTCAAATCAGGAATATGATGCATTAGTATATGAAGCAAAAAATCTTATAAAAACCTTAATTCATAATGGTGTTTCAAAAGCTGAAGTTAGAAATTTGTTGTTTTTTTTTAAGAAATACGCCATAAAATCACCCTCTTATAGTATAGCACCATAGCACCAATAAAGCAAGCATAAAAAAGAATTCTTGTCAAGTTTTTTTAATGTCAAAAAAGCCAGCATTTATGCTGACTCGGACATAATTGTATACAATTAAACTCTCAAAAAATGTGGTGCTAAATCCTAAAGACGGGTAGGGAATTCATAAAATCATGCGTTTACCCTGAACTTTATGGCACGGTAAACGCATATCTCTCTTTTCGACAAAAAATCAAGGAGTTTTTTGTTGAAGTAATACAAAAACATAAGCTTGAATTAAGCTTTAAATATTTACAAATCTTGAGATTAAACAAAAATAACCTCTATATTTTCTCAGG
>JALFSR010000034.1 GCA_022778745.1 Clostridiales bacterium
ACAAAAGTTTATAAAGTTACTGCCGTTTTTGTAAAATTATGGTATCTTTGAAAGAAAAAATGATTCGCAAAGGCGGCAGTTACTATGGGAAGAAAAGAACAACGAGAGGCAAAAAAGAAACTTGGCAATCCGGCAAAAGCACTGTCCCACAACAGGAACCATTATAACAGATTCCGGCATTCTGGTAAAGTGGATAAGTCAAAAAATGTGAATAAAAACAGAAAAAAAACAAGGCACAGGAGAAAATGCAGCCTGCATCTGTGGATAAGTAGAGATCAAATCGATGTTGCTGTGGATTTTGGAGATATTTGCAGATATAACCTGTAACATCATCAATAAAACAGGGGTAAAGGGGAATTTACTTTACAGAGCTGAACTTAGAATATGTCCATTGATTTTAAACTTTTTGATAGATATAATGAAACTATCACATAAGCAGAGAAAAAGTTTAAAGGAGGATGTCATCAATGACAAAGATTATTGGAAAGGCATTGCCAAATATGCTGTGGCAGGAGAAACCAGAAGGCTATACAATGCCAGTATGGAGATATAGCGAAAATCCAATTATAGAAAGAAGAGCGATTCCAAGTTCAAACAGCATTTTTAACAGTGCAGTTGTGCCATTTAAAGATGGATATGCAGGAGTATTTCGCTGCGACAGTAAATCCATTAGCTATGAAGGAAAATCCACTATAAAAATAAGTGAAATAGACACAAAAAGATTCGTTTTCTGTTTTTCATTTTATATAGGAAGAACAGAGCAGAAAGTAAGGAAATAGGAATGATTTATGCAAAAGAACGTGCGGCGGTAATAGCAGCAGAACTGCAGAAGCTGTCGATTGTACAAAGTATTGAATTAAATCAATGGAAAATAAAAGAGGGAACATTTTTACGTCCAGAATAAGCAGAACAAGATGATGCACCGTGGGAAGCATTTAACAGCCATACGATGCATTGGTATGGAAAAGATTGGAATTATTGGTTTAAGACAACGTTTGTTGTGCCAGAATCATTGAATCATAAACCATTATGGGTTCGGATTCATACTGGAATTGATGGTTAGGATGATGCAAGAAATCCACAATTTTTATTGTTTATTAATGGACAAGTCACACAGGGAATGGATATTAATCATCGGGAAGTGCTGTTAGACCGAGATGCAAAAACAGGCATGGTATATGAGATTGATCTTCAGGCGTATACAGGAATTATTTATGATGAATTCCGCCTGCTTGCTACAGCAGAAGAAGTTGATCCAGAAATTGCAGGATTGTATTATGATATGCAAGTGCCGCTTTGGTCATTGGCACGTATGGATAAAGAGTCCCGAACAGCACAACGCATTAGCTATGAATTAAATCAGACAGTGCAGCAGTTAGATTTAAGAAATCCATATTCAGAATCATTCTATCGTTCTGTAGCAAATGCAAGGACATATATCAAAAAGGCAATTTATGAAGATATGGGTGGATACGATGATGTCATTGCTACTTGTATCGGACATACACATATTGACGTGGCATGGTGGTGGACAGTGGCACAGACAAGAGAGAAAGTGTGCCGCAGTTTTGCTACAGTATTGAAATTAATGGAGGAATATCCAGATTATAAGTTTATGTCCAGCCAGCCGCAGCTGTATGCATTTCTTAAAGAACGTTACTCTGAAATGTATGAAAAAATAAAAGAGCGCGTAAAAGAAAGACGCTGGGAACCAGAAGGCGGCATGTGGGTAGAAGCTGACTGTAACTTGACAAGTGGTGAATCATTAGTACGTCAATTTTTACATGGAAAACGATTTTTTAAAGAAGAATTTGGTGTAGAAAATGAAGAACTTTGGCTTCCAGACATATTTGGGTATTCAGCAGCATTGCCTCAGATTATGAAAAAATCAGGAATCAAATATTTCATGACGACAAAGCTTGCATGGAATCAGTTCAACAAATTCCCAAATGATACATTTTTATGGGAAGGAATTGATGGAACAAAAATTTTCACGCATCTGATTACAACACTTGGAATTGGACAGAGTACCGATGACTTCTTTACGACATATAATGGAATGCTCCATCCAGACGCATTAATGGGAGGATGGACACGTTATTAAAATAAAGAAATTAACAATGATATTTTAATTGCATTTGGTTATGGCGATAGCGGCTGCGGTCCGACAAGAGGAATGATGGAGACATCTTCTCGTATGGAAAAAGGAATGGAAGGTACACCAAAAGTACGTCAAGAGTTTTCTAAAAAATATTTTGAACAGTTAATTGCGCGTGTCGGAGAAGATGAACGACTTGCGACATGGGTAGGAGAATTATATTTTGAATACCACCGCGGAATGTATACTTCTATGGCGAGAAATAAACGCTCAAATCGTAAGAGTGAATTTATGATGATGGATTTGGAATTGCTGTCCGTATTGACTGGAAGAAGGATTCCAACAGACGAAATGGATCAAATGTGGAAGACTATTTTGATTAATCAGTTCCATGATATTTTGCCAGGCTCTTCGATTAAGGAAGTATATGAAGTTACAAAAGAGGAATATGATGCATTAAAAAAGCAGGGAAATGAGAAAAAAGCACAATACATTAAAGAATTACTGTCAAATTCAGAAGGATTAACATTATTGAATACAACTGGATTTGAAAGAGCTAGTATTGTACATATTCCAGAATACAAGACGAATGCAATCAAAGATATAGAAGGAAATTGTTATCCTGTCCAAAAGACAGAAGATGGCGCAGTTGTGGCAGTGACAAATTTACTTTCCAAAGGCTATCAAGTATTTGAATGGACACAGACCGATATATTTTCTCCATTTGTAATTGATGGATGGAAGATCCAGACACCATTTTACGATGCAGTTATGGATGAAAATGGATGTATTCTTTCATTATATGACATAGAAAATGAGCGGGAAGTAATTCAAGAAGGAAAGAAAGCAAATCAGTTCCGTGTATATGAGGACAAGCCACAGCATTATGATAACTGGGATATCAATATCTACTATAATCGTAAGTTCTGGGATGTCACTGAGACAAAAGAAATCAAGTGGCTGGAAAATGGCCCAGTTTGCGCAACATTATATGTAAGAAAAACAATTTCCAATTCAATGATTGAGCAAAAGATTTATTTCTATGCAGATAAAGGTCGTATTGATTTTGAGACACATGTCGATTGGAAAGATTGCTAGCAATTATTAAAAGTACATTTTCCTGTTGATATTCATACAGATGAAGCAACATTTGATATTCAGTTTGGTAATTTAACAAGAAACACACATAAAAATACAAGCTGGGATATTGCTCGTTTTGACACATGCGGTCATAAATGGATGGATGTCTCAGAAGGTGCATATGGTGTAAGTATTTTGAATGACTATAAATGTGGATATTCTGTAGATCAGTCCGATATTGGATTAACATTAATCAAATCTGGTACTGAGCCAAACCCAACGACTGACCAAGAAAACCACTATTTTACTTATGCAATTTATCCGCACGCTGGTACATGGAGAGAGGCAGACACACTGCAGGAAGGATATGACTTAAATCAGCCAGTAATTGCAGTAAATGGAAGTACAGCGCAGAAATATTATTCATTTGTTTCTTGTGATAAAAATAATATTATGCTCGAGACAGTAAAACCGGCGGAAGATGGCAATGGAATATTATTCGTGTCATTGAGGAAAAAATGCAAAAACAAAAGCAAATCTGCACTTTGCACAACGAATAACATCGGTGTGTAAATGTGATTTGATGGAAAATGAAATTGCAAAGATGTATGTAGACGGATATGACGTATGCATTACAATTGCACCGTATGAAATTAAGACATACCGTATCATTTTCTAAAATAATAATCCTCTATAGGAGTAATTTCTTGTCAAATGAATGGCAGGGGGTTACTCCTGACTTTTATTTGACAAGTTTTCCTTGATTCTTATGAATAAATCGTATATAATAAGCGCAGATTGTATGATAAATCGGTCTAAAATAAGATCGTTGTTGTAATAGATATGGCATTAGGAGGATATTATGTTAGATATTAAATTTGTAAGAGAAAATCCAGATATTGTAAAACAAAACATCCGTAATAAATTTCAGGATGGCAAGCTGCCGTTAGTAGATGAAGTATTAGAATTAGATAAGAGAAATCGCGAGATTAAGCAGGAAGTAGAGACATTGCGTGCAAATCGTAATAAGATGTCTAAGAAAATCGGTGGTCTGATGAAGCAGGGAAAGAAGGAAGAAGCAGAAGAAGTAAAGAGACAGGTAGCTTCTTTTGCAGACCGTACTGCAGAACTGACAGAAGAGGAAAAAAAGGTAGAAGAGCGCATTAAGACAATCATGATGACAATTCCAAACATCATTGATCCATCCGTTCCAATCGGAAAAGATGACAGTGAAAATGTCGAAGTAGAGCGCTTTGGAGAACCAGTTGTTCCAGATTTTGAAGTTCCATATCATACCGATATTATGGAAAAATTTGATGGTATTGACTTAGACAGTGCAAGAAGAGTTGCTGGTAATGGTTTCTATTACTTAATGGGAGATATTGCCCGCCTGCATTCTGCAGTCATTTCTTACGCAAGAGATTTCATGATTAACCGTGGCTTTACTTATTGTGTGCCTCCATTTATGATTCGCAGCGATGTTGTGACAGGCGTTATGAGTTTTGCTGAGATGGATGCGATGATGTATAAGATTGAAGGCGAAGATTTATATTTAATCGGTACAAGCGAGCATTCCATGATCGGTAAATTTATTGATACCATTATTCCAGAAGAAAAGCTGCCATACACATTGACAAGTTATTCTCCATGTTTCCGTAAAGAAAAAGGTGCGCATGGATTGGAAGAACGTGGTGTATATCGTATTCACCAGTTTGAAAAACAAGAGATGATCGTTGTATGTAAGCCAGAAGAAAGCAAGATGTGGTTTAACAAATTGTGGCAGAATACCGTTGATTTGTTCCGTTCCCTCGATATTCCAGTTCGTACATTGGAATGCTGTTCTGGAGACCTTGCAGACTTAAAAGTAAAATCAATCGACGTAGAAGCATGGTCACCAAGACAGAAGAAATATTTTGAAGTAGGAAGCTGTTCAAACTTAGGAGATGCACAGGCACGTCGTCTGAAGATTCGTGTGGTAGGAGAAGGCGGCAAGTATTTTGCTCATACATTAAATAACACAGTTGTTGCTCCGCCAAGAATGTTAATTGCATTTCTAGAGAATAATTTAAATGCAGATGGTTCGGTTAATATTCCGACTGCTTTGCAGCCATATATGGGTGGACAGACAGTAATCCGTGTGAAATAATGATTTCTTTTTTGATGTTATTGAACTGAGAGTTTTTTATTATGATTTGAGCTGTTTAAGGCAGTATGTAATATTAATATAAGTTTGGTTGGTTTGTGTGCGGCTGCAGTCAGACAGTATTGCAGCCGTTTTGATTATAGTGTATAGGAAGGGATTTTATGCATAGTTTTCTTCGATCTATTGGATTTCACAGTTACGTAAAAAAAAGAGAAATTGAAAAAGTATTAAATGATATAGCCGCAAATCCAGATGAGAAAGTCGTAGTACCATTTGATGATGATAATAATATTACTGTACTGAGAAAGGCCACCGCACCAGATATGGGAATTATTCTTTATGGAGAGACGGATGAAACCGGTGAGTTTCATATGGAATATTATTATCCATATTTATACAGCGATCAAGTTTCAACTACTGTTGAATGTATGCTGAAAAAACAAGGCGGCAGAGAATCTTATGCAGGACTTTGCGAAGACTATCATGTAGGAGTATCATTAATTTTTTATTTGACGAATATTATTGAGATGCACAGAGAAAAGCTGAAACGCCGTGCGATACCAAAAGTGGAAGGTGTTCAGCTTGCTGCATTAGCAGAATGCGGAAAAATACTGTTGCCAGTTGCTAAAACAAAAAAGCAGGCACAAGATTCATGGAATCAGTTCCAGGATCGCACAAGACTAATTGAACAGGCACGTAATGGCGATGACAAGGCGATTAATATGTTAACAATGCAGGAAGTCAAGCTTTGTGAAAATATTAAAAGGCAGATTGAAGAAAAGAAAGCAGATATTTATACAATCGTTGATTCATTTTTCATGCCGACAGGCGTGGAATGCGATAATTATTCCATTATGGGTGATATTGAAGATGTTCAGATGGTAAAAAATGAAATTACCGAAGAGAATGTCTATAACCTGCTTGTAAACTGTAATCATATTCGTTTCCATGTAGCCATTCAAGAAGATGATCTGATGGGTGCCCCAGCTCCAGGACGACGCTTCAAAGGAAAAGTCTGGATGCAAGGAAGAGCATTATTTGAGATCTGAGATGTAAGGTAAAGTTGTTTAAATGATCAGAAGAGTGATATTTTTCCTTTAGGCTTGTTTCATGAATGAAAATTAAATAAGCTGGAAAGCTTGAAAAGACTGGCAAATTTGCAGTTATACATAATTGCAAATTTTACTGGTCTTTTTTTTTGTGTAGAGGTATAATAGTATTATAGTATTGGTATATTATACACTTTATAGAAAGAAGAAATATCCTGAAAAGAAAAATAGTTTTATCAGGATATTGCATGCTGATTATAGATTCGTGAAACAACCCTAATTTTTCCTTTTAACAGCATTTACTTTTTTACCTGTTTATGATAGAATAGAGCTACAGTATCTACTCAAGAGAAAACTACTGAAATTATTGGACAGTTACAAGCTCATAGTTTTCCAGTCGTAGTTTTAATAAAATGTCCTCGTAGCTCAGCAGGATAGAGCACACGCCTCCTAAGGTTACGTTACAACGGTCGCCTACTAAAAACTTCATATAGGATTCAAGTTCGAGTTTCATCGGGCTTAATCAATAAATTTGCCTATGTCGCAATAGCTCAGTTGGATAGAGCACACGCCTCCTAAGCGTGGGGTCGGGGGTTCAAGTCCCTTTTGCGAC
>JALFSR010000065.1 GCA_022778745.1 Clostridiales bacterium
TGTATAGATCTACGATCTGTTGCTTAAATTCCAGAGTATAAGATTTTTGTTTTTTTGCCATTGTGAACATCTCCTTTACTATTTCATTTAATATTATAAGTTGTTCAACTTTTCGTGTCCACTCTTATATACTAACACCAATTTGGTTTTTTCTTGAAATACGGTAGATCGTTTCTTCTTTTTTGAATAAAGCACCTATCTATTTAAAATAAAACGAAACTTCGCATTAAATACATTGGTTTCAGGTATTTAAAATCCATGCAAAATCACAAAGTCTTGCATGTTCCCCTGATTCTTCGCCACATATAACCTGTTCGATCTGCCCAGATTTCAGATAGTCTTGAATTAAAGTGGACAGAAAAAGGAAACAATAATGTAAAATACAAAAAAGTGACCCGTGAAGCTACGCAGGAAGATTTTGATGCCTTTTAGAGTGTTTTCATAAGTTGAATGCCCGGCTGGTTCTCCAAGACCACTGAAAAACGGAGTGTTTTTCAGTATTCATGTTTTAAGAACGTAAGAAATCCACCAGTCTCTAATTGAATTCTGATGGATTTCTGAAATCGATGGTAAAATACGATTGTATTCCAGGTAAATGCTGATTACTTTTCTCCCATTAACTTTATGATTCTTTTCACTATAAGGTTTCCCTGCCTTTCCATACTAATTCCGGTAATTCTTTCCCGTCTGTTTTTTCTCCGCTGGTAATGGTTGCTGCCGTAATGATCCGTTCTTCCGTCATGCCTATATGTATTTTATATCCAAAATATCCGTATACTTCAAGTAAAGTCCTGATCATAAAGTATCTAGTATACATTAGAAAAGCATTCTCGTTCTATAAATTCGAACACTGTCTGAAAATATAAATCCGGATCCATTCGATAAGAATTCCCATGTCCAGCTCCTTCTACTACAAGAATATCTTTTGGCGTTTTACAAGCCTCATATAATGGATAGACCATATCTGTATGAACAAAATTGTCTTCTGATCCGTGGATAAACAGAATGGGAACATTACTTTTCTCTACTTGTTTGATTGCAGAAGCCGTTTTAAATTCATATCCTGCCCGGATACTTGCCACAACATCTGCCGCATATAAAATTGGAAACTCTGGCAACTGGAAAAGGTAATCCAGTTCATCTGAGAAGATATCCCATACAGAAGTATATCCACAGTCTTCCACTATTCCTTTCACTTGCGGGGGCAATTCTTCTCCAGATACCATCATAACAGTGGCTCCACCCATCGAAATTCCATGTAAAATAATTTCTGCATTCGAATCCAACTGTAAAACATATTGAATCCATTTTAATACATCTTTTCGATCTAACCATCCCATTCCAATATAGGTTCCTTCGCTTTCTCCATGGCTTCTCATGTCTGGAGTTAATACATTAAAATCATTCTTTCCATAAAAACTTGCAACGCTTTGCATATCTGTTCGTTGTCCGGTATATCCATGAATCGCAATCACCCATTTATGACTGTCACGATTCGTCCAAAAAACATCTCCTTTTAATTGCAAACCATCATCTGATACAATTTCTGCAATCTCTTGTTCTGTTTTTGCCAGCCAATCTTCTTTTTGTTTTTCAATTATTTCCGTGTTAGCTTGAATAATTGCTTGATTTTCTGCTGTTACAGTTGATTCAGGAGCAACATTATTTGCAGTATCCTTCCTTACAATTGCAAAATTCACAAGATAATTTCCAGCAAATAAGAGAGCTACTGCTGCTATAACGATTACCCCAATTCCAATCTTTATCCATAGTTTCTTTTTCATTTGTTTCGTTATCTCCTCACTATAATGATTTTATAAATATGTCAGTTCAAAATGTTAGACGCAAATTCCAGCCTCATATCGTACCAAATAACACCTCCGTGGGTTGACTTTGATATCCCCTTATTTTGAAACCCAAATTTTTTATAATAATGAATTCGTTCTGCCTTGCACGTTAATACAAGTCCTTTTCGCCCTTGCTTTTTCGCATCCGCTATTACTACATTCATCAGTTGAGCCGCTAATCCCTGTTTGCGATATTGCGGAATGGTATTCACGCCAAAAATCATCTGCCAGTTACCATTCTCCTTATGTAAACTAGCATTTTCATACATCTCATCTTTCAAAATCATTTCATCGGTTACCATGCCATTGATAAATGAGAGTATCATTCCCTCTTCTTCCAGCAGCCAAAAATGATTGGGATATACTGTCAAACGTTTTTTAAAATCTTCTTTTGATGCTGCCTCTGCAGCCGGAAAACATTTGCTTTCCACTGCTGAAATCGCATCCAAATCTTCTAATACAGCATGACGAATTTTCATAATCATCGAAACCTTTCTTTATTAATTCTTGAACAAAATAGTATCCGTTATCTTTGATACCAGTAATTAATATTTGCCTTGTCCGCTTGAGACATTTGGTCTTTTCGTGAAATACGGTAGATCGTTTCCTCTTTTTTGAATAAAGCACCTGTCTGCTTAAAATAAAACGGAACTTCGTATTGAATACATTGATTTCGGGTATTTAAAATCCATGCAAAATCACAAAGTCTTGCATGGGTCCCCGATTCCCCACCACATATAACTTGTTCGATCTGCCCAGACTTCAAGTAGTTTTGAATAGAAATGGATTCTAACATAGGTTCATGAATAATTGATTTGTGTAAAATTGGCAGATCACAAAAAATAGGAAGACGATAATCTGCCATTTTTTGATTTTCACATGTACACATAATTGCAACATTCGGATAACCACTTCCCCAATCATTTGGAATGCAATCATAAAAACGGTGGATTCGCTTTGTAATAATAACAAATTTCAGATCAGTACGCCATTTGATCATTTTCCATACGGTCTCTCTCCATATGTCAGCCTCTTCAATAAAAAAGTCAGAAGTCATACAAGTGTAAATCGGCTCTGATTCTGGCTGCAATTTATATTCCCCTATTCGATTTTTTCTTATTGGTAAATCAAAACTTGTTGTTTTCGTTATGATACTGCTGTCTTTCCCAAATGTAGCATCTCTCCGATAAACATAACAATGAGAACATCCCGGACTGATTTTTTTACATCCATGCCACGGATTCCAGATTGCCATTAGTTTCCTCCTCTTTATCTGCAAAATAAAAAATGTGATATCTACTACAATACCACATTTTTTATTTTGAAACAACTATTGATTTGTAAGTGGAGAAATAACTGGTTTTCCCTCACGATCCAATAATACCGTTAATCCACCAGCGTAACCGCTTGCATGAAAAACATAATTCACTCCAGTTTTTTTGTCTACCCAAATCTCTATCACATTAACGGTTCCTTGAGAATAAATTTTTTCAAATCGATCTGTTATTTTTGCCATATTTACCTCCATTCATGTTCAATCCAAAAGTCCCAGTTTTTTGAATGCTTGAGCCAGACCATCTTCTGTAACGGAAGGGCATACATAGTCTGCCTTTTCTTTTAGCACTGGACTTCCATTTGCCATAACGACTCCGTATCCAACTGTTTCTATCATTTCCAAGTCGTTCATGCTATCACCAAAACCAATTGTGTCATTTACGTCCATACCTAAAGCTTCACAAACACGAAGTACGGCTCTTCCTTTATCAAATTGACGGTTGATCAATTCTCCGTTTACAATTCCAAATTGGTCAGCTCCCTGAATACATACATTAAAGTCTTGTTCCAATTCACGAGTTGGCGTTTCCATTGCTTCCATCGAAGGACTCATAAATACAATTTTATATGCAGGCTGTCCCTGATAATCTTGCATTGGAAGAATATTTAATGATTTTTCAATTTGCTTTCTCCAGCGGATTAATTCCGAGTTTGCACCTGTTTCATTTGACGCCATCAAAATGATACTGCAATAATGGAGAAAGCATGGCAAGGTTACGACCCGTACATAAAAATACCTTATGTCCGAAACTCTGAGCGGTACGGATTGCTGTTAAAGCAGATTGAGGAGGAACATTGCATCCTGGTTCTGTTAAAGTTCCATCGATATCCAAAAAAATAAGTTTTTTATTCATAAAGACCTCCGCTGTTTCTTAGATTTAAAATCGATACAATTATATCGATTTTAATGTTATTGTAATCGTTTTCATTATTATAACATTTTCCTATAATAATCGCAAGTAGAGATTGATAATTCTCAGTAAAATTTACGAAAAATTTTAAAACAGCACTATGTTGTGTTAATTCTTTTACCGAACAAAACTATTTTTTTTACAATGATATCGGTAGCATTTATTTTGGAAATTCAAACCATTTACAATTAGATACATGGAAACGATTACATATTGTATTAAAAATCTAAATTTATGATCTCGTATTCCCGTAAACCCAAACCTAATGCAGCAGCCCGTTCTACAGTATGAATTCCATTGCGTGATTCCATTCGTTCAATCAGAGCTGCTTTTCCAGGATCCGGAGAATGATATACCGCATCAACACAAGCTTGATCAACCGCAACAGGATCTGTAGAAGCAAATATTCCAATATCTGCCATCTCTGGTTCATGTGGATTTGAATCGCAGTCACAGTCAACAGATAAGCGATTGGCTACATTAATATAAAGGATATTTTCTCGACCAAGATAATCCATCACCGATTGATCTGCTTCTGCCATTGACTCTAAAAAAGAGTCATGATCTGCTGTCCAAATTTTTTCAGGCTCTCCTGCTCCATGAATATATGCCTTTCCCTTTGACGATGCTATGCCAATAGACATATTTTTCAGTGCACCACCAAATCCTCCCATTATATGTCCCTTGAAATGAGATAAGATAAGCATAGAATTATAATTTTTTAAATGAGTACCAACATAATTTTCTTTTAAATGTTCTCCATTCGTGACTGGAATTGGAAAGTCTCCATCTTCATCCATAATATCACATGGTGCAATTTTCGTAAAACCATGTTCTTGAATTGCCTGCCAATGAGCAGCGGTTGTATTTCTTCTTCCCTCATATGCAGTATTACATTCCACAATAGTTCCATTTAACTTTGATATTAATGGCTGAATAAGTGCAGGCTGGAGAAAATTATGCCCTCCTGGTTCTCCTGTTGAAATTTTGACTGCTACGTTTCCTTTCAATGGTTTCTTTAACGCTTCATAAATTTTTACTAAACTTTCTGCACTAATTTCTTTTGTAAAATAAACAATTGCTTTTTCCATAGAAATCTCACTCCTTTTTTTGAAAATATATTCTTATTATAATTCATAGTGTTTTAAATAGCAAATGATTCCTAGTACACTTTTATTTTGTATTACTATGAAACGTTAATAAAATTACAAATTCAGAATTTTCCAAAACTGCGTCAACACTTGCTCCCATTTTATCCATAAGCTGTTTTACAATCGACAAACCAAGACCAGAACTTGTATGGTGTCTGGAATGGTCTGATTTGTAAAAACGATCAAATAAGCGTGTAATGTCCATTTCATCTTGTTCTTTTATATAATTTCGGAACAAAAGCTGATGGTCGATTTGTTCAATTACAAGATATTGACCTCCATGAACCGTGGCATTTTGAATCAAGTTTTGAAAAATTCTCCGCAATGCTTCTGCTTCTGCAAAAATTTCTATCGTTTCTTCTGCAAAAGAAATTTTGAGTTCTAATCCTGCGGCAGTAATTAGATTATAATTCTCTGCAATTGTTTCGCATAAAATTGGAAATGGTTGTATGAAATTACAATCTAACTGATATTCCTTTTGTGAAAGTTTCGTATAGAGAAATAACTCATCTAACATTCGTTCCAAATCTTTTAAACGATGTTGGATAATTTCTTTATATCGTTGCTGCTTTTCTGGATCCTCCGTTTCCTGTAATAATTCAAAATATCCTGTTACACTAGTCAAAGGAGTTCGAATATCATGGGATACGCAAGAAATGGTATATTTTAATTCATTACTGGAATGTTCCTCTTGAATCCTAGACTGCTGACCCTCTTCGAGACGTTTGTTTACTGCACGACAAAGACGACAAAAGGTATCGGTTCGTATTGTTGTGGAAAGACGTTGATTACTCCTAATATCAGTATGTTCGATTTGATCTGACCATATATTTAGTTGTTTATGAATTCGATAAAGATATATCAGTAATATAACTAGGATTCCAAATAAAAATATAAGAATAATTTCCATAACAGCTCCTTTTTTATAACGTAAACCGTTTCCTGCACAGAAAATACTTTGCAGGAAACGGTTCAATTATTAGGCAATATCCTTTTTTTGAATTAAAACAGCGCTTATTGTAATCCACACTATTGTCCATGCAATTACAACCAAGAAAGGAAAGAGTAACTGAGAACTGGTAAGTGGAAATGCAAATAATTTTATCGTTCCATATAAGGTCCACTTGAAAATAGAAAAGTGAAACATGTTGCAAAGTGGCTCAATAATGGAAACCAATAGTCCTCCTGGGATGATAATTGCAGCGGCAATTCCAGCAGCTTTACTTCGTGTAAGCATAGATACAGCTAAAGACTGTGCACAGAAACCGCCATTGATCGCACATAAAAACAAAATAAATTTCAAATAATCCATCAGCGGACTTGAGGCAAATGTAATTCCAACAATTTGGGTAAATAGAAATAATGCCAGAATCATAGCAATAATATAAATAACACAAAGAACTTGAATTACAATCAGTTTACTGATCAAATATTTCCACCGCTTTTGTTCCAAAGAAAAAATATTTTTCGTAAATCCACTTTCAAAATCATTGCATACAAACAACGTCATGATAATACATAAAAAAATATATAAACCTCCGCCATCCAACACCATACTGTGTAAAACTTCTATATTTGATTTTTGAGTCAGGAAAGAAAAATCGAGTTGATCGTCTATCGTAATTTCCATCCCTAAATCAAGCGCAGCATTCCGAAGTTCTGGTTTTAAAACAATCAATAACATCAATCCAGAAAAGAATAGACATAAGATTAGAATTCCCAGAAAAATATAAGGAGTTTTAGATTTTCTTGCCCGTTCAAAATCGATACGAAGTAATGATATCATTTATTCTCCCCCTTCCATTAAGTCTAAAAAATAATGTTCCAAATCTTGTTGGTGCAGGAAAAACTCCTCCACAATAATTTCTTGGTCAAGTAAAGCTTTACTAATCAAATGATTTTCACAATGGTCATAAATTCGAATTTCTCCGTTTGGGCGAATTTCATAGTGGTGTATGTTCAACGCTTCCTCTAGTGTAACTGCGGCACGTTTCGGATCGGGTGTTTTGAGATGAATATAATCATGACACCGAGATTCCAATTCTTTTGCTGAAATTTGCTGAATTAACTGTCCATCTTTAATAATTCCATAGTGAGTTGCAATTTTACTGAGTTCCCCAAGAATATGAGAACTAATAATCATTGTAATTTGGTTTTCTTCATTAAACTGTTTGAGCATCTGTCGGATTTCTAATATTCCTTCCGGATCCAAACCATTAATTGGCTCATCCAAAATAAGTAAATCGGGGTTTCCGAGTAATGCCATGGCAATTCCGAGTCGCTGTTTCATACCCATTGAAAACTGTTTTACTTTTTTCTTGGTCTGTGCAGAAAGATGAAATAAATCTAGTAATTTTTTAGTTTTGACATCATAATCGACTAATCCAAGATATTTTGCTTTTATTTTCATATTTTCATAAGCTGTAAAATTAGGATAAATGCCAGGATTCTCGATTAATATTCCAATTCGTTTTCGCACGACATCATTTTTCAGTGTTGTTCCAAAAACTTGAATCTCTCCAGCAGTTGGTTTTGCTAATCCACAGAGCAATTTTAATGTTGTGGATTTTCCGGCTCCATTTCGTCCAATAAATCCATAGATCGCACCTTGCTCTACGGACATATTAATATGGTCCACAGCCGTTTTCCCTCGATATTTTTTGCATAGAGATGTCGTATGAATTACTTCCACTTCTAGTTTTCCTCCTTATCTTTTTTCCTTTCGATTCTATTCTCTCATAAAACCTTTTAGAAAACGCAAAGAAAAGTTAAAGAAAGTATTTAGATTTATTCTGCTAATTTAAAACCAATTCCCCAAACTGTTTGAATATAATGATCGGTTTGAGTCTTCTTTAATTTGGAACGGATATTACTAATATGTACATGAATCGTTTTATCTTCAATTGCATAGTCTTCCTGCCAAATCGCTTCATAAATCTCTTGCTTTGTAAATACTTTTTTGGGGTGACGTATAAGAAGTTCAATAATAGAAAATTCATGCGCCGTTAAATTAATTGGTTCACCGGAAATACGCAGGCACATCGAATTAAAATCCATACACCATTCTTTATAGGAAATTGACTTTGGTTCTGATACCATACCGGCATGCCGGAGCTGTACTTGAATCCTCATCCACAATTCTTCCAGCGCAAATGGTTTTGTGAGATAATCATCTGCTCCACTCCCCAGTAATTCAATTTTATTTTCCAATGCATCTTTTGCTGTCAAAATAATAATCGGAAGCTGACTATTTTTTCGAATACATGCAGTCAGATCTTCTCCTGACATTCCAGGCAGCATTAAATCCAAAATAAAAAGGTCAAACGATTGTAATTGAAAAAGCAGTTTTCCTTCCGTACCAGAAAAAGCCTGTGTTACTTCCATGCCCCGTTCTGTTAAATATTCTGTAATCATTTGGTTAATATCAATATCATCCTCGATAACTAATATTTTTGCCATTGTATACTCCTTAATATATGAATTTATATACAAAAACTGTCAAAATGAATGGGTTCACTTTGACAGTTCTCTATTTTAAATAAAAACACCTATAATTATTATATCATATTTATTTTATTTTTGGTTACTAAATTTTTTGGATAACTTTACAACTACACCACTTAATGCGAGCAATGCCAATGCGTTTGGAATTACCATTAATGCATTAAAGAAATCTGCCAATGACCATACTAAATTTACTTTTAATGTAGAACCAATAACAATAAACACTAACACAATAAGCGAATATAACTTTGATAATTTCTTACCAAATAAATATTTGGCATTGATTTCTCCAAAGAAATGCCATCCTAAAATTGTGGAAAATGCGAAAAATAATAAACATACTGCGATGAAAATATCTCCAAATCTTCCAAATCCGATTGTAAATGCAGCTTGTGTCAATGCAGTACCATCTTTTCCGGTACTCATAGCGCCAGTCGTCAAAACAGAAAGTACCGTTAAATTTAAAATAATAAATGTATCAATAAACACGCTAACCATTGCAGCTAATCCCTGCTTATGTGGGTTTTCTACTTTTGCTCTTGCATGTGCATGTGGTGTGGAACCCATACCAGCTTCATTTGAAAACAAGCCTCTTGCAACACCGAAACGAATTGCTTCTCTTACTGTGATACCTGCAGCACCACCGGCAATTGCTTTTGGCTGAAATGCTCCAATGAAGATCTGTCGAAATGCATTTGGTACTTCTGTGATATTCATTACAATTAGAATAAGGCTTCCTATAATATAAATACCTGCCATCAATGGTACAACTTTTTCCACAACAGAAGCAAGACGCTGTGTCCCTCCTAAAAAGATAAACCCAGCAACCGCAGCTAATAAAATTCCAATCGTTACTGGTGGGATTTTAATTCCTCTTGCCTGAAATACTTCTGAGAATGCGGCTCCAATTGAATTAGATTGAACCATATTGCCCATAAAGCCAAGTGCTAATACAATAAACACTGCAAAGGCGCCTGCCAATACTTTTCCAAATGTTCCTTTAAATGCAGCACGAATATAATAAATTGGTCCACCGGTTACTTCTCCATCAATTGTAGTTTTATACTGTTGTGCCAGTGTTGCCTCGGCATAAATTGTTGCCATTCCAAAGAATGCTGATACCCACATCCAAAAGATTGCACCTGGTCCGCCGCCAAATAATGCAGTTGCAGCTCCGGCTAGGTTTCCCGTTCCTACTTGTGCGGCAATCGCAGTTGCGATTGATTGAAATGGAGTCATTTCTCCCTTTTCCCCTTTTGTCCCTTTTAAACTGAAATGACCAAATACCGTCTTCCAAGCTTCTCCGAATTTTCTTACTTGAATAAATTTCAGACGGATTGTGTAATAAATTCCTGTACCGCATAACAGTACTAACAGAATCGTATTCCATAAAAAGTCATTTGCATCGTTTACTAGTTTCAGTATTGTTTCCATTTCCATTCTCCTCTTCGCTTTTACTGATACTCGTATCCATAATGAGTAAAAATTGGGTAACGATGATGCCAGTTACCATTTTAGTTTATTACACGTAAATAAGAGCTGATAAATTATCAGCTCTCTAAAGAGTAGAACATCTGCATTTTTGCAACAAATCCTCTGATCTGTATGTATGCCCTGTCCTTTTGCCTGAGAGATAGACGAAAACAAATTGTTTCGTGTTACACCTTCGGCGCTCCCCTTGGAGACTCTCCAGAGTGGTCATCTGACCAATGTCGTACAAAACTGTACTTGGATACTTATGTAATATATCACAATTTTAAATTCTTGTAAATATGATTTTGATCCCACAATTAATTTGTAACGAGAATATAGTCTGCATTACCCCAAAAATTCCGCTCATTCTTTTTGGCTTCTTCCCATATAGCTGTAATTTGATAAATCTTATTTGGCTTTAATTCTAAAAGCTCCATCTCTTTATAAGTAACATTAGCTTCCTCTTTTACATCTGTATCTCCAATATGAGAATAATCCCATTCTTTGACAGTAAGATAATCATATGGTACTGGGCAAGAGATTCTATATGAAATACTATCTAATTGATTATAACGGGGAAGGGATAATTTTTCAAACTTATCTACAGAAGAATCCAATGGATGTAATCCACAGGCAATTACACTTTGCACCTCTCCGTTCTCCATATAAGACCAGTTATAAGACCCTGACTTTAATATAAATTCATTCATCGTGCTGGATAAAGGATCGGATAACTGAAGTTCTGGTGCTTCTGTCAAAACTGTGGCAGTGAAAGATGTCTCGCTATTTTTTATGTCTGTTTCTGATGTTGGATTTGTAGATGAGTTCGTATTCTGGGTACATGCAGTAATAATCAAAAACACAGTACTTATGACTGCACCAATTAATATTTTAATTTTTCTTCTCATAAGCGCTTTACTCCAATATAAGCGATTGGAGATCCTCCTTTTCTTATTTTTTTACTATTTTATCATGGTGTTAATTTATCTTTCGTTGTTCAAAATTGCTGCCATTATTTTGGAAGCCATTTTGAAAATATTTATCACACTAACTTTATAATAAGTTTACCAAAAATAAGAAAAAATGGGAAGAAGAACTTATATAAAAATAATATTTTATACGATCAAACGTTAAATTCACATCATGTTAAGTTTATCTATGGAAGAAAATATCGCAAAGTGTTGACCGTTATATTCTATAACACTATAATAATAGTGTAACGGTATAGCACTCTTCTATTATAGAAATTGTTATTTATAAAACATTTCTATAACATGAGAAAAAGTAGCTTGACGTATTAACATAAGAGAATGATGTAATATACAATAGATAAGTTTAAGACAAATGCCGGGAATCATTACAGAACATAACAAGATGATTGACGTAAACTTAAATCTTTCAATTGAGAAAGAACGAGACAAAAAGGAGATTGATAATATGAGAACAAGCTTTAAAAAATTTTTTCAAAGTGTTATAACAGTCAGCATTGCTATTATGATTATAGTAGTAAGTTTTCCCGTACATGCAGAGGAAGACACGACAAATCTTGATTTTTCCAGTCGCTATCTCACTATAGATGGGGAAAATATGCATGTTGCTTTATATGGAAATATGCAGCAAATTGGAGATAATATTTCTTTTGTAGATGAGGATAAGACAACATTAGTAATGATTCCAGGATTTGGGGTTCCATCTCCTCATCTATATTTCAAACCACTTGCTCAAGCATTGGATTCCAATTTTAATGTCGTTATTGTGGAGCCATTTGGATATGGATTAAGCAGTTTAATTGATAACAACAGAACTCTTCAGAACATAAATTCAGAGTTAAACGAGGCTCTTGAACTACTAGATATTGATAAATGTGTATTGTTAACACATTCCATGTCCGGTGTTTATGGTTTAAATTTTGTCTATGAATATCCTGAAAAAGTAGAAGGATTCATTGCAATTGATAATACGATTTATGATGAAAATATACAGGCTGAAATGGAAATGGAACAACAATATATGTTAGAAGAAATGAATAAATTTGATGAACTTAGAAAGTCATTCTCTTCCCTTACAGACTTTCAATTGGCTCTTTCCGAAAATCCAGAACAATATGGTGCTGCATTACCAGAGATTACAGGTTATACTTATTCAGATAGTGATTGGGAAGAATATATTCAGGGGTACTCTCTTAGCTGTAATGAAAACATCAAAAAAGAACTTATGCAAATGGATCAAGCATTATTAACAATCAAAGATAAAAAATTTCCAGATTCCCTTCCAGTATTAACAATGTTATCCTCTGACAATGCACAGAATATCCCAATATGGGAGAACGCACATCGAAATCAATTGAATTTTGAATCAGGAAATCATGAACTTTTTATTTTAAATGGAAGCCATTATATTTGGTATACAAATCTTTCCGGAGTTGTAGATCATATAAATGATTGGCAAACATATCACCAACTCTAATCAGAATGTTTTGCAAACAATCCTATCATTTGTCTTTTTTAATTGATGAAAGAGTAGAAAATAACTAAACGATAGAAAGTCAATCGTATCAATTTCTAAAAAAGAAATTTGATATGATTGGCTTTTCTTATATCATAAAAACAGATTCAATAAGAAGTGAAACAAAAATTTTTATATTTTGTGTTCTCTTTCTGGCAACTCAGCAATGATCCTTGCTAGTTTTGCTGCTTGTTTCCAATCATCGTTTGCAATCGCATCCCATTGTTTGAGTAACCCATTATTGTCAAAGCTTTTTTCTTTATCATAGCAGAATGACACTTCACAATTGCTTTGCCAGTCGAATGGACAATTTTCACATGACCAACCAGTTAATTGTTGTTCATCATATTCACAGCAATAGTTTTTACTGTTTGGAATTTCATCTGATGGAATATGATTTTCTCTAAAATATTCCTCTAGTTCTACTTTTACATGCTTTTCCAATGTTTTTTGTTCGATCCAATGCCATAAAGTTCTATGTAGACTTATCGTGTCTTGTATAGTTAATGTTCTCATTTTCCTTACCTCCAGTATAGAACAATATTATACAAACTTCTGAATTAATTATCAATGCTAGAACTGCTGGTAATTTATGGTATTTTTATGTCGGTTACACACAGGACGTTTTCCAGCTTGTCAAAACGTTTCATACTGGATTGAGAGCGCAAACGGTCTATCTGCTTGAACTGCACCTCCAATATTGGTCTTTACGTCCAACTTTTGGGATGCAGTTCAGCGTGAAGTTTATCCTTGACAGCTATTTTTGACTTTACTATTTAAAAATAGCAAAAAAGGGGCTTGACAAATAAGAAAATTCAATTTAAAATTACTTAGGAAACTAAGAAAGGAGAACGTTATGATTTCCTTTACCCAAAATGCGGCAAGATACGTTAGCAAGCTGTCCAACAAGCTACGCAGAAAATTAGATATGTTTTCTTTACGGGAAGAATTTAGCGGCTCACAAGGAAGAACGCTGCACTTTTTGCTTTCGCAAACGGAAGATGTATTCCAAAAAGATATTGAGGAAGAATACAGCATACGCCCGTCTACTGCAACAGAATTATTAAAACAAATGGAAAAGAACGGGCTTATTATCCGTGAGCCGGTAGCTTATGACAACCGCTTGAAAAAGATTGTTGTAACGGATAAAGCCTTGTTGTATAAGCAACAGGTTGTAGAGGATTTGACCACATTAGAGGAAACTCTTATAAAGGGTATTTCCGAAGCAGATTTACAGGTCTTTTTCAAGGTAATTGAGAAAATGATGGATAACCTGTCTGAATAAAAATTTTAGATGTGTTATCTATCATTTTCTCACAAATACTTAGGAAACTAACTTATAAAAATGAAAGAGAGGTACACAAACATGAATGAAACAAATGGTTTTTCGATAGGGAAATTGTTCCCTATGATTTTGAAGTATTCTATTCCGGCGGCAATTTCGCTTCTGATTACAGCAATTTATAACATTGTTGACCGTATTTTTGTAGGAAACTTTAACGGCACTTCCGCATTGGCCGGATTATCAATCTGCTTTCCTCTTTCCTATATGATGATGGCTTTCGGACTTACTTGCAGCGCAGGCGGTTCCTCGCTGTTCAGCTTGTTTGCAGGAAAAGGCGAACAGAAAAATATGAACCATTCCTTTGGAAACGCATTGATATTAGTCGTTATTTTTGAAGTTTTGTTGTTTGCGCTCCTGCTTATTTTTGCAAATCCTATCCTCAAGATATTTGGAGTAACGGAAACGGCATACGAGTATGCGTTTGAATATTATAGGATTGTTGCACTGGGCTGTCTGTTCCAAGGGCTTACGCAAGTTTTTTGTGATTTTGTGCGTGTTTCTGGAAAGCCTGTTTTGGGTATGTGTGTTACGGGTATCGGTGCTATAACGAATATTATCCTTGATGCTGTGTTTGTAGCGGTTTTAGACTGGGGTGTTACAGGTGCGGCTTGGGCGACTGTGATAGGACAAATTCTTTCCGCACTATTTGGTACATACCTTGTTTTGAAAGGTTACACAAAAGTGGAAATTGAAAGAGAAACATTTTCTTTCGATTTTGGACTTTCCAAAAAAATGATATCCTGTGGTTTTGCCTTTTGGATTGCACAAATGGCTATGGGGCTAATCAGTCTCGTCTACAACAGTCAATCAGGCAAATATGGCGGAGATACAGCTATCAGCGTGTATGCTGTTGTTGCAAGCATTATGACTTTTGTAATAATGCCCGCAAGCGGTATCAGTCAAGGTATTCAACCTATTGTCGGCAATAACTTTGGTGCAAAGAATTACAGGAGAGTTATGGCTACCTTGTATCAGGCTTCTGCTTTGTCGGTAGGTGTTACCTGTATTATCTGGCTCATTGTTATGTTTTTTCCAGAAACAATCCTGTTAGCTTTCGGTGCATCTGAAGAAATGCTGGAAATTGGCGTTACAGGACTGCGAACAAACTTTTGCATTACACCTATCTTGGGATTTGTAATGCTTGTAACAACGTTCTTTCAGTCTATCGCAAAGCCTATTCCCTCAATCGTGATTACATTTTTAAGACAAATTTTGTTCTTAATATCGTTCATCTACATCTTCCCTATGTTTTGGGATATTAGCGGCATTTTTGTGGCTCAGCCTGTTAGCGATGCATTGGCATTGATACTTTCTATTGTTCTCGTCATTAGAGAAAAACGGCAGCTTTATAGCATGGCGGATATTCCGACTGAAAATAATCTCATAGCGGAATGAAAATGGAGAAACGGCATAGCCCAATATGGTCAAGACAAAGAAAAAGCCGTCTCTATGAATTTCATAGAGACGGCTTACGTTTTATCGATACTGAGATAATAAAACGCTACTAGACAAAATTTATTATACCATGATGATAGTTATATTGCAAGTATAATATTTGAGAAATTTTATATCGCTGCTTCACTTCCAAGTCCTCTGTATCGATATTCTGGAATTGTACAAAGCAGTTCCATATACGCCAGTTTGTTTTCGGGAGTCTACTACATTCCTCCATAACAGACATATTCTTCTTTATCATCAGCAATTGTAACTGCCAATTCCGATGTTGCATGTGGTGCTGTCACTAACAAATAATTACTCTGCTCGTATTGATGACTCCAACATCCTTCATTTTGTTCATGATCAAATCTTCTCCAATAGCACTTACTCATTTCCACAATCTGCTAACACACTAAATTGTCTTCTTGTTATATTTTTCATTTGCTTATTCTCCTCGTTTATAAATCTTGATTTACTAATTCATTTTCTGAGCTATAATTTATTTACAGTATGCATATGTTTTGGTATATTCAGGTGCTCATTGTGAACTACCTATTGTCTAAAGTCAATGGGCTTCCTGCTTCATCGACCTCGTAACCTACTATCTCCACAGGCATTTATTCAGGCAGTCCCTGCCCTATCTATACGGTTACGCTATTTTTCTTAATCCCTCTGCTAATATGTTTTTTGCGGCGTTAATATCTCTGTCATGCTCTGCACCGCATTTCGGACATATCCACTTCCCTTAACCACTCATATTTTGCTTTTAATTCCCTGTTGCAGTAATTATTGCAGTCTGTCATGCTTATGGACTTCTTTTCCTTCTCATATTTTTCTTTTCAGTATGCCAGTGTCTGGTTATAGACAAATCGGTAGCAGCCAAATGTTTTTACCAGAAGTTCTTCTTGTGCTTTATTGGGATAAATTCTGTATTTATATGCCTTTAACATTGACTACCACTTCCTTACCAGCCTTGATTTTCTATGTATTTGTGCATCATTTCTTCTGAAACATTCCCGACACTGCACGTAAAATATCTGTCCGTCCAAAATGTATGTTCTTTCCAAATATGTTTCCGCAGGTGTACCGGATACCTTTCCCATATGTGGTATGTCGTGTAACTTTTCATCAGATTTACGATTTTTCTGACTGGCATTGTTGACTCTGTTTCGATCATGTAATGGATATGGAGGCTTTTTACATGTTTCTATATATAGATGTTAGTCAAATGCAAAAAAGCATTCCTTTTTGGAATGCTTTTGGTCTCTTTTTATCTTTTGTTTTTGTTGTAAATTAAGGATTTTTTGATTAAGCTCCCAGCCGGACTCGAACCGGCGACCCACGCATTACGAATGCGTTGCTCTACCAACTGAGCCATGGAAGCATTGTGTTATCAAAAATTACAATGAATATTATACAAGAGAAAATAGTGTTTGTCAACCCTTTTTCATTATTTTCCCAGCTCTGTAAAGTAAATTTCCATTTTCTCCTATTTATTGTTGATATTTCAAGTCGTATCTGCAAATATCTCCAAAATCCACAGCAACATCGATTTGACCTCTACTTATCCACAGATGCAGGCTGCATTTTCTCCTGTGCCTTGTTTTTTTCTGTTTTTATTCACATTTTTTGACTTATCCACTTTACCAGAATACCGGAATCTGTTATAATGGTTCCTGTTGTGGGACAACGCATGTTCCCGTCTGAAATATATCTTCCCTTGCAAGGACTCTTCCAAAGTAACAGAGCAGGCTGGAAGATATATTTTTTATTTTGGCTT
>JALFSR010000008.1 GCA_022778745.1 Clostridiales bacterium
TTTGTTGAAGTAATACAAAAACATAAGCTTGAATTAAGCTTTAAATATTTACAAATCTTGAGATTAAACAAAAATAACCTCTATATTTTCTCAGGGAACTATCTGTTTACAATTTGTTCATAAAGCTTGCGTTTACCGTACAGAGAGTCATCCAAAAATTAGCTGTTGTTTTTGTACAATTACATACATCATGAAAATTTTCTTGCTATTTTGTCTTATTTCTCTTATAATAAGGTGAGCAAGCAGCGAAACAGATTCAACTATCCGCTTGACGGAATTTTGTCAGATCAGGAGGAACTTTCATTATGTGGTTAGCGAACCATTGGAATGACTATGAAGTCATTGATACATCACAAGGAGAAAAATTAGAACGCTGGAGGAACTATTTACTTGTCCGTCCCGACCCCCAGGTCATTTGGAATACTCCAAAAAAACATAGCGGTTGGAAGACTCGCAATGCACATTATCATCGAAGTAAAAAAGGCGGCGGAGAATGGGAATTTTTTGATCTTCCTGAGCAATGGACTATTCAATACAATCAATTGACATTTCAGTTGAAACCATTTAGTTTTAAGCATACTGGTCTTTTCCCAGAACAGGCTGCAAACTGGGATTGGTTTTCTGAATTAATTCGCCATGCGAACCGTCCGATCAAAGTATTAAATTTATTTGCCTATACAGGAGGTGCAACACTTACAGCGGCTGCGGCAGGAGCTTCTGTTACACACGTAGATGCTTCAAAAGGCATGGTTGGCTGGGCAAAAGAAAATGCCATTAGTTCTGGATTAAAAAATGCTCCGATTCGTTGGATTATAGACGATTGTATGAAATTTGTTGAACGTGAGATTCGCCGTGGCAATCATTATGATGCTATTATTATGGATCCACCATCCTACGGACGTGGACCAAAAGGAGAGATTTGGAAAATTGAAGATGCGATTCATCCACTCGTCCATCTCTGCGCTCAATTATTATCCGATCAACCATTATTTTTCTTAATTAATTCTTATACAACTGGATTTGCACCATCGGTACTTTCTTATTTATTAGGTATCGAAGTTACACCAAAGTTTGGAGGAACTGTTGCTGCTGACGAAGTAGGTCTTCCTGTCAGTCAAAATGGTCTTGTTCTTCCATGCGGTTCCAGCGGACGCTGGCAAGCGAACTGATTTTGAGGAGGGAAAGGAGGAAACGTCTTATGAGAAAACGTCTTTCCTATTTACTATTTACTACTATACTTGCTGCATATACAGTCACTGGATGCAACAATGATAACCAATCATACTCTTCTTCCAACAATGTTTCACTTGAACAAGCTTCCAGTGAGGCAGAATATCCTGCATTTCTCAAGCCCGGCTATATGTCAGCAAAACCAGCCGTTTTGACTGCTGCTTATACAGTCAATAATGAGACAAAGATTTTTTATGGTGATATTTTTCAGTCACTTAGCGGAGACGAGAGTGCGTTACTTGTCTCGGATAACAGTTTTCTTACGCTAAACGACACAGTAATTAATAAATCTGGAAACAGCACTGCCGAATTTGATAATCGTTCCTATGGGCAAAATGCAGCACTTGCTGTTATTGGAGGAAGCAGTGCAGCACTTACAAATACGACGATTACTTCCACTGCACATAATTCCAATGCCATTGCATGTGCGGGAAATCGTTCCTTGATTACAGCCAAAGATTTATCAGTCACTACAATCGGAGATAATTCTACAGGTATTGATGCATCATACAATGGTCAAATTACGGCATCTAATATTTCCGTTACAACTACAGGTGCTTACTCTGCTCCTATCTCAATCGGAGAAGATGGTGGTGAAATTACTATTACAAAAGGAAATCTCTCCGCATCTCACGGAGTCAGTCCTTGTATATTTTCAGCAGGAAGACTAGCACTTGACAGTGTGTCGGGGTATTCACTAAACAATGCCGCCTCGATTGAGGGAGGCTTTGTCTCGTGGGATGATTGTTCCTTTACTTGTGGAGGCAGCTATAGTATTTTACTTTATGAGACATCGTCTTCCACATCCGGATCCACAACATTTACAAGTAATAATTCTCGATTATCTACTACTGCATCGTCTAGTGTTTTTTATGCTACTAATACAACTGCCTATATTAATCTTACTAATACAATTATTGACTCATCCTGTAACGTATTGCTCAATTGCGCTGGCAATACGACAGAAAATTGGGGTGAAAAAGGAGAAAATGGCGCCATTGTACAGTTAAACGCTGACTCTCAGATATTAAATGGATCGATTGTATGTGACTCTGACAGTCAGGTTTCCGTCAGCCTGAGAAATAACAGCAACCTTGTCGGTGCAATAAACACAGACAAATCTGGAGATCTTGTATCGATTTCTTTGGATTCTTCCTCCAAATGGAATGTAACGGATACGTCCTATATTCATATATTAAAAAACGCCGATTCAAGCTGCAGTAATATTATATCAAATGGCAATACCATTTATTATGATGATTCTGAGTCATCTAACCGCTGGCTTGGTGGAAAGACTATTCAATTAAAAGACGGCGGTACATTAAAACCGATGAAATAATCCTATTATAAATCGTATTCTTACAAGGCATTTTTTCATATAGAAAATTTAATATATTTTCTACATAGTAAAAGACCTTCCATCTGTTCGATATTTTATCTTAACAAATGGAAGGTCTTTTTATATTTTATTAACTACTACTCAATTATACTGTCTCTAAATCAAATCCAAAATAACGAACAGCATTATTATAAGAAATTCCCTTAACGATCATTTCCAGATTCTTCATATCCTTTGGATATTCTCCGTCTTCTACCCATGTACCAATTAAATTACAAAGAATTCTTCTAAAATATTCATGTCTGGAGTAAGATAAAAAGCTTCTGGAATCTGTCAGCATACCAATGAAGTTACCAAGTAATCCAAGGTTTGCCAGAGATGTCATCTGCTTAATCATACCTGTCTTATTATCATTAAACCACCATGCGGAACCTTGCTGAATCTTACCGATTGCATCAGAGTTCTGGAAGCATCCTAAAATTGTTCCAATTGCTTCATCATCATTCGGATTCAAGCTATAGATGATTGTCTTTGGAAGTTCATTTGTACTAATTAATGCATTTAAGAAATCTGCTGTCTGGCTGGATGGAGCGTAGTTATTGATGCAGTCATATCCTGTATCTGGACCAAGCTTATTGTACATTGTTACATTATTGTCACGCTTGCATCCATAGTGAAGCTGCATTGCCCATCCCATATGTGCATATTCTTTTCCTACAAATACCATAAATGCGGTCTTAAACTTTAACTCTTCTTCTCTTGTAATTGGTTCTCCATTCACACGCTTTGCAAAGATTGCTTCTAATTCTTCATCGGAAGCTGGCACATACATTACATATTCTAATGCATGGTCGGAAGCGCGGCATCCCATAGAATCAAAAAATGCTAATCTCTTCTTTAATGCTTCTTTTAAATCTGCAAAAGTCTTAATTTCCATCTCAGCTGCTTCGCCAAGTTTTACTAAATAATCAGCATAATCTGGCTTTTCCAAATTCATTGCCTTATCTGGACGCCAAGCTGGAAGAACTTGTACATCAAAGCGTTCATCTGCTGCGATAATTTTATGCCACTTCAGATCATCTGCTGGATCATCTGTTGTACAAATTAATGTAACGCCAGACTGTTTAATCAAATTACGTACACTCATAGAGTCTTCCTGTAATTTTGCATTACATAAATTCCAAACTTCTTCTGCTGTTTCACTGTTCAATACACCAGTATAGCCAAAGTATCGCTGTAATTCTAAGTGACTCCAGTGGAATAATGGGTTACCAATTGCCTTCTCCAATGTCTCTGCCCACTTCTGGAATTTTTCACGGTCAGATGCATTGCCTGTAATATATTTTTCATCCACTCCATTCGAACGCATCTGACGCCACTTATAGTGATCGCCGCCTAACCATACTTGGGTAATGTTCTCAAACTTTCTGTCTTCTGCAATTTCTTGTGGATTAATATGGCAGTGATAGTCCAAAATCGGAACTTTAGCAGCAATGTCATGATACAATTCCTTTGCTGTATCTGTCTTCAACAAGAAATCTTTGTCCATAAATACCTTCATGTGTATAACCCCTCCTAAATAATGTTTTCTTAATACATATTTTATGTAACAAAAAGCAAACTGTCAAGAAAAGACTTCTATCACACAAACAAATTATGAGTGTTATTCCTAACTATTCCAACAATTTGCTTATTGATTTTAATAGCATATTATGATGTTTGGGTCAAAAGATTGGGCAGCCACATACTGATCTGTGGTACATAAGTAACTAACAATAACACCGCAATAATTACTGCAAAATAAATCAGTAAGTCTTTAATAACTGTCTCAATTTTTACTCCTCCAACTTTCACACCGACAAATAATGTCGTACCTACTGGAGGTGTAATTGTACCAATACATAAGTTAAAGATCATCATAATACCGAAATGAACGGTATCCATTCCAAGTGCGGTACAAACTGGAAGAAAAATTGGTGTAAAAATCAGACATGCTGGTGTCATATCCATAAATGTACCAACAACTAACAAAATGATATTCACCATTAATAAAATAACATATTTGTTATTACTAATTGCAAGCAATCCATTTGCTACTACTGTTGGAATATTTGTAAATGCCATAACCCATGACATAATACTAGAAGCAGCAATTAAGAAAATAATAATACCAGTCATTTCTGCACTGTCTTTGAAAATCTGAGGAAGTTCTTTAATCTTAATGGATCGATATACAACTAATGATAAGAATAAGCTATATACAACCGCTACAACAGAACCTTCTGTTGCAGTAAAGAATCCACCAATAATACCACCAATTACAATAATAATTAGCAACAAACATGGAATTGCTTCAACAATAATTTTTAACGCTTCTTTTATAGTAAACTTTGTTGTGCTGCGGTAACCTCTTTTTTTTGCAATAATAAAAGCTACAATCATACAAGCCAATCCCCAAAGAATACCAGGAATATAACCTGCCATAAATAATGCGGCTACAGAAGTACCTCCACTTACAAGAGAAAATGTAATCATTACATTACTCGGAGGAATCAAAAGTCCCGTTGGTGCTGTCGCAATATTAACTGCGGCAGAAAAGTTTGGATCATATCCTTCATCTTGTTCAATTGGTCCAATAATAGAACCCATAGCAGAAGCGGCTGCTGTACCAGAACCGGAAATTGCACCGAATAACATATTTGCAATTACATTGGTCTGAGCTAAGGCACCTGGTGTACGTCCAGTGAGCAGTTTCGCTAAATTAATCAAACGAACTGCAATGCCCCCTTTATTCATAATATTGCCTGCTAAGATAAAAAATGGAATTGCAAGCAGACTGAATACGGAAATACCAGAAAAAATTCTCTGAGCACCTGTCAAAACAGCAATATCAAGATCAATGATAGGCAAAATTGCACATACCGAAGATACTCCAATGGCTAATGCAATCGGCACACCAGCCAAAAGCATAATGACAAGAAGGACTAAAATAATTAATCCGCAAAAAATAGCTGCATCCATACAACAAACTCCTTTCTATATTATTCTTTCACTTTTAAGTGTTCCTGCTCTTTTCCAGCACATAAATCAATAATATTTAAAATGCTGTAAATAAAGATGATCACACCTGTTACTGGAAGAATTGTGTAAATCACTCCCATTGGAATACCTAAAGAAGCTGTCTTTTGTATCATTGTCAATTTCATGATGGATAATCCACCATAAATTAAAACGGTTCCAGTAAATACCATAAGAAGAATCTCAATTAAGATTTCTAGTACTTTACGTGGTGTTCCTGTTAATTTATCCGCCAAAAATCCCATACGCATATGATCTTTCTTGCCAAATACATAAGCAGATGCCAATAATGCCATCCAAGTAAAACTATAGGTCAGCAGTTCTTCAGATACCGTACTTGGATCTCCAAGAATCATACGTGCTACAATCTGATATGTTCCAATACATACCATAAATGCAAAGATGAGCGCACAAACAGAACTTAAAGTAACATCAATAATTTTACGAATTTTTGCCAAAACTTTCATCTTACATTCCTCCCTGTGCTGCCGATTCTGGTACAACTGGCTGTGATATTTCTGTTCCAACTGACTCTGCTGGCTGTGACACTTCTGGTACTGCTGGATCTAATATTACCAGATGTTCTTCTGGCATAATTCCCTGTGCTGCTTGTTCGTTATATTTTTGAATATGATTATAAAGATCTCGAATATTTTCATTTTCCTTCAGCATCTGCTGCTGTACATCTGCTACTGCATCTTTAAATGGCTGTACATCTACTTCAATAAACTGTACTCCCATCTGCTGCTGTGCAAACTGCTTTGCTTCTTCTACCTGCTTGTCCCATTCTTCCATCTCAACTTGAGTGGAAAGAAGTGCTGCTTCTTCAAAAATCTGATATTCTTCTGTTGACAAATTTTGTAAAAATTTCAAGTTACCAATCAACATATCTGGCACCATCTGATGGCGGTTATACGAATAAAATTTTGCAACTTCACCATGCTTATTATTCGTTAACGCCAGCTCATTATTTTCTGCTCCGTCAATAACATTTTGCTGAATTGCTGTATACACTTCACCAAATGACATCGGACTTGCTGCTGCTCCAAATGCCTTTGCCATATTAACACTCGCTGGACTCTGCTGGACGCGCATCTTCATACCCTTTAAATCTGCTGGGCTGTTAATTGGTTTCTTTGCATAAAAACTTCTTGTTCCAGCATTATACCACGTCAACACACGGAAACCTGCCTCGTCGGTTGATTCGTAAACTGTCTTCATATAATCTACATCGTTCATTGCACGATGATATGCTTCTTCAGAAGTAAATAAATATGGCATACTAAATACTTCATATATGTCTGCAAATGTCTCTAAATTTGCAGTACCTGCAACTACAAAGTCAATTGCACCTGTCTGTGTCAGCTCAATTGCTTTTTGTGCAGAACCCAACAGCTCATTTGGAAAAATTTGTATCTCATACTTATTTCCTAAACGCTGCTCTACATACTCTTTGAACTTTAGTAATCCAATATGTTCTGGATGTGTTTCCGACTGAGCATGAGAAATACGAATAATTTTCTTTCCATTTCCAATTTGCACACATCCGCTCAAACTGCATAATGTAAACACACATAAACATAGAATCAGAATTCGTTTCAAATTCTTCATGTTATCTCCAATCCTTTCTTACTTTTTCGTTTCTGATATAAAAATACAACCTACACCCCCTGTCATGTATTTTCATATCGAAACATCTCGCCAAAGTGTAAGCTCTTACATTTTATTATATTATACTGTCATTTTGTCATAATTACAACTATTTTCAGCAAAAAATTTCTAACAATTTTTCCCATTATATTTTGTAAAATATAACAAAATTATTATTTTTTAAAACAACTTGACAAATCGCCAAACTTGTTATAAGGTGATTGTAAGCCCTTACATCATATAATTTTCTCATTTATGAACAAATAGCGAAGCGGATTACATATCCGCTTAACATAGGAGGATTTTGATTATTATGAAGAATTATATTAAGATCCATCCAAACGATGTTGCTGCTGTAGCACTTTCCCCATTATCCGCTGGCACAGTAATTTCGATTGATGGAACAACAATTACTCTTAAGGAAGACATTCCTCAGGGGCACAAGTTCGCATTAGTAACGATTCACGAAGGTGAGCCAATTATTAAATACGGTTATCCAATTGGATATGCTAAGATGGATATTTCACAAGGCGGTTGGATTCATACACATAATATTAAGACAGGACTTGGTGATTTATTAAATTACAGCTATGACAGAGAAGTTACTCCAGTTTCCCCAACAGAGGAACGTTTCTTTCAAGGTTATCGCCGTCCAAATGGTAAAGTTGGTGTGCGTAATGAAATCTGGATTATCCCAACAGTTGGATGTGTAAACAATATCGCAACTGCAATCGAAAAACAAGCACAGAAGTTTAAAACTGGCACGATTGATGATATTGCTGCCTTCCCTCATCCTTACGGATGTTCTCAGATGGGTGATGACCAGGAAAATACTCGCCGTATTCTGTCTGATTTGGTCAATCATCCAAACGCAGGTGGTGTTCTTGTTCTTGGTCTTGGATGTGAAAACAGTAATATTGACGTATTAAAAGATTATATTGGCGAATATGATGATAAGCGCGTGAAGTTCCTTGTCAGCCAGGAATCCGATGATGAAATTGCGGACGCACTAACGTTAATTGAACAATTGGTCGATTATGCGAATACATTCCATCGTGAACCAATCAGCTGCAGTGAATTAATCATTGGTATGAAATGCGGTGGTTCTGACGGTCTTTCTGGAATTACGGCAAATCCTACCGTCGGTGCATTTTCCGATAAGCTTATCTCCAAAGGCGGCACAACGATTTTAACTGAAGTGCCAGAAATGTTTGGAGCTGAGACATTATTAATGAATCGCTGTGATAATGAAGAATTATTTGATAAGACAGTAAACTTGATTAATGATTTTAAAAATTATTTCAAGAGCCACAATCAAACAATTTATGAAAATCCATCTCCTGGCAATAAAAAAGGTGGTATTTCCACACTGGAAGATAAATCTATGGGCTGTACACAAAAATCTGGAAGTGCTCCTGTAAAAGGTGTCCTTTCTTATGGCGAACCAGTTACAACAAAGGGCTTAAACCTTTTAAGTGCTCCTGGCAATGACTTAGTTGCTTCTACTGCACTTGCTGCATCTGGTACTCATATCGTTTTATTTACAACTGGACGTGGAACTCCTTTTGCATCTCCAGTTCCAACTGTTAAAATTTCTAGTAATTCCACACTTGCAAATAAAAAACAAAATTGGATTGATTTTAACTGCGGCGTATTAACTGAAGATGTAACATTAGATGAATTAAGCGATCAATTATTTGATTATATTGTCTCTGTTGCTTCTGGCAAAAAAGTAAAAGCCGAAGAAGCTGGTTTCCATGATATGGCGATCTTCAAACAGGGTGTAACATTATAATTATAAAGCATTGCAAATGACTTATTTTCCATAATTTGCTTTAATACAGAAATCATTGAATTTCTTTTGCAGTTTTTTTACTGCTGTCATAGGATCAATATCATTTGATCCAAACATCATAAATTTAATTTATATGGGGGTTATCTACTATGAAACATTTATGTTACCAGACACTTGAGGAAACAGGATACGATGGATATATTTTAAAGGACGCTCCAGAAAGAGTACTTCAATTTGGTGAAGGTAATTTTCTTCGTGCATTCGTTGATTATTTTATTGATATGATGAACGAAAAAGTTGGCTTCAATTCAAAAGTTGTACTCGTACAGCCAATCGCTCCTATCCCAGGTGCTATGGATTTAGCTAAGGTTATTAATGATCAGGAAGGTCTTTACACATTATATGTTCGTGGATTTGAAAATGGTCAAAAAGTCAATGCAAAGCGTGTCATTTCTTGTGTAAGCCGCTGCTTAAATTCTTATACAGACTATGACGCACTTATGGCATGTGCAGAAAATCCAGATCTTCGTTATATTGCTTGTAATACAACAGAAGCTGGTATTGCTTATGACCCAGCTTGTCAGTTTACTGATGCACCTGCTGCTACTTATCCAGGAAAACTGACACAGTTCCTCTATAAGAGATTCCAGGCATTTGGCAAGGAAGAAGGCAAGGGATTTGTCATTTTAGCTTGTGAATTAATTGATAACAACGGAAAAGAACTGGAAAAATGTGTGTTAAAATATGCAAAACAGTGGGAACTTGGCGAAGAATTCATCAACTGGATTCAGGCAGAAAACATTTTCTGTTCCACTTTAGTTGACCGTATCGTAACTGGTTATCCTCGTGCAGAAGCAGACGCACTTAACGCAGAAAACGGTTATATTGATCAAGTATTAAATACTGGTGAAGTATTTGGTTTTTGGGTAATTGAAGGTCCAGAACGCTTAAAGAAAGAACTTCCATTTGAAGAAGCTGATCTTCCTGTATTAATTACAGATGATCACAAGCCATACAAGCAGCGTAAAGTTCGTATCTTAAATGGTGCTCATACTTCTATGGTTCTTGGTGCTTATCTTGCAGGTCAGAACATTGTTCGTAACTGTATGGAAGATGAAGTAATTCAAGGATTCATGAACAAGACAATCTATGATGAGATTATCCCTACTTTAACATTGCCAAAGGATGAATTAGAAGGATTTGCTCATTCCGTTACAGAACGTTTCAAAAATCCATTCATTGATCATGCATTACTTGCAATTTCTTTGAACTCCACATCAAAGTGGAAAGCACGTGTTATGCCTTCTTTCCTTGGCTATGTAAATAAGACAAACACACTTCCAAAATGCATCACTGCTTCCTTCGCATTCTATATTGCGTTCTATAAGGGTGTTCGTTTAGAAGAGTCTGGATTAATCGGTGTTCGCGGAGAAGAAGAATATACAATCCATGATGCTCGTGCAATCTTAGAATTCTATGATGCTCATAAGAATGACAGCAATGTTGATTTAGCTCATGCAGTATGCAGCAATGTAGAGTTCTGGGGACAGGATTTAAGAGAAATTCCTGGATTTGAAGCAGCTGTTGCTGAGTGCTTAGATAAAATTGACCGTGAAGGCGCTTATGCTGTAATGAAAGACTGTCTTTAATAAATAAATTAACAAAAAATCATTAATTTTATGTGATGGAACCTCCTAACCTATTTATATAAATAAAAATGATTCCAGATAAGTAATACAATAAACACAATAAAACTCAAAACCTAATATTGCCTTTTCTATATATGTGAATAAAGACGTGAAAGAGAGAACTGTTTTGCCATGACATTTTTCTCTTTTTTTCTTATATCAAAATGCTATAATGTTGGGGTCAAAAGAGGATTTAATCAAATTTTTTCGGATTACTTATCTGAGATGTCGTTCTCCCGATTAGCGAATAAATACTTTTTGACTGACAAAAGCATCAAACAAATTATTTATAAACGGAAGCGAAATAATTTTTTAAAAGAACCTATATTTTTATCGAAATGCCGCGTAAAACTCCATTCGACGGAGTGATTGGGGATATAAGCGGCGGCCGGAGTTAACTCCGGCTCTTTTTCTTTGAATATTTTCCTGTTTTTTCGTATTTCCTTTTGTGATCGTCTGTTCTCTGGCTGTTGATGTAGTCTTTGACTTTTTCCATTACCGTGCTTCCTGTTGTTGCAAGAAAATAACTGGATGACCAGAGTGGGGTTTTGTCACCATAGAGATACTGTGACAGAT
>JALFSR010000078.1 GCA_022778745.1 Clostridiales bacterium
GCCCACGCGTTACTCACCCGTCCGCCACTAACAAAGAAACCGAAATCTCTTTGTCCGTTCGACTTGCATGTGTTAAGCACGCCGCCAGCGTTCATCCTGAGCCAGGATCAAACTCTCAAATAAAAATAGTTTGTCCGAACTACAAAACTAAACGTTAGCTTAATTTCCCGTTCTTACTGTTTTAAGGCGCATCTTTCGATGCTGTTCTGAATTATTCTCTTAGAATCGTTTCAGGGATTGGTTATACTGTTCAGTTATCAAGGTTCTGTGTTTATCTGTCGCTCACAGCGACTTTTTTATCTTACCATACTCATTTCTGTTTGTCAAGCAGTTTTTTAACTTTTTTTCAGACAGTTTTAATTTTCTGGTTTGTTGCTTGATTTCGCAACATTCAACATCTTATCACAACTCTTTTTATCTGTCAAGCACTTTTTTTATTTTCTTTTTTCTATTCGTTTGCTTCCAGTACCGACCGTCTTTCCTAGAAAAACCAAAAATTTTAACTTCATTTTTTTATGAACCAGTGTGCTGTAACAATGATAAGGTATCTCTTTCAAATTTTCAGATAACTTCAAGTTTTTCTTTTATATCTCTCAAGTCATCTTTTAAGATTTAGATAATTCCTATTATTGTGTCATTATTTTTGTTGTTGTGTTGCTATTGTTTCAAGCGACGTTCATTACTATACCACCTTTCATTTTGCTTGTCAACCACTTTTTTTATATTTTTTTATTTTTTTCTAGTAAAGTATAAAGTAATTGAAAGTGCAAAGTTCAGAATCTGCCTTATCATCTTGACATATTGTGTATATTTTCTTTATTTTCTATACAATATGTAGTTTTATTACAATTTTTCTTATTATTTTTTCATTTTTTTCTGAAATATGTATTGAATTTTTTCCTAATCTCATTTAATCTAGTATTATCCGGATGAATTCCGGGACATGTCTTTTCTGGATTTCAGACATGAATGCTATAAATGGCAGTAAACTTTGCAAAATTATTTTTTTGCGTTAGTTGATCCTCATTTTATTCTAAATTCTATTACAAACTTTGCTGGGCTGCAGTTTCATCATTTTTCTATAACAAGGTAATCGTTTTAGAATTTATTTTACAAATGGGAATAAGGAATAGTAATATATTTATATTAAGAAGAGTTTCTTCTGCATAAGCTCTCTTACCAAACTGTCAGCACAATACTTCGGAGAAAATGGAACGTAGTAATTGTATTGTTAT
The DNA here is from genome assembly GCA_022778745.1 of Clostridiales bacterium. Classification (GTDB taxonomy): domain Bacteria; phylum Bacillota; class Clostridia; order Lachnospirales; family Lachnospiraceae; genus Fimimorpha. The sequence continues at coordinate 1,236 of JALFSR010000078.1, forward strand.
TGAAAGTAAAATGGAATGCTGACTGGAGAATGAATCTTTTTTCGACATAGGGGAAAATGCCGAAGAAAGGCTTATCAATAACACTGACATAAATCAGGCTCTTCTCATTTTTGTAAAACAGAGAGGTTCTGGACGGATTATTTTTGGCAAAGTACGCATCTCTCAATGCCTGCTGTCCGCCCCTGCCATTTTATAGCACATAATTACAAATTGGATTTTCTGCTTGCGTATGTTCTTCTTTCTTATTGCATACAATAAATAAAAAATAAAGGATTTTTATTATAATATGAAAAAGAAGGGATTATTAGAGCTGACTATGACCGTCCTGCTGCTGATTGGTTCATTTTTCCTTCCACGGGAAACAGCGCATCTGCTTCAAGCATCTACAGCACAGCCTACTACTGTTTTAATTGATGTTGGACACGGAGGTGCTGACTCTGGAAAAGTTGGTGTCAATGGCGCATTAGAAAAAGACATTAATCTTCAAATCGCAGTTCAACTTCAGTCACTTTTAGAACAATCTGGTATTCATGCAGTTCTTACAAGAGACAGTGACAAAGGACTATATCAGGAAAATGATCGTAATAAGAAGCTTGCTGATATGAAAGCTCGAATCCAGATGATGACAGATATAAATGCTGATATTGTTGTCAGCATTCATCAAAATAGCTACAGTAAGTCATCGGTATCTGGTGCGCAAGTATTTTATTATACAAGTTCGGAAGAAGGACAAAGACTTGCTCAGTCGATTCAGGACGGTTTTGATTACGCTTTAGGAGAACGCAATATTCGCACGATTAAGGCGAATAAAGATTACTATATTCTCGTTCACTCACCTATCGTTGCAGTAATCTGTGAATGTGGATTTTTAAGTAATCCAGAAGAGGCAGATTTATTAACTACTTCCGATTATCAGCAAAAGATTGCACAAAGCATTTGTAATGGAATTTTGAATTATTTTCAGAATGCGAACACTTCCACTTAACTTATGCGTTCACATATATAAACTAGATAAAAGAAGGTGAATCATTATCGCTCACAAACATGCAAGAGAACGTTTTAATCAATTTCCTCATCGTACCACTCCAATGGAATTTACAAATTTTCAAGATTTCCAGCAACATCTTGCGTTCCGTCTTCTTACATATCGACTGGAACATAATATGTCTCAAAAATACATGGCTGATTTTCTAGGCATCTCACCAGTAACACTTTCCAAACTTGAAAACTGTCATTTAAGCCTATCTTTCGAGACAGTCTTTCATCTTTGCGAAAAATTAGGCTCTCCATTGCATATTATTTTATAATTTATAATGAAGTATACTATCCATCTCACTTTTTATATAAAATGAGGTGGATAGTGGAAAAGAAAATAATAGCTATCTATTGTTTTTATACATATCATATGATACAATATTAGCACATACAGAAAGAATTGCGATGAAAGGGTGTAATTTTATGAGACTCGAACGATTAAGTGATACTCAAATACGTTGTACTTTAACAAGTACGGATTTGTCCGATCATCATATTGATATAGAAGAATTAACCTATGGAAGTGAGAATGCCCGTAATTTATTCCGTGAAATGCTTACACAGGCATCTTATGAATTAGATTTTAATGTAGAAAATGTCCCTCTTATGATCGAAGCGATTCCATTACCTGATGAGAGTTTAATGCTGCTTGTTACTAAAATCGAAGATCCAGAAGAACTTGATACACGATTTGCTAAATTCTCCCCATTTAATGTAGAAGATATTGACTTGGATATTCCAAATTATCCACCATTGTCCAATTCTCCTCGGGCAGATGATATTTTAAGTTTATTAACAGACTTAGAACCAACTAAATCAGATGATGAATTGAATGATCCTATAAGTGATACAACTGCTTCTCCAGAAACAAATGCTGATTTTTATTGTGTTTATTCTTTTTCTAGCTTAGATGAAGTTTCAAATGCAGCTCGTGTCATTGCTAATCTCTATACAGGAACAAATAGTCTTTATAAAAATACAGCTGAGAACCGTTATTATCTAGTGATCCATAAATCAGAGATGGAACCAGAGGCCTTTAACCGTATTTGTAATATTCTCTCTGAATATAGCACAAAGGAGCAGCAAGCTGCCGCTGCGGAAGCATACTATCAAGAACATCTTGAATGTATTATTCATTCTAATGCAATTTCGATTATGAAAAATTTATAGCAATAATTTTATTATTCTAGGAGAGAATTTATGTTACTTACACAAAAAACTTCTAACCCTTGGTGGAAGGATGCTGTCGTTTATCAAATTTATCCTCGAAGTTTTCAAGACAGCAATGGCGATGGAATCGGCGATCTGCAGGGAATTATTCAGCGTCTTCCTTACTTAGAACAGCTTGGAATTGACGCAATCTGGCTTTCCCCTGTCTGCCGTTCTCCTCAGGATGATAATGGGTATGATATTTCCGATTATCAGGATATTGATCCTATGTTTGGTACACTTGATGATATGGACGAGTTAATCCAAAAAGCCAAACAGCACAATATCCAAATCATTATAGATCTTGTCTTAAACCATTCTTCTGATGAACATCGCTGGTTTTTAGAAGCGAGAAAAAGCAAGACAAATCCCTATCATGACTATTATGTATGGAGAGATGGAACACCTGATGAAAAACCAAATGATATGCTCGCTGCATTCGGTGGCTCTGCATGGGAATGGGTTCCAGAATTAGGACAATATTATTTCCATCAATTTTCTGTCAAACAGCCAGATTTAAACTGGGAAAATCCAAAGCTGCGCCGTGAAATCTACGACATGATTTTATGGTGGATGAATCGTGGAATTGGCGGATTCCGATTAGACGTTATCGATCAAATTGCAAAAGAACCAGATAAAAAGATCACAGCAAATGGTTCACGTCTCCACGAGTTTATTCAAGAATTAAGCAAAGAGACATTCCAAAAGGGAGATCTTATTACCGTTGGAGAAGCATGGGGAGCGAATACAGAAAATACAAAGCTTTATAGTAATCCTGACAACAGCGAATTTTCTATGGTATTCCAATTTGAGCATATCTGTCTTGATCAACAAGAGGGAAAAGAAAAATGGGATCTCGCCCCTCTTGACTTTGTAAAGCTAAAGCAAGTATTTGCTAAGTGGCAGACTAGCCTGTATCAATGCGGATGGAACAGTTTATTCTGGAATAATCATGATCTTCCAAGAATTGTATCCCGCTGGGGAAATGACGGAGAATACCGCGAAAAATCTGCAAAAATGCTTGCGACATTGCTGCATGGAATGCAGGGAACTCCTTATATTTACCAAGGCGAAGAACTTGGTATGACAAATGTTTCTTATGATATTGAAGAATACCGTGATATTGAAACAGTTAATTTATATCAAGAACGTCTGGACAAAGGATATGATAAAGATCCAATTATGCAGTCCATTCACGCAAAGAGCCGCGATAATGCACGTACACCAATGCAATGGGATGACACTGCTTATGCTGGTTTCTCTACTGCTAAACCTTGGTTAAAATTAAATCCTAATTATGTTACAATCAATGCCAAAAACGAATGCAGTAATCCTGACTCCATTTTCCATTATTATCAAAAACTGATCTGTCTTAGAAAACAGTATCCGGTTTTCGTCGATGGAAAATTTGAACTTTATCTTCCAGATGACCCTGACATTATGGCATATACACGTACATTAGACAATGAGACACTGCTTGTCATTGCTAATTTCCATGATCAAACTCGTTCGATTGAATTGCCATTTGCGATGGATGGCGAATTATTAATCTCTAATTATGAACAAATGACAGAACCAATGACACTTCGTCCATACGAAGCTCGTATTTATCGAATCGTTCGGACAAATTAATCAGACGAAACAAAAAACTACGGTTATTGTTCATCACAAAAACCGTAGTTTTTTATAATTATTTAACTCGCCATATCTGGATTTGTCTGTTCTTTATTTGCAAATTTTGAATAATTTGGAAGCCATACAAGTTCTACTGTTCCGATAGGGCCATTACGCTGTTTTGCGATTAACACTTCTGCGATATTTTTTTGCTCGGAATCTTTATTATAATACTCATCTCGATAAAGAAACATAACGACATCGGCATCCTGCTCAATCGCCCCTGATTCACGTAAATCAGAAAGCATCGGTCTATGATCAGTTCTTGATTCACAGGCACGAGAAAGCTGCGACAATGCAATCACAGGTACTTGAAGCTCTCTCGCTAATGCTTTTAATGAACGTGAAATTTCTGAAATTTCTTGCTGGCGGTTATCAGAAGCTCTTGTTCCGCTTCCCGACATCAGCTGCAAATAGTCAATAATAACAACTTTTAAATCAAACTCTAATTTATATTTTCTGCATTTTGAACGCAGCTCTCCAATGGAAATACCCGGAGTATCATCTATAATCAGCTTCGAATTTGCAATAATACTAGAACTTTCTACAATTTGATCCCAATCATTATCATCAAGATTACCTGTTCTAAGTTTTTGACTGTCCACTCTTGATTCCATCGAAAGCATTCGATTCACGAGCTGTTCTTTTGACATTTCTAAACTGAATATTACAGTTGTATAATCATGACGAATTGCCATATTTTGTGCCAGATTTAATACAAATGCTGTCTTTCCCATAGATGGACGTGCTGCAATCAGCACAAGATCAGACGGCTGCATTCCGGATGTCTTCCAGTCCAAGTCATAAAATCCTGTTGGGATACCTGTAACTGAACTTTTATTCTTTGATGCCTGTTCAATCTTATTCACAACATTAATCACAACATCCCGTATTGGAACATAATCACTTGTATTTCGATTTTGAAGCAAACGGAAAATTTCCTTTTCGGTGTCTTCCAAAATATCTTCTGTCTTATCTTTTCCAACATAACAACGATTTGCAATATCTTCATTTACTTTAATTAACCGACGTAATAATGCTTTCTCATATACAATCTCTGCATAATAACGGATATTTGCCGATATTGGCACTGCATCCAGCAAATCACGCATAAATTCCACTTGATAAATCTCTGGAGGAACGTCTTTCGCTTTTAGACGATTTTGCAATGTGACAAGATCCGTTGGCTTTCCCTCATTATACAACTCCATAATTGCCTCAAACATAATGCCATATTGACGCTGATAAAAATCTTCGGCATGAACAATTTCCGCTGCTACGACAATCGCCTCTTTTTCCAGAAGCATCGAACCGATAACGGATCGCTCCGCTTCTATGCTATGAGGTAATACTCGTTTCATGAGTGCCTCTTCCATCCCAGTTCCTCCTAACTCTTTTTGTTCTATTATAAATACAATCACCTTATTTCATAAATTCTATTTTAGTATAAGACACCATTACTATAAAGCGACCGAAAGAATGCCCTTCTCCTTTCTAGGAAGATATTGGTATCTTGAAAAATATATTAAAAATAAGGTGATTAAAACAATACTTATGTTTATGCTTCTGTTACTTTTACTGTCAACTGGGCAGTAACATCTTTATGAACTTTTACTGGTACAATAGTCGTTCCAAGTGTCTTAATTGGCTCTGCCAACTGCATTTTTTTCTTATCAATAGAAAAGCCAAACTGCTTTGTACATTCCGCTGCGATTTCTTTTGTTGATACAGAACCAAATAATTTTCCGCCTTCTCCTGTCTTTACTGAAATCACAACTGGCTTTTCTGCAATTTTTACTGCAAGCTGTTTTGCTTCCTCAAACTTTTGCGCAGCAATTTTTTCTTCATTTGCCTTTTTTAACTTCAAGTCATTCAAGTTTTTTGCTGTCGCCTCAATACCAAGCTTTTTGGGAATAATATAATTTCTTGCATATCCATCGTTTACCTGCACTTTTTGTCCTTTTTTTCCAAGTGACTTTACATCTTCTAATAAAATAATTTCCATAATTCCACACCTTTTATAAACAAAATAACTTTATTTCTATTATTCGTTTTGTCCTATCAGCTGCTCCATAACTATCCTTTGATGATACCGTTACATAAGCAGATCTTACTGGTGCACTCCTTTCTTTCAATTAATTTCCTCTTTGAAGTTCCTGCGATGCGAACGCACCGAAGATTCTTGTGAAATTGGCTATCCAACTTTGTTCACAATGGGGACTTCAAGTACCCACTAGACAGTTTTTTCAAGTTCCGCAACACAAAAGTAAACATTTTTAGCTGCATTAACTTATGAAGCTAAATTCCATGAATTTTATCTATTATTAATGGAATCTCTCAATACTTCTTTCAGCCTTGCTACTGCTTCTTCAATCGTCACGCCTTTGAGCTGGGCTCCTGCTATTGCAAGGTGTCCGCCTCCGCCTAAACGCTCCATAATTACTTGGACATTCATCTCGTCAATTGATCTAGCACTAATATAAATCTGATTCTTATAATCTGTCAATACAAACGACGCTTTAATTCCTTGAATACCTAAGAGTTCGTTGGCTGCCTGTGCCGCAATAACAGTTGGACTATCGTTTGTATCGTTTGGACAAATACTAATTGCATAACACGATTCAAACACTTCTGCATTGCGTACTGCCTCTGCTTTTGCTTTATAATCATTCATATTATCGCGGAACATCTTACGAACTCTCGTGACATCGGCACCGTTTCTTCTTAGAAATGCCGCAGCTTCAAATGTACGAACTCCTGTCTTATTTAAGAAATTGTTTGTATCCACAACCATTCCAGCATAGATTGCGTCTGCATCCCCTGATTTGATACGGATATCTTCTGAATAATACTGCAAAATCTCTGCAACCATTTCACAAGTCGAAGAAGCATATGGCTCTACATAGGAGAGCAATGCATTATCAATTACTTCTCTTGTCTGACGATGATGATCCAGCACAACAATATTTTGTGCACAGCTGAGTAATTCTGGTGATTCCGTATATCCAGGACGGTTTGTATCTACAACAACTAATAATGTATTTGGATGAATTCTCTTTAAGGCTTCTTCTCTTGTAATAAAAAGATCTTCATCATATTCTGGCGTATTACAATAACGCTCCATTAAAGGTTTCACATTATTTGTGACATTTTGTATAACAATACTTGCATGCTTAGCAGATGTCTTTGCTGCTCGGTAAATTCCAATCGCTGCTCCGATACAGTCGGCATCGCTCATATGATGTCCCATAATAATAACATCTTCCTTTGTCTCAATCAGTTCACGAAGAGCATGTGCCTTTACGCGAGCCCGCACTCTTGTATTCTTCTCCTGTGTCGGCGTCTTTCCTCCATAATACGTAATATTGTCTTTTTCTTTTAATACAACTTGATCTCCGCCACGTCCAAGTGCCATATCCATCGCACTTCGTGCATAATCGTAATTACGAGGATACGTGTCTCCGCCAACTCCAAGACCAATACTTAATGTAATCGACATCTCATTACCAATATTTACCGTCTTAACATCTTCTAACAAAGAAAATCGTTCTTCTTTTAGTTCCTCTAAATGCTTTTGCTTGAATACAACAAAATATTTATCCTTTTCTATCTTTTTCAGAATTCCTCCATAACGGTTCACATACTTATTGATCTTACGGTCAATCAGTGCTACAAGCAGAGAACGTCTTACTTCTTCTACACTATTTAATGCTTCTTCATAATTATCCATATAAATCAAGCCAGTAACCATACGTTCTTTTTCAATTTCTTTCTGATAATAAAGTATTTCCGTCTCATCAAACAAATAAATAGCATACATACTTACTTTTGTCAATTCCTGATCATTCAGTCTAAGCATATCCTTTACGTCAGAAAACAAAATTTTACGAATTGCAAGCTGATAATTTCTTCCGCAAAATACAACATGTACAATGGAATCTTCACTTCCTCTTGGATAACTGCGACTTGTAACTTCTGGAAAAATAGCATTCAGTGTCCGATGCCCCCGTCCATCCTGCTCTGTGATTTTCTGAAATTCTTTATTACTCCATGCAATCCTTCCTGCATTATCTGCCATCGCATACGGAATGGCCATATTATCCAATAACCGCTTTTGAAGCTGTGCATAATTAGAGGCATAATTCATCAGATCACTATGGAGCTGTTTTCGATAATATTGAAAAATACTAGCTGCGATTGCTATATAAATAGTAACAAAAACAGTCATAATAGTACCTGCTTTCATATCTACAATATAAATTACCAAATTCATTACTATTAATAATGCAGCTAAAACTAATGGCCAACTCATATATTCTCGAAAACTGCCCTTCAGGGGAGGAATCTTATCATTTTCTTCTTTTTGGATTAATCGTCTCATAAACTCCCTCACTTCTATTATTTCTCTAATTGATTACACAAAGGAACCAGACGAAATACAAAATATGTTTCACTGGTTTGCGTGCAGCAGCAACTGAAAATCAAACATTTCCGCCTGCCTTATGCCCTTGCGTAAATCATATTAACAGAAAGCCGGAGTATGTTCTCCGGCTTTGCAGTTTTTCTCTGTTTTTTATTATAACATTTTTAGAGGAAAATAGAAAGTGATTTAAACAAATTTATATCATATATGCTAAAACTACACTTGCAGCAACTCCAACAAGTGTCGTTAATAATGCACCTGGGAGCGTATAACGCGTCTTTGTTACTTTCGCTGCCATAAAATAAACACTCATTGTATAAAAAATAGTTTCGGTACAACTCATACTAATTGAAGCAATTTTTCCAATGAGAGAATCAGTTCCATATGTACGAAAAATATCCAATACTAATCCGGTTGCTGCTGAAGAAGAGAACATTCGTATTAATGTCATTGGAATTAAATCGGCTGGAAATCCAATTGCTTCACACGGAGCTTTTAATATGCTTGAAAGAAAATCAAGAAAACCGCTTGCACGAAGTACCCCTACTGCAACCATTAATCCAATCAGAGTCGGAAGAATTCCAACGACTGTCTTTAATCCATCCTTCGCACCTTCCACAAACACATCATAGACAGGAATCTTTTGCAGCACTCCATGCATCACAACATAAAAAATCAGTAATGGAATGATCATATTAGAAAAATATAAAAAAATATTCATAAATGGTTAGCTTCCCTTCAATTCCTTGATTTTTCTATGACTTTTACTATATTTATACATAATCTTACAAAATAGAATTCCAATCATTGTACTAATGAAAGTCGCAATTAATCCTGGCGCAATAATCCCTGCTGGATTTACTGAGCCATACTGAGCCCGATACGCAATCATATTAACTGGGATTAACTGAAGGGAAGAAATATTTAAAATCAAAAATGTACACATCGCATCACTTGCTTCCCTACATCCATCCAAATTTTTTTCCCTATCACAGTTTTTATTATCATTTTTTTTATTAATATAATTAGTTTTATCACATTTGTTATTTAGTTCCCGCAGACTTTCCATCGCTTTCAGTCCTGCCGGCGTAGCCGCCCAGCCAAGACCTAATATATTTGCAATTATATTAGTCGTAATATGTTCTTTTGCTGGATCTCCATTCGGCACATCTGGAAACATCCAATTAACAAATGGAGCAATTCCTTTTGTTAATTTTTTTATTATATTTCCTTGACGGGCGACTTCCATCAGCCCCGTCCATAATGACATTACTCCAAGCATTGTAATACAAAGTGAGACTGCTTCCTTTACAGAATCCAGTGCACCATTTGTCACAGCTTCCATCCTTCCCGTTGCCATTCCCCATCCAACACCAATCACCATCATTGTTGCCCATAAAATATTTAACATGATCCGACATCCCTTCGTCCATCTTTCTTTGCAATTGATGAATCACATCTTTTTTCTACTTTATTAGGGAAACGAACAGTTCATGACTGATTTTTATAATTCGTTTAATAGATCAAACCATTTCTGTGTTCTGTGAACAATTACTTCGAACACATTCAAAAATGCAAAAAAGCTGTTAAATATTTAGTGCATAACCTCTTATAATACGCTTTCAACATAAAATCCACTTTCTTTGATTTTTTTATATAATTCCAATCCATCGCTACGGTATTTGTTGATAAACCCAGCTCCTTTGCGATACTCTGTATTGTAACTTTTCCCATAACTGCCTCCTTAATCTCATCTATATTAAATTTCACATAATTTCCAAAAAAGCAATATTTGCATAAAGATACCGCCGCATCAAGATTGATATGCTCCCTTCTAGGTAGACAAGTGAAATAATAAAAACTTGTCACTTAGGAGGGAGCATATTTTATGTCTAAAAGGAAAGTATCCGTTGAGGATAAGATATATGCTGTAAATCTGTATCTGGATGGGAAAGA
>JALFSR010000081.1 GCA_022778745.1 Clostridiales bacterium
ATCAGGTTTATGTAAAGGCAGAAGATGGCAAGCAGGTAGTTTCTAAGTATGTTCAGGAAGTTGCTAAGGCAAACGGCGCAAACATCAAGATTAAGAAGTTCGTTCGTTTTGAGACAGGCGAAGGCTTACAGAAGAAAGAAGAAGATTTTGCAGCTGAAGTGGCTAAGCAGATGGCAGGCAAATAAGGTTTTCCAGAAAGCCTTAAAAATGCTGAATTCCCTTGAAAAATCAAGAAAATTCAGAGGTTATGAGCTTATGCTTAACGCAAATTATCAACTAAAATTCGTGAAATATTTCGTCAACGATTCATCAATGTTGTTTGACGAAAAAAGGAATGAAGAGTTTGCGTATTTATTGCGGAATGATGCTTGTGTAAACGCTTAATATTAAAGAGTGTGGTTTGATGCCACACTCTTTTTTTACAGCAGGAGGGAAAGAGATGTGGATATTTTATGCGATAGGTTCTTCTTTTTTTGCAGGAATTACTGCGATTCTTGCAAAATGTGGAATTCAAAAGACTAGTTCTGATGTTGCTACAGCAATTCGGACAATCGTTGTATTAGTATTTTCGTGGTTAATGGTGCTGATAACACGCACATGGACAGGAATTACTCAGGTCAGTGGGATGACACTTTTATTTCTTGTATTGTCTGGTTTGGCAACAGGGGCATCTTGGTTATGCTATTTTTATGCACTGCAAAAAGGTGATATTAATAAAGTTGTGCCAATTGATAAATCCAGTACCGTACTTACGATTTTGCTGGCACTTATTTTCTTACATGAAGGATTGACATGGCAAAAGGCAGCAGCAGCTATTTTGATAGGTATAGGAACTTTGCTGATGATTTCTAAAAAGGATACAAAATTAGATGAAGAGGCGAATGGAAGTGGTTGGATGTTTTATGCGATACTGTCTGCTTTGTTTGCAAGTTTGACTGCGATTCTAGGGAAAATTGGGATTGCACGAGTGGATTCCAATCTTGGCACAGCAATCAGAACTACAGTTGTATTAATTATGTCATGGATGATTGTATTTATCAGTGGAAAGCAGCATGAAGTAAAAAAAATTGAAAAAAAAGAGTTGGGATTTATTGTATTGTCTGGTCTTGCAACAGGAGCATCATGGATGTGTTACTATCGTGCATTACAAGAAGGTCCAGCAAGTGTAGTTGTGCCAATAGATAAGTTAAGTATTCTTGTAACTATTGCCTTTTCTTGGATTGTGTTTCATGAAAAGCTGACGAAAAAGGCTGCATGGGGATTGATTTGTATTACATTTGGTACTGTAGTGCTTGCAGTAATTTAGAATTTTTATTTTCATCACTTTACATATGCAGAACCCTAAGTGTAGGAACTTAGAGTATAATTATCATTGGCAAAAATAAAGGGAAGAAGAAAAAAAACATAGGCACGAACTTAAGCAATTAAACCTGGCAAAATGACCGTATGGAACTCCTTATTTTGGTTGATTTTTCGTTGATTTCGCAAGGATAGAAAGCGATGAAATGCGTTCTCTTTGAGATCCACGAATAGACTCCATGACAGGTATAGAATCTCCTTTGTTTGTAAAAATACAATACGACACTTTTCCCAACAAGAAAAGTGAACCGCTCTTTCCTTCCCTTCGTTCTCTCTTAAGAACTGTTCCGCAAGAATCACTTGTTTTTCCTTTAGTATCTGGGATTCTGGCAGCAATTAAACAGAACAAACTTAATGACAGATGAAAAATGATAGGGAATACTGTTATCGTGAATGAAGGGGTAAAAAAAGAATCAGCGTTTGGTTAATTATGTTTATGATAGGATTGTTGACGGTGTTTTGTCGTATGGAAATTAGCAGATATGTATCTGATGTAACGGCGTTGCTTGTTGGAGGATGTGTTCTTTCAATGGTTTCTGGAATCGGAGTGCTATTGGAAATGTATTTGAAATTATTGAAGAAATAAATCGTATACGCACAAAGGGCACGGAAAATTATACCATCTAATTATGCTTTAAGCGTCAGTATCTGGGGGCGCTAATTTGTATACAGCCAACTCTACTTTCCGTAGGTACAAAATAAATGAACTTAAGGTTATTATTATCTTGGAGGTGGAGGTAAAGATGATGAACCAATATGTTACAGGGGCAGTGATTAAAGAACTGCGGGAAAAGAATAAAATGACGCAGCTACAGTTAGCTGAAAAGTTGGGAGTGAGTGATAAGACTGTTTCAAAATGGGAGACGGCAAAGGGATATCCGGATATTACATTATTGGAGCCGATAGCAGATACCTTTTCTGTGTCAGTGACAGAATTGATTTCTGGAAATACTGTTTTTAATGCAAATGTATCAGCCAATATGATGCGATCGAAATTCTATGTTTGCCCTGTCTGTGGAAATGTAATTCATAGTATGGGAGAGGCTGTGATTACTTGCCATGGAGTATACCTAAGTCCTGCCGTAGCAGAGGAAACAGATGAAAGCCACATGATTTTTATTGAGAGAGTCGAGGATGAATTTTATGTACGCATTGATCATGATATGACAAAACAACATTATATTTCATTTATTGCGGCGGCATCTTCGGACAGAATGCAGATGGTTAAACTTTATCCAGAAGGAAATGTAGATGCAAGATTTAAGATAAATGGAGTAAAGAAGCTTTATTTTTACTGTAATAGGGATGGATTATTTTATATCAATGTGGTAAAAGGAATTGATGATAAAGAAAATGCATACGATGACACAGGGAAAAGAAAAGAGTTGGAAAGAGCTGCCGATATTTTGTTTGGGCAATGAGAAGTGTGAAGAGAATGGAGGGAATCAGAGAAGATATTTTGAATTCGGATATGATTGTTTTTACAACACCACTTTATTATTACGGTATGCCTGCACAGCTTAAGACTATATTACATTTGGGACTGTAGTGCTTGCAATAATTTAGAATTTTTATATTAATAACATTGGGCGATATTTCCATAAAATGGCAAACAAAGTCGAGAAAAAATAGTTTGAGTACGATAAAATGAACAGAGTAAGGAGGTGTTTGCGAATGAAGGAGCAGACAATGGCTGTTCAGCGGATGCAGGAATATATCGATACCCACTTGTCGGAGGAAATTACTCTGAAAGATTTGGCAGAAGCATCCCAGTTCTCGCCATGGCATTCTTATCGTTTATTTCGGGACTATTTGGGAATGACGCCTACGGAATATGTCAGGCGGCTTCGTCTTTCTCGTTCTGCTATACAACTAAAAAAAGGAAAGACAAAAGTGATTGATGTGGCTGCCAGACCAATACCGTAAGCCTGGAACTTCACTCTATGTGCAGGGAGTTGAGGTGCTGCCACAGGATAATGTTCTAGTCCCAGAAGGATTTGATGTGATTGAGCTGCCAGAAGCAGAGTATCTGATGTTCCAAGGGAAACCGTTTTATGAGGAGGACTACTGTCAAGCTATTTTGGCAGTGCAGCATTCTATGAGTCAATATGATCCAACGTTGATCGGCTATGAATGGGATGACGAAAATCCTCGTATTCAGTTAGAACCCCAGGGTGAGCGAGGCTATATTGAGATGCGGGCTGTGAAAAAGAAAAACAATTGATAAAAAGTCTGATTGGTGGACAAAGGCAGCGTCTGTTCATTTCCCTTACTTTAAATATGCAGAACACCAAGTGCAGGAATAGCAAAAAAGATCTGCTTGACTTTCTATCATTTCTGATTTATACTAAACTTAAATTTTAAAAGAGAGGTATTTTGATGTTAAGCATTGTGAAAGTAGAGAACACAGCTAATTAAATAGTTGTAAAGATGGGTTTCTTGTTTTACACTAGAAGTCTGTCTATTTGTATCTGCCTTACAATGTACGCTCTTTCGTTCTTTATAGGTTATATAAGATAGGAAACAGCATGGCAGCAGTGTCATGCTGTTTTTTACTGAATATAAGAAAGTAGCTTGCTTTTCGTGTGTTAAGCATGAAGCAAGTGATTCGCTTATAAGCAAGCAGTAAAGAGGATCTTTTAATATGGCCCTCACTGCGATCTTATGTATGATATAAGAGCAATACTTGTTTGCCTTTTTAGTAATAAGTGCGCCATAGAGTGAGATGCCTTGTTGGCAGATACCTATGGTATTTTTTTGCGTGAGGAATCAGCGAAGTGGATTTTAAATATTCACTTTAAGGAGATCTCTTGATTGATGAAACGATTATTATTACGAACAAAAAGGATGGAATAAAGAATGATAAATATAGAACATGCATTAGAATTTGATCGAATCAAAGAAATTTGGAGTGAGTTTGCTTTTACAGAAACTGCAAAAAAAGCAATTCATAATATAACAATCTGTTTGTCAGAGTCAGAAGTAATTGCAAAGCAGCGAGAAACGACTCAGGCAAAGATATTCATTGAAAAGATTGGAAATCCGCCGATGACTTCCATGAATGGAATAAGTGAGATACTTGCAATTGCAAAGAAAGGAGACTGTCTGACAGCAGATCAATTGGAAACAGTCGAAATGTCGCTTGCAGCAGTGAAGCGTTTGAGAGAATATTTGAATCGAGGAAAACAGTATGAAATTTCACTTGCCTATTATGAAGAAAATTTGGATGATTTAAAAGAAATCCGTCAAGCAATTTCCCTTTCGATGAGAAATGGAAGGGTGGAAGATTGTGCATCGAAGCTGTTAAAAGAGGTAAGAGTAGATATTGATCGTACAGAAGATAAAATGCATGAAAAGGCAAATGCAGTTATGCGTCGAAATAAAGAATTTATGTCGGATAGTTTTAGCACGATGCGTAATGGACATGTTTGTATTCCAGTGAAAAAAGAATATAAGTTTAAAATCAGCGGTTCAGTAATTGATCAGTCAGCGACAGGAAATACTGTGTTTATTGAACCAACAGAAGCTGCGAAGCAGTATGAACAACTGCAGTATTTAAAGATTGAGGAAGAAAATGAAGAGAGAAGAATTTTGTATTCTCTTACCGCACAAGTAGCAGATGGGGCAGAAAAAATAGAAGAAAATGTTAGAACAATAGAAAAATTAGATTTTATTTTCTCAAAAGGAAAATTAAGTTTAAGTTATTCAGGAACAGAACCTTATATAAATACGGATAGGCATATTATGATTAAAAATGGAAGGCATCCGCTTATGGATAGGGAAATTTGTGTTCCGCTGCAGTTTGAACTCGGAAATGGAGTAAACGGAATTATAATTACAGGTCCAAATACGGGAGGAAAAACAGTGGCGATTAAGACAGTCGCATTAAACTGTTTTATGGCACAATGTGGGCTTCATGTTGCGTGTGAAGAAGCAAAATTATGCATGAACAGCAATTTTCTCTGTGATATTGGAGATGGACAAAATATCTCAGAAAACTTATCAACATTTTCTGCTCATATTGTAAATGTATTAGATATATTAAAGCAGGTAAACAAAAACAGTTTTGTAATTATGGATGAACTTGGCTCTGGAACAGACCCGACAGAAGGGATGGGGATTGCAATTGCAATATTGGAGGAATTGAAAAAAAGCGGAGCATTATTTTTAGTGACAACACATTATCCAGAAGTGAAAGTTTTTGCACAAAAGGAAAGTAATATTGTAAATGCGAGAATGACATTTGATAAAAATAGTTTAAAACCATTGTACCATCTCATAATCGGAGAAGTGGGAGAAAGCTGTGCCTTTTATATTGCACAAAAGCTGGGAATGCCAGATTCTATGATAAAATGTGCGGCGAAAGCTGCATATGGGGATGTCATACCAGAGCAGTGGAAGGAATGCTATGGAAATAAAGATATAATAAAGCAGTCCTCTCCGCATATCAAACGAAAAAAACAACAAAAAAACGGTCAAAGCGAAGCAAGAAAATTTCAATTAGGAGACAGTGTAATGGTATATCCTGATAAAAAAATTGGCATTGTGTGTCAGACTGCAGACGAAAAAGGAATTCTTCGTGTACAGCTGCCTAATAAAAAAATATGGATTAACCATAAACGAGTAAAACTCCACGTTGCAGTGACAGAATTATATCCAGAAGATTATGATTTTTCCATTATATTTGACAGTGTGCAAAACAGAAAGATCAGACATAAGATGCAAAAAAGGCATATCGAGGAAACAATTGTTTATACAGATTAAGAAAGAATGACAAAAATCCTCTGCTTTATATAGTTGAAGCAGAGGATTTTTTGTATGAACAAGGCAGAGATTTCCAATCTAATCCGCTGTTTTTTCATATTTTGAAGTGAAGGAACTGTTTATTGTGTGTTAAAATACTTGATACCGTGCGCAGGCATGAGCAGACAGGCAAGCGATAACGGCGTGCCAATGATCATACAGTTTCTTGTCCACAGCTCTTTTCCGTCTGTGCAACATAATTCTAATTCATCGAGTGATGCACGGATTGTCTGCTCTTTATCAGAGAGGTTGAATAACGCAATATAAACAGTATTGTTGTTTTTGTTTTCGGATTTCCATATTGCTTTTGTATCATCACGGAAAATCTGACAGCCATGACAGTCTGGATCTAACAGTTTTAATACATCAATATTTGTCAAAAGAGAAATGATCCATTCATCTAATTGAGGCATATCGGCACCGAGCATTAGAGGTGAACAAAAAATGCACCAAAGTGTCATCATTGTTTTTTACTCTTCTTTTGTAAAGCAAGTATGTCGCTCATCATTGAATCCTTTTCCGATCATTCCAAGCGGCAGCATGTCGCAGTCGGGATAACATCCTTTTTATTGCTGGTACGATAGAAAAGCAAGTAAATAACAATAAGGTAGTTTTTGTCGTAGAATCGGGGATGCCATGAGATGGAATGGTTCGAGTCATATTCAAAGGAAGCGAAGCGATCGCAATGAAGCTGGCAGTGCGGATTCCAGGATGGTGTGATAATTGGAATGTTTTTGGTGCAGAGTCGTATCATTGTACGCAAGTGAAAGGATACTGCTATGTAGATGGAATATGGAACAATGGAGATGAGATTATATTTTATTTTATTTTTCTATGACTCCACAAGTCTATCAGGCAGATGAACGAGTGAGGGAAGACATCGGCAAAGCAGCAGTTATGTGTGGTTCTGTTGTATATTGTGCGGAAGAGGCAGACAATGGAAAAAATCTTCATTTATATAAACTTATTCCAGAAGAAAAAATGGAGCAGGATATTATGCAAATTGGAGAACAATTCTTTCCTATTTTTTATGCAAAAGCAAAAAACAAAAAAACAGAAAGTCAAATGGAATGCTTTATGAGCGATATCAGACAGCAGAATATGAAGATACGAAATTAACGTTAATTCCATACTTTGCCTGGGCAAATAGAGGGGAGAATGAGATGGTTGTTTGGCTGAGAACTAGCGAGCATTGAAGTATAAAAATAAGTAATTATTTTATAGTATACTAAAATAATAAAGAGGTAAAGCAGCAGAAGGTTGGTGGGAGATGATTTTCCTATCTGATTGTGATAATAAAATAAAATATTGTGAAAAAATGTTTTTATGCAAAAAAAGTGAATATTTTAAACAAGGAGTGCTGCATTGGTGTTGGGACTTTGAAAATGGAAAGAAAACATTAGCTATTTTAGAAATATCGAAAGAAAGTATTGCATTTTGGGGAAAGTTTATGGCATAATGTGTGGTGGACTCAATTATATTATGAAACGTAAAATGGGGGACGATAGAATGCTGCACATAAAAAATATAGATGACGGATTAAAAGTATTTAAGGCACTTGGATCTGAGTTGAGATGGTGTTAGAATATAAATAGTACAAAATAAACATGACCATTTTCGATAAATACTATATAATAGTTATAAAGCAGGAAGGAGAATGGTTATGGCAAAAGGTACTAAATATTCACAACAATTTAAAGAGGATGCCGTTCCGTACAGGATGGATCATTCAGAGTTACCTCTTCGCAAGGCAGCTGAAAATCTAGGGATCAGTGAATCTGCACTAAAAACCTGGATGAAAGCATCCAAAGAGAATGGAGGTTCTGTTCCTACGCGAGGCTCTGGAAATTATGCCGAAGTATGAAAAAAAGCAATCGGTATCCTGGGAAAATGACAAAAGCTCTCTACACAGCCACGGCTGAATACATAGAGGAAGTAAATTCCCTCCCCGTGAAACGCCAGGTGCTGAGAATTGTAGAGTGGAAGTTTATGAAAATGTGAAACGACTTCGACACCATGCTTGTTTAGGATTATGGTGTGGAAACAATGAAATTGAATCGGCATGGTGTCATTGGGATGCATTTCAAAAAGAATCCATGTATTTGCGAGCAGACTATATTCGGTTATTTAAGGGAATTTTGGCAAAGACTGTTAAGCAAACAGATCCTGATACCTTTTTCTGGCCTTCTTCCCCATCTTCAGGTGGATGTCTGGATGAACTAGATGCAGAAAACAGAGGGGATTATTGGGATGTATGGCATGGTCAAAAACCATTTACAGGCTGTATACAGCCACAATACTCAGAAAAAATTGTGTCAATAAATACAGAGTCCTATTATGCAAATGGAGAAGAAATTTTTATTGAACTTCAAGTTGAGACAGAAGATGGAAAAATTCTTACAGATGTTGAGACAATACTTCCTTATAAATATCTGGTGTTTCCAAAGGCAGATGTGCAGATAGATGTAAAAGAAACAATAGATGCTTATCAGATTTGTCTGAGCGCAGATGGTTTCCTTCCGTTTGTAGAGTTGGATTTTGCAGAGGCGGATGTAATATTTGAGGATAATTATTTTCATATAACAAGCAGTCATCCATACATAATAAATGTAAAGAAATCTGATATTATTCGAGGAAGTTTCATAGATGTACAGGATATGAAAAAGCGAATAAAATTATGCACTCTTGCACAGACTTATTAAAGATTTTACAGAAGTTTATAAAAAGCACTTATTAACAAGTACACAAAGTGTACCGACCCCCAAAAGTTAGACCTAAAATCTAACGATGGGAGGTCGGCATTTTTATAGTTCAATATAGCTATGAATTCAAAAAAGAAGCGGTTAATGCATATCTATCTGCTACAGGAATTTATTCATTTTGATTAAAATCTTCTGGTTTCATAGCGTTTACATGTACGCCATTAACTTGAATTTGATCAGTAATCTGAATAACAAGACAAGGAACCCCATCAATCCATTTTGTTTCGACAAGATCGGTGCGGTCAGAAGCTACTTTAATCGTCACTTCTGGTGTCTTGATTTCAAATTTTTGTGTATTTGCGATATTTGCCGCAAGCAATTGGACTTCTTCTCCAACGGATTCTTCAAATGTCTGATCAAAGTCTTCTAATTCGGTATTTGCTGCGTGTTCGAGTATTCGCTTTACATCAAATCGATTTAACGTTATTGGTTCGGAAGACGCTTCTTCTTCTTTTTCTTTCATTTGCTCGGTTAATTTTTCATGTACAGTACGTATTGTCTCATAATTACAGTTTTCTTTTAAAGTTTCTTCCAATAAAGAATTAAAGGACTCTTTTTGATCTACTGCTGTGAGAGGAGCAGAACAGCCAAACACATCTTCAATTAAGCCAGTTTGCAGTTCCTTTGCATTGCGGGAATAATAGAGCATACTATGGATATCGGTATTACGATCATGAAAAGCTGGAAATAAAAATCCGCTGTCTGGCACATCTACGATCCAGTCACGAATTCGTTCTTCGATGGTATTATTTTCGCTGTTATAACAAAGACCTGCTTTGGAGAGCTTGACAGGACAAATGGAGCAGAGAATATACTCATATACATAATCCGAAGCATCATCCATTTCAATATTATCGGTTCCACGTTTTGGAATATCGTAAGCACCATGGATTAATATAATATAATAATTTTCTCCATAATAGTAGGATTCAATGATCTTATCATAGAACTGTTCCAACAATGCATCATCTTTTAACTGACTGTCACGAAGACGAAGGAGAAACTGTTGTGTTCCATTTTCAAATTCCTGTTCTAATGGAAAATTCAAATTGATTAAATTTTTTCCAATTGTCCCAGAAAGCGTTTTTCGGAAAATTTCAAAGTATTTAAACATTTCTTCTTGAGGGATTGATAAAAATGCTTCTTTTAATTCTGTACGTTTCTTTTTTTCTCCATCTACATAACAGCCGCAAATACGAGTGATTGCACTGCGGTCAGGAGCCATTAGTTTTTTAATTTCAGAAACTTCTTTTTTATTCATAAATTTTGTCAGGCACAGAAAACCACTTCCTTCAGGAGGTGGAAGAAGTGCCATGTTTCCTTTCTATTTAATAAAATTTGTTTTCTATTTATTTTATTTAAATTCTGCCAAAGAAAAGAGAGTATCCAATTATGGCATTATTTACTGCCCATAAAGACAGAAAATAAGTTAAAACACAAAAGATACTCTCAATCCTTTAAATAACTAATACTACAAAAAATTCCAAATTAAACTTTTTGTATTAATACTCCATAGCTTTTTCTGTACCATTCATGACACGCAATGCGCCCTGATCAAGTGCAAGTAATTCATCTTCACCTGCATATACTGTGATATCAGAAATAAATCCGACGCGTTCTTTAATTGCATCACAGACTTCCTTACCATAAGCGATACCGCCAGTTAAGATAATTTGATCAACTTTGCCTTTTAATACAGTTGCCATTGCTCCGATATCTTTGCAAATTTGGTAGATAAATGCATCGAATACACGCTTTGCTTCTTCATTTCCTTCTGCAAATGCCATGCGGTTTACATCGCGCATATCGTTTGTATTTAAGTAAGCGTTTAAACCACCATTGCCAACTAATTTCTTATATACTTCTTTTTCTGTATATTTACCAGAAAAGCACATTCTCATTAATGGAACTGCTGGAACAGAACCTGCACGTTCTGGAGAAAAAGCACCTTCGCCGTCTAATGCATTATTTACATCAACAATCTTGCCGCCTGTATGAGCACCGACAGAAACGCCTCCGCCCATATGTACAACGATAAGATTTACATCTTCGTAAGCTTTTTCGATTTCCTTTGCATAGCGTTTTGCAACTGCTTTTTGATTTAATGCATGGAAAATACTTGTTCTTGGAAGCTCTGGAACACCAGAATATCTTGCAACAGTTGTTAGTTCATCAACAACAACTGGGTCAACGATATAAGAAGGAACACCGATTTCATCTGCGATTTCTCTTGCTAAAATACCACCCAAGTTAGAAGCATGCTGGCCTTGAACGCCAATTTTTAAGTCTGCTAATAATTCATCGGATACTGCGTAAGTACCGCCTGGAATTGGCTTTAATAAGCCACCACGGCCTACAATAACATCCAAATCTTTTGCATCGAAGTTCTTTGATGCAAGCAGATCAACAATTAATTTTTTACGAAAATCTTTTTGGTCAACGATTGTGGCATACTGAGCGATTTCTTCTGTAGAGTGACGAAGTGTTTCTTCAAATAAAAGTGTTTCATCTTCAAATACACCAATCTTAGTAGAAGTAGAACCTGGATTGATGACTAATACTTTATAGCTCATAGAATAAGTCTCCTTTCTGGAACATTTGTTTATTATCCAATTGAATCTGCTACAACTGCTGCAAGAGCGATAGAATTGATCTTTGTCTCAAAATCATCGGAACGAGAAGTTAAGATAACAGGAGCAGATGTACCAATTAATAAGTTACCATTTTTTGCCTTTGCAGTACGAACAACAATCTTATATGTAATATTACCAGCGTCAATATTTGGGAATAAGAGGATATCTGCATGACCAGCAACAGGATTAGAAACACCCTTATGCTTTGCAGCTTCTGGGTCGATAGCAAGATCCATAGATAATGGTCCGTATACAACACAGTCTTTAATTTCACCTTTCTCATTCATCTCTGTCAAAGCAGCAGCATCTACAGTTGGAGACATTTTTGGATTCACAACTTCAACAGCACAAATTGGGGCTACCTTTGGAGTCTCAATACCACATGCTTTAGCAATCTCAACAGCGTTGTTAATAATAGTAACTTTATCATCTAATGATGGATAAGTATTAAATGCAACGTCTGTAAAGAATAAGAGACGATCGATGCCTTCGATTTCGAATACGCATACATGGGACATCATTTTACCTTTTCTAAGACCACATTCTTTATTCAATACACTCTTTAAAAATAACTTTGTATCTAAAAGACCTTTTAATAAAATATCAGCCTTCTTGTCATGTACTAATTTAACAGCTGTTAAAGCAGCTTCTGCTACATCTGGTTTGTCAATAATCTCAAATCCAGCTAAATCCATATTCATCTCAGCAGCAACAGCTTCAATCTTTTCCTTATCTCCAACTAAAATAGAATCTGCGATTCCACGTTCTTTTGCGATTTTAACAGCCTCCAGAACAGCATCGTCCTGTGCGACAGCAACAGCAAGTTTTTTCATACCACAGCTTGTGGCTTTTGATACTAATTCGTCAAAACTTTTACTCATTTTTTCCTCCTAAAACTGTTTTAAAAAATAGTATGTTAAACTATAGACATATTTTAAGTCTAGCACTGAATATGCAAAAGGTCAAGAAAAAACAAAAGAAATTTTCCAACCAGACAGATTGAAATAGTCCAAATAGTACTTTTTGGATGGAGAAAAATTAATGAAAGAAAATTGTATATGTGCAAAAAATGCTGTTAAGTATAAATAAAAATATAGTCTATATAATAGAAAAAACTAGAAAAATACACGAACAAACTTTTGAAATACACGAACAAATAATAAAATTTTCATAGTTTATAAAAAAAATCTAAATTTAAAATTGGGGATATAAAAATATTAAAAAAAGGGAAGAAGATAATTCTAAACGATGCATAAACGTTTATGATAAAATAGACTCATGAAGAAAAGCATGAATGAAATGCAAATTTATAAGGAGGAACAAAATGAGATTAAAAAAAGTAGCTACATTATTATTAGCATCTACAATAGTAATCGGAGTGACCGCATGTGGAAATTCTCAAAATTCGGGTGAATCAAGCAAATCTGTAGCAGAGAATGGCAAGGACTCTAAAGATGACACATTAACAATTTGGGCGTGGGATGAGGCATTTAATATTAAAGCCGCTGAAAATGCAAAGGAAATATTTTTAAAGGATAATCCAGATGTAAAAATTAACATTGTCACAATGGCGCAAGATGACATTGTTGCAAAACTGAACACAAGTCTTTCTTCTCGTTCTTATGCAGGTCTTCCAGATATTGTATTGATTGAAGACTACAAAGCGCAGGGATATTTGACTTCTTATCAAGACGAATTTGCTGATTTATCCGATATTGCGAAGAAAGATGATTTTGCAAGTTATAAGACAGCAGTGAATCAAGTAGATGGAATTACTTATGGCGTACCATTTGATAGTGGTGTTGCAGCGACATTCTATCGTACTGATTTGATTGAAAAAGCTGGATACACAAAGAAAGATATGGAGGATATTACTTGGGAAAAATACATTGAAATTGGTAAGGCTGTGAAAGAAAAATGCGGAGTAAGCATGTGTACACTGGACCCAAATGACATTGGTCAGATTCGCATGATGATGCAGAGTGCAGGAACTTGGTATACAGACGCAGATGGAAAGGTCTCTATTGCAAATAATCAGGCATTAAAAGATGCCATAGCGATTTATAAGGAATTAGTAAAATCTGGGTGTACAAAGCAAGTATCTGATTGGGATCAATTTGTTGGAGCATTTAATAATGGAGATGTTGCATCTGTTGTAATAGGATGTTGGATTGCTCCATCTATTAAAAAAGCAGAGGATCAGAGCGGAAAATGGGCAATTGCTCCATTTCCTAAGATGAAGGAAAACAAAGATTCTGTAAATGCATCTTCCATCGGTGGTGCAGGATGGTATGTTATTAAAAATGTAGGACATGAACAATTAGCAAAAGACTTCTTAGCTGCAACGTTTGCAAGTAATGTAGATTTAATGAATACATTAGCAGAAAAAATTACATTAGTAAGTACATTAAATGCAGCAGCTAAGGCAGAAAACTATTCAAAGCCAAGCGAATTCTTCGGAAATCAGGAAATTTTTGGGGATTTTGCAAAGTGGACATCTGAAGTACCATCTGTAAATTATGGATTAAATACATATGCGATTGAAGATTTGATGACAGAAGCTGTTCAGGCAATCGTAGGGGGAGCAGATGTTGATAGCATATTGAATGATTATCAAGCTCAGGCAGAAGCAGCAGTAGGACAATAACAATTGATGAAAAATGAACGTTAATGGATCATTTTCCATACAAAAGGAATGCTGTAAAAATGGAATTACGGATGTATTACATCTTCTACAGTATTCCTTTTATTATAGTAAAAAGGAGAATAGAACTATATGAAAGGAAACACACAGAATAAATGGAATATCAGAGCGTGGTTATTTGTCATTCCAAGTGTAATATTAATCATAGCATTTGTATTCTATCCAATGATTCAGGCTTTTATTACCTCATTCCAGACAGGTATGGTAGATAATTTAAGCTTCGGAGGAATTGCAAATTACAAGAGATTATTGACCGACTCTACATTTAAAAAGGCATTGTTTAACACGATTTTATTTTTAATTGTGCAAGTTCCGATTATGATCTTCTTAGCATTAATCGTATCATCTATGTTAAACAATAAAAAGTTAAAATTCAGAGGATTATTTCGTACAGCAATTTTCTTACCTTGTGTTACTTCATTGGTAGCATATTCCATTATATTTAAAAGTTTATTTGCAAATGATGGATTTATCAATGGTGTTTTAATGAATTTTCATATTGTTTCAGAACCGATTAACTGGCTGACAGAGACAACATTTGCTCGTTTGCTTATTATTATAGCAATCACATGGCGTTGGACAGGATATAATATGATTTTTTACTTATCTGGTTTACAGAGTATTGACGATTCAATTTATGAGGCAGCATCTATTGATGGAGCGACAGGAAGTCAAAAATTCCGTTATATGACATTACCTCTTTTAAAACCAATCATACTTTTTACTACAATAAATTCTACGATTGGTACACTTCAGTTATTTGATGAGCCAATGAATATTACACAAGGTGGACCAGCCAACACAACAATCACAATTTCACAATATATTTACAACTTATTATTTAAGTATCAGCCTAACTTTGGTTATGCAGCGGCAGTATCTTTTGTAGTTGTAATATTAATTGTAATATTGTCCTTTATTCAGTTGAAAGTAGGTGACAAGAATGAGTAAAAAATCAAAAGTAATGAATTGCGTTCAGTATATAATTCTGATAATCTTAGCGTTTATTTCTGTTTTTCCATTTTTCTGGATGGTAATTGCAGCGACTAATAAATCTGTAGATGTAACAAAGGGAACATTAATTCCAGGTACATATTTGCTTGAGAATCTAAATACTTTAATGTCATCGGATTTACAGTATTTTACAGCATTCAAAAATTCATTGATGATTGCAGTAATCACAACGACACTTGCTATGATTGTTTCATCAGCAGCAGGATATGCATTTGAAGTTTATAAATCAAAGGCAAGAGATTTTGTTTTTAATATTATACTTTTATCAATGATGGTGCCATTTGCGGCATTGATGGTTCCGTTATTTCGTTTATTTAGTAAATTTAATTCTATTCCAGTATTAAATACGATTGGATTGAATACGCCTGGTGCCGTTATTATTATCGCAGTAGCAACTGCGTTCCTGATTTTCTTTTTCCGCCAAAATACGAAGACATTTCCAAAAGATTTGATTGAAGCAGCTCGAATTGATGGATTAGGAGAATTTCAGATTTTTTTAAGAATTTATATGCCTACAATGAAATCTACTTATGCAGCAGCAACTGTTGTAACATTTATGACAAGTTGGAATAATTATTTATGGCCATTGATTGCTCTTCAATCAGAAAATAAGCGTACATTGCCATTGATCATTTCTGCAATGGGATCTTCGTATACACCAGATTATGGAATGATTATGACTGCGGTCGTACTTGCTACTCTTCCTACGACAATCTTATTTTTCGTAATGCAGAAGCAATTCGTAGCAGGAATGACAGGATCAGTAAAGGGATAATTTGTTTTTCTAATTATTTATATGTAATTAGAGAGGAGGATGCAAAATATTTTTTGGTATGAAAATTATTTTGCAATCTCCTCTTTCTGATAATAAAATATAAAGAAATAAACGTTTGTGAATTTGTATAAATACTTGTAAAATTTAGATAAATATGAGAAGATAAGGATAGTGGAAAGTATTTCTAGTGTAATTGTAAGAAAGAGGGAGTAAAAGGGGAAAATACTATGGAAGACAATTGTAAGATAATGATTATAGATGATGAGTTTATTATGAGACAAGGTATTCGGTATATGATGGACTGGGAAAAAGAAGGATATGAAGTTATAGGGGAAGCTTCAAATGGAAAAGAGGCATTGGATTTATTGGATCGTTTGCATCCACATATTATATTATGTGATATTGTTATGCCAGTAATGGACGGATTGGATTTTATAAAAATCGTAAGTCAAAAATATCCAGAAACTCAAGTAATTGTTCTAAGTGGTTATGACAGATTTGATTATGTGAGACAGGCTTTGTTAAATGGAGCGGCCGATTATGTGTTAAAGCCAACATTAAATCCAGAAGAATTATTAAATGTAGTTGAGAGAGTTGCAAAGAATATATCCGGTTTGCAGTTAAAAAGAAAAGAACTTTCCAGCTTAGATAGTCAGTTAGAACGGTATTTAACGGGATATGATATGGAACTTCATACGTGGAAATTTGAATCCGTATTTCCATATAGCCATTATCGTCTTTTTTTATTACCACTGCATAGTCAAAATGACGAAGAAGTGGATATGTCTTTGATTCTATATGAAAAGACAGAAAAGTTTTTAAAAGATATGGATTACTGCAGAAGTTTAAAATTTTTGCTTAATCAGGAAGTTATGTATGTTGCATTGAATTATAATTTAAAAGATGAAAGTCGATTATTGAATGAATTTTATAAATTTATGCAGCAATTAAGTCAGATTCAAGATAAGGTAATGGGAGTTATGGGATTTTCCTATACTAAAATAGAAGATTTAAAAAAAGATTTCCAGATGCCAGAATTTATGAAAGCAGAGATTTTTTATCATAAGGGAGAGAATTTATATTTACTAGAAAAAGGAAGAGTGGTAAAATCATATTATGAAAAGTTTAATTTTCGTAAGTTTGTGACAGATATTGCAGAACATAAATATAAGGAAGCAATTGAGATGTTCCGAGCTTATATTTATCAGGCTGCGGAAGGTGAGATGGTAGAGTTTAAAATAAAAAACCAAACAAAAAATTTATTATATAATGTAATGGGAAGTTCAGAGGAACAAGTCGATGAACTAGAAGAAATTCGAAAAGAATATTTTAAAAAAATAGATCATGCACCATACTGTGAAGAGTTTTTAATTGTTTTAGAAGAAATGTTAAAACGAATAGAACAGGTTATGGATGAAAAAGATGAAAAGCAAAATATTTATTTGAAAAAAATATTAGAGTATATACAAGAGCATTATAGAGAAGAATTGGATCTGCAAAACTTAGCAGATAAGTTTGGATTTAGTTATTCGTATTTATCATCTTATTTTAATACTCATATGGGAGAGGGATTCAGTGAATATTTAAATCATGTTAGAATTCAGAAGGCATGTGAACTATTGCAGGAAAAACAATATTCAATTGCACAAATAAGTTCTCTTGTAGGATATTCTGATCACAGTTATTTTTGTAGAGTGTTTAAAAAAATAACGGGAAAAACCCCCAGCGGATATCGGCGAGAGAGGCGGTAGATCATGAAAAAAAAGATATATTTAAATAGTATGATAGTAAGAATTTTATCAGTAGTAAGTGTTGGTATTTTTGCTGCAATACTACTTATATCCATGATTGTAATTAATATTTCAAAACAAGTATTTATAGAAACTTATGGAAAATCACAGGAACAAGTGCTATCAAGAATCCAAGAAGAGTTAAATGGATTTCATGAAGATTTGGTAAAAATTATAGAGGGAATGAATTCTAGTTTATATTTAAAACTGCATCTTGAGGGACATATGGAACATGATCCCAATTTATCTTTTCAAACAACTTATCGAGCAAAACGGGATATTAGGAAGGTGATACCGCCGAATATGGATAATTTTTCTGTACTTATTATAAGTACACAAATGCGGAGTTATATAAACAAAGAAGAAAAAATTACAAAGCCAATACAAGAAATTATGGAAATGGATTTTGCAAAAGATGCGTTAAACAATCCAGATAAGATTCAGTATGTATTTCAAAAAAATGGATATACATCATCGACTCGAAATGAACCTGTACTAATAGCGATAAAGGCATTGAAATTGTTAGGAACGCAACAGCCGTATGCAGTTGCCTTTTTTATTATAAAGGAGGCAGAGATTACAAAATTTTATGAATATTTTACATCAGATAATACAGAGTGTTATATTGTAAACCAATCAGGAACAATTATTTCTTCATCTAATAAAGAAAAACTTGGTATAGATATGGAACTGCAAGATTCTCCTATGAAAACGATTCTGCAGAAAAATCTTCCATATTACCAAAGTACCATTTATGGAGTGATTGACAATCAAAAGGCATTGGACAATCAGTATAAGATTCCTCTTTTGTGGCTGATCTGCGCTGGAATTATAGCAGGATCAGTTCTTGTTATTTTTATTGTAGTTCGTCAGACGACAAAACCGTTGTCTGAGCTTGTTAAGAAAATGTCTAATGCAAGAATGACAAAATTTGATGAGCATATTGTTCCAACTGGCTCAAAAGAAGTTAGAGAGTTATCAACAACATACAATGCGATGCTTGATGATTTGAATCGTTATATTGATGAACTAATGACAATACAGCGACAAAAGCGCAAGGCAGAGATTACTGCGCTGCAAATGCAGATCAATCCGCATTATATTTATAATACGCTGGCAAGCATTAAATGGCTTATTTTTCAGGGAAATACAAAAAAATCAACGCAGACGATAGATGCATTTATTTCTCTTTTAAGAAATACGATCAGTAATACGGATGAGTATATAACTGTAGAGAAAGATATTGAAAATTTAAAAAATTATGTTTTAATCAATAATACAAGATATGGAGATCGTGTGCGTGTCGAATATTTTATTGCATTTGGATGCAATGAATATAAAATACCAAAAATGATTTTACAGCCGTTTGTAGAGAATGCATTCTTCCATGCATTTCCAAATGAGCAAAAAGGTACGATTGAAATTTTTGTTCGGGCATTAGATGGAAAACTTCAGATTCAAATAGAAGATGATGGAGTTGGAATGACATCGGAGCGTCTGATGAAATTAACGGAAAAAAATAGAAAAGTAGAACATTTTGGTGGGATTGGTATTAACAATGTGGATGATAGATTGCAGTTAATTTATGGGCAGGAATATGGAATCCAAATACAAAGTGAAGAAAATAACGGAACAACAGTAACGATTTTCCTTCCGAAACGTCAATAATAAAAGTAAAGAAATGTTTCCTAATGAATGTTTTGAACATTTTAGTGGGGAACATTTCTTTTAATTAAGAGCGAAAAACTATTTAGTTGTAATTCGGGGAAGAACGTAGTATAATAGGAAAAGAATTTTTACGATATAAGGATCGTAGTGTTGAGGAGGTCTAAAATGAATTTCATATTTATTTCCCCGCAGTTCCCATCAGGTTATTGGAATTTTTGTGTGGAGCTAAATGCAAGTGGAGTGAATGTATTGGCAATTAGTGATACACCATATGACTCATTGAAGTATCAATTGAGAACTGCATTGACAGAATATTATAAAGTAGAAAATCTGGAAGACTATGATCAGGTAATGAAAGCAGTTGCTTATCTTACACTTAAATATGGAAAAATTGATTGGTTAGAAAGTAATAATGAATACTGGTTAGAGCAAGATGCAAGACTTCGTACTGATTTTCATATTATGACAGGATTTCATACAAAAGACGTTCAAAAGGCAAAATATAAATCAATAATGAAATATCTATATGAGCAGAATCATATACAGACGGCGCCTTATATTATTGCGGATGATCAAGAAACAAGTAAGGCGTTTGTAAAAAAAGTAGGCTATCCAGTGATTGCAAAGCCAGATAAAGGAATGGGAGTTAGACAGACGTATCAGATTAATAATGAAAACGAACTCGAACAGTTCCTGAATACAGAGAAAAAAGAGAGATTTTTATTGGAGCAATATGTCAAAGGAACCGTTTGTTCGTATGATGCAATTATAAACAGCAAAGGTGAGGCTGTATTTGAGTCAGGAAGTGTGACTTCTGTTTCTTCAATAGATGTAGTGAATAAAAAAGAGAATGTTTATTTTTATGTAATGAAGAAACTGCCAGAAGATTTAAGAGAAATCGGACGCCGTTGTGTACGAGCATTTGATGTGAGAAGCCGCTTTATTCATTTTGAATTTTTGCGTTTGATGAAAGATCAAGAGGGAATTGGAAAAAAAGGAGAGCTAGTTGCTCTGGAAGCAAATATGTGTCCAAAGGGCGGGTATAGTTTTGACATGTTAAACTATGCAAACAGTACAGATGTGTTCAAGATATGGGCGAATATGATTGCGCATGATCATTATCGAGAAGTGAATCATTATGATAAATTTTTCTGTTGTTTGATTGGACGCAGGAACAATGACAGTTATCTACATAGCCACAATGAAGTATTATCCAAATACCGTGCAAATATTACATTAAGCGATAAAATTTCAGGTACGCTGGCAGATCAACTAGGTGATCAGATCTATCTTGCAAAATTCGCAGAGGAGACAGCAATGAAACAGTTTGTACAATTTGCACTAAGAGGTACAGAATAAGAGTAGTAAAAATGCTGCTCTTTGAGAGGAGTTGATAGTGTGCAATGCAAAGAAGCAATTCGTTTAATCACGCCATTTATTGAGAAAGAAATACCAGAAGAAAAGCTAAGATTTTTTCTAGAGCATATTCGTAACTGCAAAGAATGCCGAGAGGAACTTGAGTTATATTATACGATTCATAAATATATTGAAAGTTCGGATCGTGACTGGTTTTCTACTTATAATTTTAAGGCTGAGTTTGAAAAAGAATTAAAAGAAGCAAATCATTATGTTAGATGGACGAATATTATATCGTTTTGTAAAGATATTATTACTGCATTGTCTATTATAGGTGTGCTTGTAGTTCTTACACTGCAGCTACAACTTTGGGGACTCATTTAGGAGGAAAAAATGGAACAAGAATTTTTATTATTGATTGATGGCTCAAGTTTACTGACGACACAGTTTTTTGGAAATCTTCCGCGTGAAATTTTGTTTGCAAAGACGTTAGAAGAAAAAGAAAAATATTTTCATAAAATTATGATGACATCGACAGGAGTTTATACGAATGCGATATTTGGATTTATGAGAACGCTTCTTAAGATTCTAAAAGAGCAAAAGCCGGCATATCTTGCAGTAGCATGGGATTTGAGCCGAGATACATTTCGACGGGAATTATATGCAGAATATAAAGGAAACCGTGGAGAGACATTAGTTCCATTGAAGCAGCAATTTGCACTTTGTCAGGAGATACTAAAGCGGATAGGTATTTGTCAATTTATGGATGAAAAATATGAAGCAGATGATTTTTGTGGGACGTTGGCAAAAAAGTTTGAAAAAACAGTGCCAGTTAAGATTTTAACAAAAGATAATGATTATTTACAGCTTGTCACAGAACATACAAATCTTTGGATGATGCATACGACTGCAGAAAAGACAGAAGAATTGTTTAAAAAATATCGAATTGACAAAAAATCAGTTTCAGTGCCGGAACGTGCATTTAATTACACACCAGAATTAGTCGAGAAAGAATTTGGTATTTTGCCAATTCATGTAAATTCGTTAAAAGGATTGATGGGAGACAGTTCCGATAATATTAAGGGAGTGGCAGGAATTGGTGAGGCGACAGCAGTAAAACTGATTCAGGAATACGGCACGATTGATGCACTTTATCAAGCAATTCATAATCTTGATAAGACACAGGAAAAACAAATAAAAACATATTGGAAAGAAAAGCTTGGAATTAAGCGTTCTCCATTAAACTATTTGCTTAAGACGAGCGAGACGGAGTTAGTTGGTGAGAGGGCGGCACGGCTGAGTGAACAATTAGCTACGATAAAATGTGATATTGACCTTTCTGATGTGACATTGGATTCTCTGAAAGTGGTTATTCATGAAAAGGAATGGAAGCAAGTTTTTGAAGAATTGGAGTTTCGTTCGCTAAAGATTGATTTTGAAAATGAGAGTCAAAAAGAGGCAGAGACATTGGAGCAGACATTTCAAGAAATTAGTGATATGATGCAGGCGCAGGATTTGTTTTTGCGTGCGGCAAAGCAAAAAATTGTTGGTCTGCAGTTTTTATGTAATCGAAATGAATTTGCTGGTGTTGGAATTGCGACGGCAAATGAAACGGCATTTATTCGTGCAGAACTTTTCCTTACACCGGAGCTGCTCGCACAGTGGACGAGGGAATTGCTTGAACAAGTTTCTGTGATGTATGTCCTTGATTTAAAACCGATGCTTTTTTGGTTGGAAATTGAACAGTCAGAGAAAATAAGAGACTTGGGAGTTGGGACATATTTGTTAAATCCACTCGTTCCTTCGTATCCATATGAGGCGTTAGCAAAGGAATTTTGTAACTGGGAGCTTCCAAGCTTTTCAGAGCTGATTGGCAAGGCAACGATGATGGAAGCACTTACGATGATGCCAGAGCAATTAAAAAAGGCAGCATGTTATGAGGCGATGACGGCACTTCATGCTGGACCAGTGATTGAGCAAAAATTAAAAGATACAGCGATGCAAAATTTGTATCAGACGATTGAGATGCCGCTGATTTTTAGTTTGTATCGAATGGAACGGGTTGGAATTATGGCAAAGGCAGAACTGCTTGATTCATATGGAACGCGTTTGGCACAGGGAATTAACGATTTGGAAAAGGAAATTTATGAACTGACAGGAGAACAATTTAATATTAATTCTCCAAAACAGCTTGGGGATGTATTATTTGAGAAGATGAAACTTCCTTTTGCGAAAAAGACGAAAAGCGGTTATTCGACGGCAGCAGATGTATTGGAAAAATTAGCACCAAATTACCCTGTTGTGGAAAAAATATTGGAATATCGTCAGTTGACTAAATTAAAATCGACATATGCAGATGGCTTGGCAAATTTTATTCAGGCAGATCATCGTATTCATGGGACATTCAATCAGACAATTACAGCGACAGGAAGAATCAGCAGCACTGAGCCAAATTTACAAAATATTCCAGTGCGTATGGAGCTTGGCAGGGAAATTAGAAAAGTATTTGTTCCAGAAGAGGGGAATCTTTTTGTAGATGCAGATTATTCTCAAATTGAGCTTCGTATTTTGGCACATATGTCAGGAGATGAAGAGTTAATTCAGGCTTACAAAACGGCACAGGATATTCATGCAATTACTGCGTCACAAGTATTTCATACGCCGCTTGATGAAGTAACTTCTCTGCAAAGACGTAATGCAAAGGCAGTAAATTTTGGAATTGTATACGGAATCAGTGCGTTTGGACTGAGTGAAGATCTTAGTATTACAAGAAAAGAGGCATTGGAGTATATTCAGCGTTATTTTGAGACATATCCGAAAGTAAAACAGTTTTTAGACCGATTAGTGGAAGATGGAAAAGAACATGGGTTTGTGACGACAATGTTTGGAAGAAGAAGACCAATTCCAGAGTTAAAATCGGCACAGTATATGCAGCGTCAGTTTGGAGAGAGAGTGGCAATGAATTCTCCGATTCAGGGAACGGCAGCAGATATTATAAAAATTGCAATGATTCGTGTCGATAAACGCTTGCGCAAAGAAAAAATGCAGTCTCGTGTTGTACTGCAAGTGCATGATGAATTGCTTGTGGAAGCAAAGAAAGAAGAAGTGGAACAAGTAAAAAAAATCTTATCAGAAGAAATGCGTGGTGCGGCTGATTTAAAAGTTCCGCTTGAAATTGATTTAAAGATGGGTGCAAGTTGGTTTGAGACAAAATAACGAGCAGAGCATAGTTCATGTAAAAAGAAATAGTTCTATTGTGATAAAAGATAGAAAAAAGAGGAGATTTTTAATATGGTAACGATTGGAATAACTGGGGGAGTCGGCTCCGGAAAATCAAGTGTATTAAATTATATTCAGCAGCGGTATTCGGCTTATATTATTTTGGCAGATGAGGTTGGTCATAAGTTAATGCAGCCAGGAGGAGTCACTTATGAAAAACTTATTGATGTATATGGCGATGATATTTTAAAAGAAGATCGCACAATTAATAAACAAAAACTTGCAGATATTGTATTTACGGATCAGGAATCGGTGCAAAAGATGAATGCATTAACGCATCCTCTGATTTGTAAAGCAATTGAAAAAGAGATAGAACAAATCAAGCAGTCGGGAAAATATTCATTTTTATTTTTAGAGACAGCAATTTTAGAAGAAAGTGGTATGAGTGATGCATGTGACTGGGTATGGTATATTCATGTGCCGGACGAGATCCGAATCGAACGATTGATGAAGTCGCGGGGATATTCGAAAGAAAAATGCAAAGCGATTATGAAACAGCAGTTAAATGAAGAAAAATTCCGAAAAATTGCCGATTATGTCATTGAAAATGGAGGCGACTTTGAGGAAACAAAAGCACAAATTCATCGACTTCTAGGTTGACAGGTTCGGATTGCTTCCTTATAATAAAAGAGCTAAGAAGAAAAAAGGTGGGAATACTATGCGTTTTGTAAGCATTGCAAGTGGAAGCAGCGGAAATTGTACTTATATTGGAACCGAACAGTCACATATATTGATTGATGCAGGAATTTCGTGCAAGCGAATTACCGATCATTTAAAGACGTTGGATTTAAAACCATCGGATTTGAATGGAATTTTCATTACACATGAACATTCCGATCATATTCAAGGAATTCGTGTACTTTCAAAAAAGTTTGGCATTCCACTTTATGGTACGAAGGAAACGCTTCAGGTGATTGCTAAAAACGATCAAAAAGGAGAGATTGATCAGGCATTGTATCATCCAATTGTGCCGGATGAGATTATTACGGCAGGTGATATGGAATTATTGCCATTTTCAAATAGCCATGATGCAGCAAATCCAGTTGCCTATCGAGTTCAGTCAAAACACTGTGCAGTTGGCGTTGTTACCGACCTTGGTGAGTACAGCGATTATACAGTGGAACATATGAAAGGTTTAAATGCAGTACTCATAGAGGCGAATCATGATGTAAAAATGTTGGAAACGGGCTCATATCCATATTATTTAAAACGCCGTATTGTTGGTAAATATGGGCATTTATCAAATGAATGTGCTGGTCAGCTTTTAAATGAGATCTTACATGATCAGATGCAGTATATTAT
Organism: Clostridiales bacterium; assembly: GCA_022778745.1. Classification (GTDB taxonomy): domain Bacteria; phylum Bacillota; class Clostridia; order Lachnospirales; family Lachnospiraceae; genus Fimimorpha. Next base: position 25,446 of record JALFSR010000081.1, read on the forward strand.
GCTTGGTCATTTGAGCCAGCAAAATAATTACGAGGGACTGGCATATGAGGCGGTTTGTTGTGAAATTGATATGGCAGATACAAACTATCATTCCTCTGATTTTTTCATTCAAGTAGCACAGAGAAACAAGATGTCTTCGATTCTTTCACTGTAATATATTGTGAAAGAGAGAGGAATTGTTTGCAAGTAACCAGAGAAAAGTTTCAAAATTTATGAAGCAGTGGAGGTAAATATGACAAAAGCAGTAATTACAGTAGTAGGAAAAGATACCGTAGGTATTATTGCAAAGGTATGTACATATCTTGCAGAGGCAAATATTAATATTTTGGATATTACACAGACAATTATTCAGGACTATTTTAATATGATGATGATTGTTGATATAGATGCTTCTTCAAAAGAATTCGGTGATGTTGTCACAGAGCTGGATGCACTTGGAACGACAATTGGCGTTAAAATTCGTTGCCAGAAAGAAGAAATTTTTACTAAGATGCATCGTATTTAAGGAGGAACCATGCTGAATATTTTTGAAGTAAATGAAACAAATCATATGATTGAGCAGGAAAAGCTGGATGTTCGTACAATCACAATGGGTATCAGTCTTTTGGACTGCTGTGATAGTGATTTGCAAAAAGTAAATGAAAATATTTATAATAAAATTACAAAATTCGCAGAAAAGTTAGTGTCAACTGGTCAGGATATTGAGAAAGAGTATGGAATTCCAATTGTAAATAAAAGAATTTCTGTTACTCCAATTGCACTTGTAGGTGGAAATTGCTGTAAGAGTGCAGATGACTTTGTGACAATTGCACAGACATTGGATCGTGCAGCAAAAACAGTTGGAGTAAACTTCATCGGAGGATATTCTGCGTTAGTAAGCAAAGGTATGACAACGGCAGATCGTCTCTTAATTGAATCAATTCCAAAGGCACTTGCAGTAACTGATCGCGTGTGCAGTTCAGTAAATGTAGGTTCTACAAAAACTGGTATGAATATGGATGCGATTCGCTTGATGGGTGAGATCGAATTAAAGACAGCAGAAGCGACAAAAGAAGATGATTCGCTTGGATGTGCTAAATTGGTTGTATTTTGTAATGCTCCAGATGATAACCCATTTATGGCAGGTGCATTTCATGGTGTAACAGAAGCTGATGCGATTATTAATGTCGGAGTCAGCGGACCAGGTGTTGTAAAAACTGCATTAGAGCGAGTAAGAGGAAAGAATTTTGAAGAACTTTGCGAGATGATTAAGAAGACTGCATTTAAGATTACTCGTGTTGGACAATTAGTTGCACAGGAAGCAAGTCGTCGTCTGAATGTTCCATTTGGAATTATTGACCTTTCTCTTGCACCAACTCCTGCTGTTGGAGACAGTGTTGCAGAGATTTTGGAAGAGATCGGTTTGGAGATGGTCGGTGCACCAGGTACAACAGCGGCACTTGCGATGTTAAATGACCAAGTAAAGAAGGGCGGCGTTATGGCGTCTTCTTATGTAGGTGGATTGAGCGGTGCATTTATTCCAGTCAGTGAAGATCAAGGAATGATTCAGGCAGCAGCATGTGGTGCATTGACATTAGAAAAATTAGAGGCAATGACTTGCGTATGTTCCGTTGGTCTTGATATGATTGCGATTCCAGGTGATACAAAAGCAACGACAATTGCAGGAATTATTGCTGATGAAGCAGCGATTGGTATGGTGAATCAAAAGACAACGGCAGTACGTGTTATTCCAGTAATCGGAAAAGGTGTCGGAGAGACGGTTGAGTTTGGTGGATTACTTGGCTATGCACCAATTATGCCAGTCAATCAAAAAGATTGCTCTGCATTTGTGACAAGAGGCGGAAGAATCCCAGCACCAATTCATAGCTTTAAAAACTAATAAATAGATAGGCAGTCAGTATTGACGGCGGAATGGAGATTGTTATGCAAATGATTGTTGCAGCTGATAAAAATTGGGCAATTGGTTATCGAGGTAAATTGCTTGTACAAATTCCTGCTGATATGGAATTATTCCGAAGAGAGACAGTAGGAAAGGTTGTTGTAATGGGAAGAAAGACGTTAGAAAGCCTTCCAGGAGGACAGCCACTTGCAAAGCGTACAAATATTGTATTAACAACACAAAAAAATTATCATCCAAAAGGTGTTATTGTTGTACAAAATATGGAAGAAGCAAGACAAATGTTAGAGCAATATCGTTCCGATGATGTTTATATTATTGGAGGCGGGCATGTTTACGAACAATTTCTTCCATTTGTTGATACGGTACATGTAACGAAGATTGACTATGCATATCAGGCCGATGTTTATTTTCCAAATCTTGATCAAGACGAAAAATGGGTGATGGAAGAGGAAAGTGAAGAACAGACTTATTTTGACTTGGAATATTATTTTCAAAAATATGTGAGAAAAGCTTGACATCTTAAAAAAAAAGTTTAAAATTATTTTTAGTTCTTCTATACGATAACGTGTTACCATGTTGACCCGCAAAACATCTGTCTCAGCTATGGGAGCTAATTATTGATAAGAAATGAAAAAGATTAGAGATAAAGGAAATTGCCTTCGGGTATGATTTCCAAAGAGAGGATGAGTAACTATGTTAGATATCAAATATGAATTAACAACAAGCCCAAAGCAAAAACCAGCTGCCGATGATCCATTAGTGTTTGGAACAATTTTTACAGATCATATGTTCATGATGAACTATGAGACAGGAAAAGGATGGCATGACGCAAGAATCGTGCCATATCAGCCAATCGTTTTAGAACCATCAGCAATGGTATTCCATTATGGACAGGAAATGTTTGAAGGATTAAAGGCATATCGTGGACCGAAGGAAGAAGTATTGTTGTTTCGTCCAGACAAGAATATTGAACGTGCAAACAATACAAACCGCAGACTTTGTATTCCTGAAATTCCAGAGGAAGATTTTCTGCAGGCATTAAAAGCAATTGTAAAGACAGATGCTGACTGGATTCCAGAAAAGCCAGGAACATCATTGTATATTCGTCCATTTATTATTGCAACAGACCCATTCCTTGGAGTAAGACCATCTGACCGTTATCTGTTTATCATTATTCTTTCTCCAGTAGGTCCATACTATGCAAGTGGTTTGAAACCAGTAAAGATCTGGATTGAAGATGAATATGTACGTGCGATTCGTGGTGGTATCGGTGAAGCAAAGACAGGTGGTAACTATGTAGCCAGCTTAAAGAGCCAGGTAAAGGCACATGATGAAGGATACTCTCAAGTACTTTGGTTAGACGGTGTAGAGAGAAAATACATCGAAGAAGTAGGTGCAATGAATATCTTCTTTAAGATTAATGGAACTGTTGTCACACCAATGCTGACAGGAAGTATTCTTCCAGGTGTAACAAGAAATTCTGTTATCCAGCTTTGCAAAGAGTGGGGCGTTCCAGTAGAAGAAAGACGTATTTCTGTAGATGAAGTATATGAAGCTGCGATGAACGGTACATTGGAAGAATGTTTCGGAAGTGGTACAGCAGCAGTTATTTCTCCAGTTGGTGAATTGAGATTTGAAGAACATCGCTTTGAAATCAATGGCGGAAAGATTGGAGAATTAAGTCAGAAACTTTATGATACAGTAACTGGTATTCAGTTAGGAAAGATCCAAGGACCAGAAGGCTGGAGCGTAAGAGTTGACGAATAATAAAATTAAATAAATTGTTTATAGAATAAAGATCAGACCTTTTCTATGCTTTTGATATGCTCCCTTCTAGGTCAATGTCATTACGTTAGTGTTAAAATCGAATTATAAAAAGAACTGACAGGTAAAAAAATGTGCATCTGTTGGCTCTTAACTATTTTAGCCCACAACAATCACAGATGACGATTTTCGCCATCTGTGATGCCATTTTTTCCAATAAATTTATGAAATCCTATAAGCAAAACTAATAGGATTTTTTATGGATGAACTGCGTGGGAAAGTTCGTCCCAATCTCATTGGTGAAAGAGATTTTGACAGTATTTTTAAAAGAGATTCTTCCGACAACTTTCCAGTAATAAACCGGATACACACAGCCACGGCCTTAGCAAAATTGATACGTTTGCCATTGGGAATATTCTTCTGAGAATATGTAATCATGGCTATTACGTTATATATCGTTAGTTTTGC
>JALFSR010000096.1 GCA_022778745.1 Clostridiales bacterium
TTATGGACAGAGTTCTGCATCATGCACATGTAATACCAATATCAGGAAAGTCATACAGGTTAAAAGACCACTTAAAACAAACAGACTAATTGTACATTTTTATATAATATTTTTTGTACATTAGGTCTTGACATTTTATACAATGGAACTCCCAGCTTGCAAGGAAGTGGGTGCTTACCATCCCCAGAGAGATACCTCCCGACCAGTACGCCGTCCTTCGCGGGAGTCCTTTAAAGTAAGCAATGCAGGTCTAAGTGCATGAATCCTTTAGAAGGTTCCTGATGATAAAAGGTTGTCTTTTATTTGTGTCCGATTATAAAAATTATCTTTATACAATATTAATACCACAGAAAAAATATTAATATGGTGTTAATGGTAATCGTATTATAATAAGTACATCAATAGAGCTAATGAATATATGAAAATAATGGATATACCTGTGTAATTAATAGGTATATCTATAATAGATAAATATACAAATGATATTCGGGGGTGCGTAATGAAAATTAGAGGAATAAACCGACATATCTCATCATTTCAAATCATTATATTAGGTTTTTTTCTTGTTATTATCATAGGCTGTTGTTTATTAATGCTTCCGATTTCAACGATTGATGGGAAAGGTGCGAGTTTTTTTGATGCATTGTTTACTTCAGTATCTGCGACTTGCGTGACGGGGCTGACAGTACATAATACGGCGGAATATTGGTCGGTGTTTGGTCAGATTGTTATTATTCTTCTTATTCAAATTGGAGGAATGGGTGTTGTTACCATTGGGATTGCAGTTGCGATGTTTTCTGGAAGAAGAATTGGATTGATGCAGCGCAGTACAATGAAAGAGGCGATTGCAGCGTATCAAGTTGGAGGAATTGTAGAGCTGACGGGATTTATTTTAAGAACAACAGCGATTATTGAATTAACGGGAGCTATTGTTATGGCACCGTCATTTTGGAGTAAATTTGGTTTTGGAAGAGGGCTGTGGTACGCTGTATTTCATTCGATTTCTGCATTTTGTAATGCGGGGTTTGATTTAATGGGAAACGAAATGGGAAGTTCTTTAATGGGATTTTCCGCGAATCCATGGATTAATTTCCCTGTTATGCTGTTAATTATTATTGGAGGAATTGGATTTTTAACATGGGATGATATAAGAAAAAATAAGACTCGTTTTCGGAAATATCGAATGCAAAGCAAAGTAATATTATTGACAACTGCATTGTTGATTGTATTGCCAACGATTTATTTCTTTTTCTTTGAATTTAACAAAGAGCAATGGGGAAATATGTCAATTATGGAGCGGTTCTTAACATCTGTTTTTCAGGCAGTGACGCCTAGAACAGCAGGATTTAACACAGTAGATTTACAAAAGGTTAGTGAGCCAGGACAATTTATTATGATTTCACTTATGTTAATTGGCGGTGTTTCTGGATCGACTGCTGGTGGATTTAAAGTAAATACATTAGCAATTTTGTTAATGACAACATTTGCTGTTTTCCGCAGAAAAAGTGACGCCCAATGTTTTGGACGCAGAATATCATCGGAATCCGTTTATAATGCGATTACAATATTTGTATTGTATCTTGTACTGTTCCTTTCGGGAGGAATTATTATTAGCAGTATAGAACATATTCCGTTGCTAACTGCGTTTTATGAGACCGCTTCAGCAATTGGAACAGTTGGTTTGTCAATTGGAATTACAAGTCAGCTAGGGATCATCTCCCGATTTTTACTTATTTTATTTATGTTTTTTGGAAGAGTCGGTGGATTAACGTTAATTTTTGCAGTAGTATCGGGCAAACGGATTTCGCATTTTAAATATCCAGAAGAAAAAATAACAGTCGGATAAAAAAGAAGATACACTGCGAGCTTTTTATAGCTATTGGAAAGCAGAACAAGTAAGGAGGGATAAGATTGAAGTCAATTTTATTAATTGGACTTGGCAGATTTGGGAAACATATTGCGATGAAATTGGATGAAATGAATCATGAAGTATTGGCAGTAGATAAAAATGAAAGCAGAGTGCAGGAAATTTTGCCGTATGTCACAAATTCACAGATCGGAGACAGTACAGATGAAAATTTTATTCATTCATTAGGAATTAATAATTTCGATGTATGCATCGTTGCAATTGGAGATGATTTTCAAAGTTCATTAGAGACGACATCATTGCTGAAAGAAATGGGTGCAAAATTAGTTGTATCAAGAGCAGCAAGGGATGTTCATGCGAAGTTTTTAAAGCGCAATGGTGCAGATTATGTTGTATATCCAGAAAAACAGCTTGCATTATGGACGGCGATTCGATATAGCTCGGATCATATATTTGATTATGTGGAATTAGATTCTGATTATTCTATTTTTGAAGTAGCTGTTCCAAGAGCATGGATTGGAAAATCAGTGCAAATGCTTGATATACGAAAAAAACATCATTTAAATATTGTTGCAATTCGAAAAAATGGTCGTTTGCATCCAGAGGTGATGCCAGATGATTATTTTTCAAGCGATGAGACTATTCTGGTAATCGGAAAAAATAAAAATATACAAAAATGTTTTCATTTATAAGAATAAATCAAATGAAAAAGAACTGTTTCGGATGAGTGTCTGTGAAGTGACTTGTGCGGGGAAAAATGCACAGAATGGAGGAAAATATGGAGATTATTCTATTTATTGCAGCCGTTCTGTTTTTAGGAAGTTTTGGCTTTTGTATCATGGGAAAGTGGGATCAATTTTTAGAAGAAAACTATTTGCCATATGAAGAAAAGGAAGATACAATAGAGGAAGAGAATGAGAAAAAGCAATAGTACGATTGCGTTGGAGGTGATTTAGTGGAAACAGATAAAATGGAACATTCAGCAGCGGAGGATCATGTTTTAGTTTGTCTGTCTGCTTCACCTACTAACGCTAAGATTATTCGTACAGCTGCAAGAATGGCGGATGCATTTAAGGGGGCATTTACCGCATTATTTGTAGAGACACCCGATTATGCAATGATGCAGGAAGAAGATAAGGAACGTCTGCACAAGAATATTCGCTTGGCACAGCAGTTAGGGGCAACGGTTGAAACTGTTCAGGGAGAAGACATTGCGTTTCAAATATCTGAATTTGCTCGCCTTTTTGGAGTATCAAAAATTGTACTTGGAAGGAGTAGCACACGGCGCAGTTTTTTATTCGTCCGTCCTTCTTTAACAGAAAGAATTACACAGCTTTCGCCAAATTTGGATATTTATATTATTCCAGATCAGAGTGTGCATTCGTATAAACTTCAAAGACGCGAGTCATACAAATTCAATCGAATGGATTTATGGAAAAGCATTGCAGCATTAATTATTTCCACTGCGATTGGATTTTTATTTTGCATATTAGGGTTTAGTGAAGCAAATATTATTACAGTATATATTCTTGGTGTGCTAATTATTGCAATTATTACGACACAGCGTATCTTTAGTCTTGTCAGCTCGGTAATCAGTGTATTGTTATTTAATTTTTTATTTACTGAGCCGCTTTTTTCGTTTAATGCATATGATACAGGTTATCCTGCCACATTTCTAATTATGTTTATTGCGGCATTCTTGACAAGTTCTCTTGCGGCTCAGATTAAGTGGCAGGCACGTCAGTCGGCGAAGACGACATACCGCACAAAAATTTTATTTGATACGAATCGGCTGCTCGGAAATGAAAAAGATTTTGACGGTATTATTTCCGTTACATGTAATCAATTAATGAAATTGCTGAGTAAAACGATTCTTTTTTATGGAACAAAAAATGGAGTATTGACGGAGCCGTTATGGTTTCCAGCAGACAGTGAACAGACAATTTTGCAGTATACAACAAAAAAAGAGCGAACTGCAGCGGCGTGGGTGCTGCATAACAACAAACATGCAGGTGCCACAACAAATACATTTTCTGATGCAAGATGCCTGTATCTTTCTGTTCGATCTGGACATGATGTGTATGGTGTTGTTGGAATCGCAGTGGATGGAGATCCATTGGATGCGTTTGAAGACAGTATCGTTCTTTCTATTTTAGGGGAATGTGCGCTCGCATTAAAAAATGAGATGATATCAAGAGAACGGGAAGAGGCGGCGGTGCTTGCAAAAAATGAAAAACTGCGTGCCAATTTGCTGCGTTCTATTTCCCATGATTTGCGTACACCGCTTACTTCTATCTCTGGAAACGCTGGAATTTTGCTTTCGAGTGAGGAGAATATTGGAAAAGAAAAGCGCAGACAGCTGTATGAAAATATTTATGATGATTCATTATGGCTTATTAATCTTGTCGAAAACTTGCTTTATGTCACTCGAATTGAAGATGGAACGATGAAACTTCGTCTCACAACAGAATTACTAGACGAAGTAATCGAAGAAGCATTGCAGCATACGGACAGAAGGCGTGTAGAGCATGATATTATTGTAAAGCCAGCAGAAAAATTTATACTTGTAAAAATAGATGCACGCTTAATTATGCAAGTCATTATTAATATTGTTGATAATGCGATTAAGTATACGCCGAAAGGTTCAACGATTATCATTGAAACGGCACAAAAAGATGGAACTGCTATTGTCACAATATCGGACAATGGAGCGGGAGTGACAGATGAGGAAAAAACACATATTTTTGATATGTTTTATGTGGGCGGTACAAAAGTTGCAGATAGCCGCCGCAGTCTTGGATTAGGACTTGCACTTTGTAAGTCAATTGTTACGGCACATGGAGGAACGATTCAAGTAACAGATTGTAAGCCACATGGAGCAATGTTTGTATTTACTTTGCTGACAGAGGAGGTAACAGTATATGAATAAACCATTAATTTTAGTAGTAGAAGATGATTCAGCGGTTAGAAATTTAATCACGACCACATTGGAGACACATAATTATCGTTTTCGGACGGCAATTACAGGGGAAGCTGCGATTATGGAGATTGTATCTTATAATCCAGATGTGATTTTGTTAGATTTAGGTCTGCCAGATATGGATGGAATAGAAATTATACAAAAAGTTCGTTCTTGGTCTAAGACACCGATTATCGTGATTAGTGCAAGAAGTGAAGATACGGATAAGATCGAATCGCTTGATGCAGGAGCCGATGACTATTTGACAAAACCATTTTCTGTTGAAGAGTTATTGGCACGTCTTCGTGTTACATTTCGTCGATTAAACGATATAGGAGTGATGGATGTGCAAAGTCCTATTTTTAAAAACGGAGATTTGATGATTGATTATGCGGCATGCTGTGTTTATATGGAAGGAAAGGAACTGCATTTAACACCGATGGAATATAAATTACTCTGTCTGCTTGCAAAAAATGTAGGAAAAGTGCTGACACATACGTATATTATGAAAGAAATATGGGGGAGTGCGTGGGACAATGAAGTAGCTTCTCTGCGTGTATTTATGGCAACATTAAGAAAGAAAATTGAGGCAAATCCGTCCAGCCCCAAATATATTCAAACACATATTGGAATTGGATATCGAATGCTGAAATTATGAGTTAAGAAAAACGAAAAATTTTGTTAAGAAAATTATATAAAAGATTGTATTGACGAATAAGAATGGATCACGTATACTTAAAGTGTACTATATGAATTAGTACAGATAATACGGAAAGGAGGAGTACAGTTGCTTATTATTGATTATAAAGATCGCAGACCAATCTATGAGCAGATTGTGGAACGATTTCAGATGTTAATTTTAAAAGGAGTATTGAAAACAGATGAACAGATGCCTTCTGTAAGAAAATTAGCGATGGATCTGTCAATTAATCCGAATACGATTCAGAAAGCATACAGCATTTTGGAGCAGCAAGGGTACATCTATCCGATAAAAGGACGGGGGAATTTCGTGTCGGGTAAAGTGTCTTTGATGCACGAAAAGAAAGCATCATTTTGGGAAGAATATCGTCTGGTTGTTGAAAAAGGGCAGCAGCTCGGTATTACAAAAGAAGAATATATGGAAAAGTTAGAAGAGTATTGGAAGGAGGAACGAGTATGATTGAGATGAAAGGGATCAGTAAGAAATTTGGTGATGTGAATGCTCTTTCAAAAGTGAGTGGTACGATTGAAGATGGCAATATATTTGGTCTTGTTGGAACAAATGGTGCAGGAAAAAGCACCTGTCTTCGTATATTATCGGGAATATTAAAGCCAGATGAAGGGACGGTTCATATAAATGAAAAACCCGTGTATGAAAATGAAATAATAAAGCGAGAAGTCTTCTTTATTTCCGATGACCAGTATTATTTTCCAAATGCTACACCAAAGGATATGATGGACTATTACCAGATGTTTTATCCAAGGTTTGACCATAAACGATTTGAAGATTTGATGAAAAAACTTAGCTTAAATTGGAATGCACAAATTCAAAATTTTTCAAAAGGAATGAAAAAACAAGTCTCTATGATTCTTGGAATTTGTGCAAACACAAAGTATTTATTATGTGATGAGACTTTTGATGGACTAGACCCAGTGATGAGGCAGGCAATCAAAAGTGTATTTGCAGCAGAGATTTTAAACCGAGAGTTTACGCCGATTATTGCTTCTCACAATTTAAGAGAGTTGGAAGATATTTGTGATCATGTCGGACTGCTGCATAGAGGCGATATGATTTTATCAAAATCATTGGAAGATATGAAGGGGAATATTCATAAAGTTCAATGTGTACTCAGCGAAGAAGGAAAAATGCATGTTGTTAAAGAATTAGAATTATTAAAATTAGAGCAGCGAGGATCGCTTAGTACAATGACAGTACGAGGGGACAGGGATGAGATTATTAAAAAAATCCAAAAAGAGAATCCAATTTTTCTCGAAGCATTGCCACTGAGTTTAGAAGAAATTTTTATCAGCGAAACGGAGGTTGTGGGATATGATGTCAAGAGCCTTTTACTTTAAATTGACAATGAATGGAATGAAACGCCGTTTATGGTATGGAGCAGTTGTATTTTTGATGTTCTTTTTGACATTTCCGCTGAATATGATGCTGAGAGTTCCGAGTGGAAGAGAACTTTTGGAGATGGGTTCTAATTTATATGCGATAGAATTCAGCAGAGCCTGCCAGACTGTTTCTGACATTATTGGCGGTGGTGACTATTTGGCAGCATTTATGATTGCAGCGGCAGCTTTTATTGGTGCATGGACGGAATTGAGCTGGATGCACTCAAAGAAGAAAATGGATATGATGGGAAGTTTGCCGATTCGCAGAGAAAAGTTAGTAATGACAGAGTTTGTAACCACATTTTTATTATTCTTTGCAGCTTATCTGGTCAATCAAGTAATTGCAGTATTTATTGGTGCAGCAAATGGATATGTGACAGCAGATGTTTGGATGAATGCATTGAAAGGAATGGGAATTCATATTGTTTATTTTACTGCATTGTATTTTTGTGCGGCAGCAGCGATGCTGATGACTGGAAAAATTCTTACTGGAATTTTAGTAACTGGATTAATTGTATCAATATTACCAATTATTTATGTAATATTTCAGCTATATCCAAATATATTTTTTGAAACATATGTGGAAAGTACTGCTGTTGGACATAAGATTATGGATTGGACGGCATACTTATCGCCGATTGGCAATCTATTTTACATGACAGCAAAACGAATCGAACAGATAGAGCAGCTGCAGGAGGGTGTTGTACAAATTGTTTCTATTGGAAAATGGATTGCCCTTGCAGGGGGAATCGGAGTAATTGCCTTTCTCCTTAGCATTTGGATGATAAAAATTCGCCCTTCGGAAGCAGCAGAACAATCCATTGCATTTCCAAGAATAGAAGGAGCTTTGAAGGCAATCATTCTTTATCCAGCAGCGTTGTTAGGCGGACTCTTATTTTTATTGTTAGGTTCTATTACAAGTGCAAGAGAGAATCATTTTTGGCTTTGGTTTGGAATATTGTTTTTTCTTGTTGTAGAAAGTATTGTTATCGAAGTTATTTATCATTTTGACCGTAAGCGAATTTTTGGACATAAGATTTGGACAATGATCAGTGCAGTCGCTGCAATAGTTACTGCAGCATTTTTTGTCTATGATATTGGCGGATATGATAAATGGATACCAAATCAGGAAGAGGTAGAGTATGGCACTGCATGTTCGATGTCTGATTTATGGAGATATGATAATTACCCAGATGGAGAGATGAAGTTAAGAGACTATTTGCCAAATCATATCGAGCAATTTCAAATACCAGAAGTATATATGCTTGCACAAAATGGGGTTGAAAATCTCGGCTTTTCAAATGGCGATACACAGACGATTCAAGTATTCTACCAGATGAAAAATGGAAAAAAAGAAGTAAGACAGTATGAAGTAGATAGGAATGTATGGCTTGAAGCAAAGAAAACGATATTTCAGAGGGAAGGTTATAGAAGTGGAGTATGGCCGCTGCTGGTGATACAGCCTGAATTAGTGAAAATAGAGTCAATACAAAATTTTGACCAGTCAATGGATGTCTCAAGCTGGACTGATGAGGAAATGCAGGAGTTTGTACGCATTTATCAGCAAGAATTAAAAACATTGGATTATTCACAAATTTATACAAGAGAAAGTGGAACGATCATATTGTCTTATACGGATCATTATGGTACAGAGTATCCGATTAATAAAAATTTTACAGCAACGGTCGCATTTTTGCAGGCAAAAAATGTGAATATTTCATTTTCCTTGGATGAACTCTCTATACAAAATATTGTGTTCTATGATTATGGATACGGAATGATGGAAGGGCTGTATGGTAAAGAAGAAGTAAAAGAAGGAATTACAAAGACAATGACAGATCCCGAACAAATTGCACAGGCCAGAACAGCATTACTTCCACTTGATTTAAGGTGTGCAGTTGGTTTTGAAATAATTGAAGAAGTAGAATACGAAGATCAATTGGATGTGACAGTAGTCTATAGGGGAAAAAACGGACAGACTTTCCAATGTAATTGCTGCTATCCAAAAGGAATGGTTCCTTCTGTTGTCAGAGAATTTTTGGCAGAATAAAATAGGATGAATAGATATTTACATTAGTTCAAAATTTTGATAATCTATTATTAGAAATAAGGGCTATGTCAAAAAATGACATGATAACAAGAACAGGAGGAACTAAAATGAATATTCAAAAAGTAGCTGTCATTGGATGTGGTTTTGTAGGAGCTTCCGCTGCATTTTCTTTACTCCATAAGGGGTTATTTTCAGAGATGGTATTGATTGATGCAAACCATAAAAAAGCAGAGGGCGAAGCAATGGATTTAAGCCATGGCCGTCCATTTGTCCATCGAATGAAAATTTATGCTGGTACTTATGATGATATTAGTGATTGTGCATTAATTATTATTACAGCAGGAGCAAATCAGAAGCCAGGAGAGACACGTTTAGACTTAGTACATAAGAATGTAGCTATTTTTAAATCAATTATTCCAGAGATTACAAAGAGAAATTTTGAAGGAATTTTAATGGTTGTAGCAAATCCAGTAGACATATTAACGTATGCTGCATTAAAGATTTCCGGATATCCAAAAGAACGAGTATTTGGAAGTGGTACAGTATTGGATTCAGCAAGATTCCGTTATCTGTTGAGTGAGCATCTGAACGTAGATAGCCGCAGTGTTCATGCATATATTATCGGAGAGCATGGAGACAGTGAGTTAGCTGTATGGAGCGGAGCGAATGTTGCTGGAATTGATATTAATGATTTCTGCGAATTACGCGGACATTATAGTCATGAAGAATCAATGCAGAGAATTTATGAAACAGTGCGTGATAGTGCTTATGAGATTATTGAACGAAAAGGTGCTACTTATTATGGAGTAGGTATGGCAGTAAGCCGAATTGCAGAAGGTATTGTACGTGATGAACATTCCGTACTTTCTGTGTGCAGCTTAATGGAAGGCGAATACGGATTAAATGATGTTTGTATCAGTGTTCCAACAATCGTTTCCCAAAAAGGTGCAGAACAAGTGCTTGAGATTCCATTAAATGATATAGAAAAAGAAAAACTGAAAAAATCAGCGGAAGAATTACATAAAGTTTTAGAAGGATTAGATTTATAATAATATTAAAAAATAGGAGTCATCGTTCGTGGAATAGAACCTGATATGCTCCCTTCTAAGTAGACAATTGAAAAAAATATAAAATTTTTCCTGCCAGTAGATTAGCTGCTGGCAGTTTTTTATGCGGCTTGCCAGTAGATTTCATGTTTTTCCATAGGAGTTAAAACTCCAAGATTTCTTTGTAAGCGTTTATTATTATAATAATCTATATA
>JALFSR010000104.1 GCA_022778745.1 Clostridiales bacterium
TGAAGCGAGATTTCAAATCCGATAAGCCACTTGAAAAATGTGTAACTGACATCACCGAAATCAAGGCTAAAGATGGAAAATTATATGTTTCAGCTATCTTTGACTGCTTTGATTCCAGTGTCCTTGGTCTGGCAATGGAAAGCAACATGAAAGCAACTTTGTGCGAGCATACCCTGGATAATGCCTATCTGGCATATCCTGATCTGCGAGGGGCTATTGTACACTCTGACAGAGGAACACAATATACCAGTGAAACCTATCGTAAGGTTCTTGCTAAATACGGTATTATTCAAAGCATGAACAGTGCTGGTGGCAGGTGCCACGATAATGCCCGATGCGAAAGCATGTGGGCCAGAATGAAAAGCGAGCTTCTCTATGACCGCTACAATACGGAGACCATGACCATAGAGGAACTGAAGGTTCTCATTTGGAGATACTTCATCAGTTACTGGAATAACAGGAGGATCTGCTCTGCCAACGGTGGGCTTCCTCCGATAATTAAGCGCCAGAGATACTACCAATCTCTGGAACAGGCTGCATAGGCAGTGATATCTTTGAGATAAATGTGTCAACCAATATTGACAATATCACATGTTAACAACAATAAATTGTCAAAAGCGCTGCACACCCAATTGTATGTGTACCCCCCATCATCTCTTCACTGTCACTTGCTCTTAGCAATTTGTCCATCTCCAACATTTCTTCACACAAATTGCCACCACAATTCATTTCTTCCTTTTGTTCCATAGTATTTCCCCCTTTCGTTTTATTTATGAAACATTCTCATTATCAAAAAAAGAAATACTTGTAAAAAAACTGTTTTCTTTAATCTGATAAGAATATGTACCATCATATTTGTCCACAATTTGATGCACATTCTTCAATCCATATCCATGTATTCTCTTGTCCATCTTAGTTGAAACAAGTAACTGCCCATTCGCTTTTGGGTGTTCTTCAATACTATTTTCTATCTCTATATAAAACAAACAATACCTTCTGTTAATTCTTACAGTTACCCATTTTTCTGCAGATTTCATTCTCTCACAGGCTTCTATTGCATTATCCAGCAGATTACCCAAAAGTGAAATCGTCTCCCCATCCTTAAACGGAATATCTTCAATCATGTTGCTATCAATGTTAAAAGCAATTCCTTCGGAATCTGCTTGCTTTTTTTTAGAATTTAAAATCAAATCCATCATATTATTTCCTGTCCAAATCTTTGTTGAATCATCAAGGATATCTTTGCTTATTTCTTCCAGATAATCGTGTAATTTATCCCACTGATTTGCTCTCTCCATATTTCGAAGCACTAGTAAATGATTTTTCATGTCATGAATCATTTGTCGGCTTTTCAGCATCTCCGCATATCTTTCTTCCAATAACTGATCTCTCAATATAAGTGTCGTTTTTTCTTGTTTCACCACCTGATATTTGATTATAAACATACCGCTTAGAACAATAAGTAAACTTATAGCTGATAGATTCACACTTGCATTGATTCCCCGAATAGGTTTACTCCCATTTGCCATTTCATCTAACCATAACTGATATTTGAAAAGTACCGCACATAGCAAAGCCCCTGTTATAACTATAATTCCACAGCATTGTTCTATCATACTGCGTATGCTATCTTCTCTTTTTTTTATATTCACAATACCTAATAGAATAATCCCTCTTGTTAAAAAATATATAAGCACTTTCTGCCACGTCAAAGCATATATATATATATCATGCTCAAATTGCTCTTTTATAAACTCCATACTTATAAATGCTAAAATAAAATCCAGAATTGCAATAAATTCAAAATAAACAAATACTATTCCTGCACTTAACACTACTTTCTTTCTCTTTATCCCATATATACACATGATAGTTAAAATAAGTACAAGCCCAAGCATTGTTCTGGAAAAAAAAGTAATTAATCTATTAATTCCCAACAAGCTTCCTACAACAAATATGTTCGCCCATCGGATAATGGTCTCCATTTTGTTAGCGTATTTTTTATCTAATACCGTCATGTATAAAATTTCATAACACATCCACATTTCCCATATAGATATTGTAATCTGTATTCCTGAAAGA
>JALFSR010000005.1 GCA_022778745.1 Clostridiales bacterium
GCTTGCAAGTAGATTTCATGTTTTTCCATAGGAGTTAAAACTCCAAGATTTCTTTGCAAGCGCTTATTATTATAATAATCTATATAATCCACGATCATTTTTACGAGTGCTTCCTTATCAGTGAATTGTTTTCCGTAGTAACGTTCTCTCTTTAATATTCCCCAAAATCCTTCCATCGGTCCATTGTCGATGCATTTAGCAACTCTTGACATGCTTTGTGTAATCCCAGCAGCTACAAGTTTATTATGGAATACTCTGTTAGTATATTGGAATCCTCGATCACTATGAAACAGTGGATGCGCACCTGGATTTATTCGTATTGCTTTATCAACTGTATCAAAAACCAATGCATTATTGTTATGATCTCGGATAACGTATGAGACAATACGTCTGTCGTACAAATCCAGAATTGCACTCAGATAGATCTTGTGTTTCTCAATCCCGATATAATAATGGAATTCTGTTACGTCTGTGAGCCATTTCTCATTTGGAGCATCAGCAGTAAACTCCCGATTAAGTATATTCTCTGCTATATATTGCGGATTTGCAGCCTGTCTTGTGCATCCATGATTAGAGTACTTGATAGTCGATTTAATATTAAGTTTGCGACAAATGCGTAACACACGTTTGTCATTCACATCAATGTCATGATAACGTTCCAAGTCATCTCTGATTCTTCGATATCCTTTATCTGGTGATTCTGCATGAATCTTTTCAATCTCATCAGCAATTCTCCTGTTTTGTTGTTCGCTTTCAGGAATTTCTCTATGTAACCATTTATAGTAAGCAGCCCTGGACACTCTGCCGAGTTTGCAAAGGTCAGTAATAGGATAGTCATGTTCTTCGTGTTCTTCTTTGATTGCCTGGTATATATGTTCATGACGGATCAGGCTTAGCCCCGCCTCCTCTCTATCTCTTCGAGTTTTTTTAGGAAAGATGCCTCCATTTCAGCACGTTCTTTTTCTGCTCTTAAAATTTTAACTTCGGCACGTAATTTTTCTAATTCACTCATTTCATCAGGCCTTTTTCGTTTGCCACGATTATCTCTTAAAGCTTCCACTCCACCAGCTTCATATTTAACAGTGTAACTACGAGCCTGTTGGTAAGATACCTGATATTGTTCTGCTGCTTGGGTATAATTGCGGTCATGTGCGATGCAATACTGTACTATTTCGACTCGTTCTTCAAAAGTGGTTTTTCTTCCTTTGGTCATGATAGTGCTTCCTCCTGTTCCAGAAGATTTCAATTCTTCATGACCATTATACTTCTTTATCCAGATTTGTAACTTAGCTTTTGAACGAATTCCATATTTTTTACAAATATCATCTTGAGAACCACGTCCTGCTAAATAATCCAAAACCGCTTGCTGTTTTAATTCTTTGGAATATTTTTTGTTTCCCTTTAATGTGAATGCATCTGCACCCATGGATTCATAATTACGAATCCATTGTTGGACAGAAGCTATGGAGACATCAAACATAGAAGCAATTCGATGTTGACTTTCTTTCCCATCCAGATACAGATTTACAGCATATATCTTATCCTCAACGGATACTTTCCTTTTAGACATAAAATATGCTCCCTCCTAAGTGACAAGTTTTTATTATTTCACTTGTCTACCTAGAAGGGAGCATATTAGCATATCAATCTCAATGTGACAGCCCTACTTTTTTTATTTATAAAAAATCTTAGTCCAACCGTTGCAACCGCAATATTTTCAATAATTTGGCGAATAAGTTTTCTATCAAATGCAAATAATTGCTATAGAGTAAATGACTTGCCGCAGACAGAACTATCGTTCAAAGGAGGAAACAATGGATAAAAAAGAACAATTCAAGCCTTTTATTCCTGCCGAATCTACATTACCAGAATTTACTCCTACTGCAATTATTTTAGGTCTTTTACTGGCAGTAGTGTTTGGCGGTGCAAATGCTTATCTTGGATTAAGAGTAGGAATGACAGTGTCTGCTTCTATCCCTGCAGCAGTAATTTCCATGGGTGTAATTCGAGTTATCTTAAAAAAAGACTCCGTACTGGAAAACAATATTGTTCAGACAATCGGATCTGCTGGAGAATCGGTAGCAGCTGGCGCTATCTTTACATTACCTGCACTATTTTTGTGGGCAAATGAATGGGGAACAGAGTTTCCATCTTTAATAGAAATTACATTAATTGCAATAATCGGCGGATGTCTTGGCATACTTTTTATGGTACCTTTACGAAAAGCATTAATTGTAAAAGAACATGATGTACTTCCTTATCCAGAAGGAAAAGCATGTGCAAAAGTTTTGCTCGCAGGAGAAGATGGGGGAGCAAAAGCAGGACTTGTTTTCAAAGGTCTTGGAATTTCTGCCATCTATAAATTTATTACAGATGGATTAAAACTATTTCCAAGTGAAATTCATTATGAAATTAAACCGTACGCTGGCGCTGGTATCGGTGCAGACGTACTCCCTGCATTGCTTGGCGTTGGATATATATGTGGAGCAAAGATTTCTTCTTACTTGTTTGCAGGCGGCATCGTCGGATGGCTCGTACTGATGCCTACGATTGTACTATTTGGAAGCAACGAAATACTATTTCCATCTGTTTCTGAGACAATCGGTGAAATTTATGCTCAAAATGGCTCTTGGGGAATTTGGTCTAATTATATAAAATACATCGGTGCAGGTGCTGTAGCAACAGGCGGATTCATTAGTCTTATCAAATCCCTTCCACTTATTTTCCAAACATTTATAAAAGCAATTCGAGATTATGGAAAAGAAACGGACAATACTGATCTTCGTACAAACCAAGATCTCCCTATGTCCTTTATTCTCATAAGTATCCTATTATTTGCGTTATTGTTATGGCTGATTCCTGTAATACCTGTTAATCTGTTTTGTGCATTTTTAATTGTTATCTTTGGATTCTTTTTTGCAACAGTATCTTCTAGAATGGTTGGTCTAATAGGGAGCAGCAATAATCCTGTGTCAGGCATGACAATTGCAACAATTTTAATTTCTAGTATTCTGCTGAAACTCACAGGTCAGACAGGTCGAGAAGGTATGATTGCAGCAATTGCTATCGGATCAGTTATTTGTATTATTGCAGCAATTGCAGGCGACACCTCACAAGATTTAAAAACAGGCTTTCTTGTCGGTTCAACACCAAAATATCAGCAAATTGGGGAATTGATTGGTGTTACTGCCTCTGCCACGGCCATCGGAGCCATTTTATATCTTCTAAATTCCGCATGGCCATACGGTTCTCAGCAACTTCCAGCCGCACAAGCAACGCTTATGAAAATGATTGTAGAAGGCGTTATGGGTGGAAATCTGCCTTGGACATTAATATTTATTGGTGTATTTATTGGTATTGCAGTGGAGATCCTTGGCATTCCTGTTCTGCCTTTTGCTGTCGGTCTGTATCTGCCAATTCATCTCAGTGTTCCAATGATGATCGGCGGAGCTGTACGCTGGCTGATTGATAATAAAAAACAACTATCGGAAACAAACCGAATTTCCTTTGCAGAAGATGGTGTACTTTTTTGTTCTGGACTTATCGCTGGAGAAGGACTTATCGGTATCTTACTGGCAATATTGGCTGTCATACCTGCTAAAACATCTGGTTCTGTTGGTGATAGGATTGGCACGTTTATGTCTAGGACATTTTTCAACAGTAACGCTGGCGGCATTTTATTCTTTTTGATTCTTACTTTTATGCTACTGAAAATAACGTATTTCAAAAAAAAGCGTGAATAAAAAAATATGAACTCAACGAAAAATTATTTAGATTATATTCCTGTCTGTGCGCCCGATCATCATTTTTTTATTGATAAAAATGGTATTATAATTATCTGCGAAGAACACAAAGGTTTTTATGCATGGATTGCACAGAAATTATACAAACGACCTCGATTCAGTAAGATCAAACTTGATGAGCTCGGCAGTTTTATCTGGAAGCAAATGGACGGAAAACGAACAATTTACGAAATCAGCTTTTTAGTAAAAGAACAGTTCGGTGATAAAGCAGAACCTCTGCTGCCTCGATTAACACAATACTTTCAGCTCTTATACCGCAATCATTTCATTGATTACGTACATGAACGATTCATCTGAAGCAACTCGCAGTTTTTATACTATCTTTGCTATAGCAATTTCTTTTTATATTAAGGCATGGAGTTTGTTCTTCCATGCCTTGTTTATCATTCAAACACCACATATTATGGAACTCGCTTTGTCAATACGCTTTTTTGTTATATCTGTAGTGATGATTACCAAACTAGTCATATCTCTACTAATTGAAACAGAAACATGAACTAAAATGGAACTAATAAAGATGATATCTACAATAGAAGTTATATAACTTAATCCAAATAGATCAAACTCCTCTCCACAGACCTAAACCGTTTTTGCAGAATAATCAAT
This sequence comes from Clostridiales bacterium, assembly GCA_022778745.1. GTDB lineage: Bacteria > Bacillota > Clostridia > Lachnospirales > Lachnospiraceae > Fimimorpha. Next base: position 4,410 of record JALFSR010000005.1, read on the forward strand.
CGATAAATCGCCCTGAAAACGATACGACGACTTTCCCAGGTGCCGTTCTTCCCGTTTCACGTGAGCAATGATTCGTGCTTCCAGCTCCACCTTTTTCAGTGTTTCTGCACCGTCAGCTGCACGATTAGGAAGCGTTCTAAATTGTTGTCCACTGTTATACCTCCAGGAATCACTAAAGAATATTTGCTATTGCTTTCGGTGCACATCGATTCACTTCATGTCCTGCACCTGGGACAATATGCAGATTGGCCTGTAGAAGAAGTTCACTTAATTTTTTTGCCGCCTTTAAATTTGCAGTATCTCTTTCTCCGCAGACAATATCCACTGGGCATACAATTTCTTTTAAACTCGCAGAAAAATCCAGCGCCCGCATAGAGCAGGTCAGCTTTATAACATCATTTTTCGGTAATCCCATACTTTCAAAGGCTTTCTGAGGCATACAGCGAAACAAAACATTTTGAAAACCGATCAGCAGGCTCGGAGATTTGTACTGAACACCAATCAAAATTAAAGAATTTACTTGGTCTCCATGCCTGATTGCATAATCAAGCGCAAGCATTGCCCCGAGAGAAATCCCACATATGCGAAATGGTTCTGCTTCGTCTGCGTATCTTCTTTCAAGACCTTTTAATATCCGTGGATAGGACATATCTGTTTTTGCAAGAGAAAACAATTCCGGACAGTCTGCATCTAAATCGGAAGACCTTTTAATCGTTTCATCCCAATCTTTTGAAGTTTGTCCCAAGCCATGTAAAAATACTGTTTTCAATCTCAGTGCCTCCTTCCCCAAAACGGTAGTGTCAAATACTACCTGTTTTTATTGTTCAAAAATCCTTTAAAACCTTGATTTATTGGAGGTTTGCAAATAAAAAGAGCAATTACCTCCCTTTTTTAGTATAATGTCAATCGCCAAACCAACATAACACGAAAGGATTTAATTGCTCATGGACATTATACTTTATTTACTTCAATTCATTCAATACCAACATAAACAAATTTGCTGGCTTTTAAATTTTATCTGCAGATATATCCCTCTCAAGCAGTGGGCTTTCGATGATTCCCATTCTCCAAAGTACCAAAAATTCAAAGTGGATAAACTCCCTGTCATCAAAACCTTTATCAAACAGGACTGGCAGTTTCTTCTCGAATACTATCATTGGAAGTATGGCAAACCTCTCTAACCTGTTCAGCGTCGCAATGGCAAAACCATTCCCGAAGATACCGTCTGTCCTTTATGCGGCGCTCCTCACCATTTCATCTACGACAACAATGGCGGCAATAGTCAGTACCAGTGCAAGGTCTGCGGGCAGACCTTCTGCTCCGGCGAACATGTTACCACTCCATTTCAGCTTATCTGTTCTCACTGTGGAAATGCTCTTGTTGCCAAGAAAGACCGGAAATTTTTCCGCATACATAAATGTGTAAACCCAAAGTGTCCTTACTATCTCCACAACCTTTCCAAAGTGGATGCAAAAGACTTCAAAGAAGACTATGACAAAAACAAATATAAGCTGCATTACATCTACCGTGAATTCACTGTGGATTTCTTTGCTATGGACTTAAACTCCCTTCCAAAAAACGCTTCTTCCCTGAAATTCTCCAAACACAATGCGCATGTCATGTCGCTGTGCCTGACTCTGCACATCAATCTTGGATTATCCCTCAGAAAAACTTCACAGGCTCTCAAAGATCTTTATAAGATTAGTATTTCCCACCAGCACATTATCGGATTGACACATACCGTTCCAGAGTAAA
>JALFSR010000037.1 GCA_022778745.1 Clostridiales bacterium
TGTAATTCCCTACCGGTGGTATAGCCCACGAGCCGCGAGGCATGATTCGGTGTAATTCCGAAGCCGACAGTATAGTCTGGATGAAAGAAGAGAATCGTAAGAATTATTTTTCAGCCTTACTTTTTACTTTATAGAAGCAAAAGAATGATTTATTCCTTAGTTTTCCAGTGCCTTGAATGATTATTCATTCAAGGCATTTTTTATTATATAAAAAATTTTTCTATGTAATAAAAACCCTCAATTTTTTTGCCGCAAAGACAGGCGGCAGAATGGAGATTACTATGACAGATACTACTTATATGGAACTTGCACTTACGCTCGCTGAAAAAGGCTGTGGATGGACGAATCCAAATCCTATGGTCGGTGCAGTCATTGTAAAAGACGGAGTGATTATCGGGCAAGGATACCATGAAAAATACGGAGAACTTCATGCAGAACGCAATGCACTCAAAAATTGTTCCGTTTCTCCAGAAGGTGCAACGATTTATGTCACATTAGAACCATGCTGCCATTATGGAAAAACACCACCATGTACCGAAGCAATTATACAAAGCGGAATTCACCGCGTTGTAATCGGTTCATCTGATCCAAATCCTCTTGTTGCAGGAAAAGGTGTCGAAATACTGCGCAGCCACGGAATTGAAGTGACTGAAGGCGTGTTAAAAGAACAATGCGATGCATTAAATCAAGTTTTTTTCCACTATATTCAAACGAAAATGCCATATGTCGTTATGAAATATGCTATGACAATGGATGGAAAGATTGCGACACGCACGAACAAATCAAAATGGATTACGGGAGAGGCGGCAAGAAATCAAGTACAAAAAGACCGCCATCGCTATGCAGGCATTATGGTTGGAATTCGCACCGTTTTAATTGATGATCCGCTTCTTACTTGCCGCATACCAAACAGCAAAAATCCAACACGTATCATATGTGATACGCATCTTCAGATTCCACTTTCTTCTCAGATCGTCCAGATTGCATCTGATGTTCCGACTATTATTGCTACCTGCTGCACGGACATCAAACGTCATGAACCATTGCTTCAATCTGGCTGCCAGATTATCGTAACGCCATCACATGACGGTCATGTCGATTTGCAGTATTTAATGAAACGACTCGGAGAACAAAAAATTGACAGTATTTTATTAGAAGGCGGAGGAATGTTAAACTGGTCCGCACTCCAGCAGGGAATCGTTCAGAAAGTGCAGGCTTACCTTGCACCAAAACTATTTGGCGGTATTGGAGCCTCCCCTGTTACAGGAATCGGAGTTGATGATCCAAGTGAATCCATCCATCTCTCTCCTCCCGTTGTTCGTATGATCGGAACGGATATTTTACTGGAAAGTGAGGTGTTATCATGTTCACAGGAATTATTGAAGAAATAGGAATAATTCAAACAATTCAACGTGCTGCAAACTCAGCGATACTGACAATCAACGCCGATTATATTTTATCCGACATTCATATTGGTGACAGCATCGCCGTCAACGGTGTATGTTTAACCGTTACTTCTTTTTCTGACCACAGTTTTTGTGCCGATGTAATGCATGAAACATTAAATCGTTCTTCATTAAAAACACTTCGAGCGAAAAGCCCTGTGAATCTGGAACGTGCGATGCCTGCAAACGGACGATTCGGCGGTCATATTGTAGCGGGTCATATCGACGGTACAGGTACGATTCACTCCACAAAGCAAGATGCTAATGCGGTATGGTATACAATCAAAACAACGCCATCTATTTTACGTTATATTATAGAAAAGGGGTCTATTGCGATTGACGGTATTAGTCTTACCGTAGCTGCCGTCCAAAAAGACAGTTTTCAAGTTTCCATTATTCCTCATACATTAAAACAGACCGTTCTCCAATACAAACATGCTGGAGATGTTGTGAATCTGGAAAATGACTGTATCGGAAAATATGTGGAGCGATTACTTACTACAAAAACTACCCAGACAGAATCAGCAATTACTGCCGATTTTCTTGGCAAATACGGGTTTTCATAAATTTTAGTCAGGAGGACATAAGAATGAAATTTCATTCAATCGAAGAAGCATTAGAAGATTTACGACAAGGTAAAATTATATTAGTTACAGATGATGAAGATCGAGAAAACGAAGGCGACTTTATTTGTGCCGCACAATTCGCAACAACAGAAAATGTAAATTTTATGGCAGTCCACGGAAAAGGATTAATTTGTATGCCAATGAGCATTGAACTTTGCAAAAAACTTCGTTTTCCTCAGATGGTAACCGATAACACAGATAATCATGAGACAGCATTTACTGTTTCCATTGATCATATTAGTACGACAACTGGTATTTCTGCCGCTGAGCGAAGCATTACTGCTATGAAATGTGTGTGCGACGACGCAAAGCCAGAAGATTTTCGCCGTCCAGGTCATATGTTCCCTCTTATGGCAAAGAAAAATGGCGTACTGGAACGCAATGGTCACACAGAGGCAACCGTTGATCTGATGCGTCTTGCAGGATTAAAGGAATGTGGTCTTTGCTGTGAGATTATGCGTGAAGACGGCACAATGATGCGTACTCCAGAATTATTTGAACTTTCTAAAAAGTGGGGCATCAAATTTATTACAATCAAGGCATTGCAAGACTACCGCAAAAAGCACGACAAACTCGTAGAACAAGTTGCATCCGCCAATATGCCAACAAAATACGGTGATTTCCGCATTTATGGATATATTAATCGATTAAACGGAGAACACCACGTTGCACTCGTCAAAGGCGATATCGGAGACGGTCAAAATCTTTTATGTCGTGTTCACTCCGAATGTTTAACTGGCGATGCGTTCGGCTCCTGCCGCTGTGATTGCGGTCAGCAGTTTGCAGCCGCTATGACACAAATTGAAAAAGAAGGTCGTGGCATTTTACTTTATATGAGACAAGAAGGTCGTGGCATTGGTTTGATTAATAAATTAAAAGCTTACGAATTGCAAGATGCTGGCATGGACACATTAGAAGCAAATTTGGCACTTGGATTTGCTGGCGATTTAAGAGAATACTATATTGGTGCTCAAATTTTACGTGACCTCGGTGCAAAAACGCTCCGTCTGCTCACAAATAATCCAGATAAGGTATATCAACTCTCCGACTTTGGAATGGATATCATCGAACGAGTACCTATTCAAATGGATGCAACTGCACACGATTTGTTCTATTTAAAAACAAAACAAAAAAAGATGGGGCATCTTTTAAACTATTAATATCATGGTTCCCTTCTTGATTCGATTAAAATTTAAGTTGAAAGAAATAATAGAGAAAGGACTTATATATGCAAATCATTCTTTCAACTTTTGATTTGCGCTTTTCTATTATGAGAACTATTGTAATTGAAAAGCTCGGTATAAACTTATGAATATTTTTGAAGGAAAAGTCGTATCCGACAATATGAAAATCGGCATTGTAGCCGCACGTTTTAATGAATTTATCACATCAAAACTTCTTGGAGGAGCATTGGATGCATTAAAACGTCATGATGTATCCGAAGACTGCATCGACGTTGCATGGGTTCCAGGAGCATTTGAGATTCCTCTGATCGCATCCAAAATGGCAAAAAGCAAAAAATACGATGCCGTTATCTGCCTCGGCTGCGTCATCCGCGGAAGCACAAGCCACTACGACTATGTATGCAATGAAGTATCAAAAGGAATTGCTTCCGTTTCTTTAAGCAGCGATATTCCAGTTATGTTTGGCATTCTCACAACAGAAAATATCGAACAGGCAATTGAACGTGCTGGCACAAAAGCAGGAAACAAAGGTTACGACTGTGCAGTTGGCGCAATTGAAATGATCAATTTAATTCGAGAAATTGAAAAATAATTGATGACCAATACACTGGGACTGCTGCAAAATAAAAATATAATACTCCATTGAATAAACAACCTATGCAAAAAATCATAAGGGCACGGTTCTAGCAACCTTTGTTGGTCACTGAAATCGTGCCTATAAATTTCTTACAGTTTCTTCACAAAAGCCATAACAATTTAAATAGAGCAAACCATTATTTCTATTTTTTTAACAATTTCCCTACATATTATTCCAAGCATTGCCTATTCTTTATCCGATTTTTCTTCTACTCGTATCACTTTTCCATGATCCATATAAAATACTTGATCACAAAGCAACTCAATATCTTCTTTTGTATGACTTGCAATAATAATTAATTTTCCTCGCTCTTTTAAATTCAAAATTAGTTTTCTAATTTCTGCCACACCTTCATTATCCAATCCATTCATTGGTTCATCCAATAGCACGATTTTGGGATCTTCCATCAATGCCTGAGCCAAGCCAAGCCTTTGTCTCATTCCAAGAGAGTATTTTCCTACATGTTTTTTACTATCTGGATCTAGACCAACCATACGAATCGCTTCTTTTATTTTCTCTTTTCCAATCTTATTTTGAATCATTGCCAATAACTGCAAATTTTTAAATCCAGAATAATTCGGCAAAAACCCTGGATTCTCAATAATAATTCCAGCTTCTTCTCCAGACATCACTGTCTGAATAGATTCATCCATTATATTCATACCATTTACTCCATTGATCTCTTCCGCAAACAGCAAGCCCCGATTTGGATGATAGATAAGAAGTAATATATTTTCTGAGGCAATGGATTCTATTATTTTACCATTAATGCCCTTTTTATACAGTAATAAATAGGCTCCCTGCTCTGTTCTCCACGGCTTTAGTTTTCCTACTATATTTCCAGATTCATCCGTTTCTGTATCCAATGATGGCACCTTTGCAAGCTTTTGAATGCGATTCATACTCTCTCCATCCATTGTATAGATTTCTGTCTCTTCGCTAAAAAACCCCAATGCCCCAGCAATTGGATCGCAGGCTGCTTTTGCTGCTTCCTTTGTTCCTCCTTCTAGCTCTTGATCTGAAAAAGCACTGCTTAAATGCCGATAATGGAAATTTACTGGATTTTCCACTCCACTGATATCTGGTTGATACAATCGATTTATAGTATAAACGGTCAGTGCATATCGATCTGCATTTGTAAATCCCTTAAACGTCATCCATGTCTGTGAACACGTCACGGTGGCATCTCCCTTTGATAGTGCAATTCCCGCTTCTACCTCTTTTGCCATTTCCTCTGTTAAATTTTGCTCACGCAAAAGATATTCGTAGTATTCCCTTACTTTTTGTTTCGTTTCTTCTACAGATAATCCTAAAAATATCTTTCCAATTAACTCTGCTGGATATTCCAATAAATCAGTTGTTAGCTGCGGTACTTGATTCGATGCCAGTTGCTCAATTTGAATTCCTTCCATTCCCTGTGTTAGCTGTACGGAGTTTCCTCCATACAAAGCAAGCTTCTCCTCTGTTGTCATCTTAAGACTGCATCCCGACAATACTAACATTACAAAGATGCAGCCTATTATCCATTTTTTCATTGTTCCATCCTTTATTATTTTATTATTATAGAATTTTTGCACAGACCTGTTTCATTAAGCTGCAATCATATATAGTTATTCTAATTCGGATAGATAACTATATCTTGCAGAATTTACTCTTATCGTGACAGTTTCTTATATTATGGATTTGTGTTTGGGTCCCAATTACTAATTACTTTAAAAGCTCTTTATAAAAATATTTTAATTGTACTATAATTTCCATAATAATGGAACTCTATCTTAATTCTATTTTTTCCACATAATAATCAGCATACTTCTCTTATTATTTTTTCTAAGCTTTGAATCAATTTTATTTTTGTCTGATTCTCGTTGTCCTGGATTAAAAATGGAACTTTTAATATTTTTAAATCAATTGGCTGCCTTTCTGAAAACTGAATGTGGTAGTCAATTTCTGTTTGCACAAGTTGCTCTTTCCAGAGCAATGGATAAATTAAAAATACATGTTTTGCATTTCTTTTTACTGCATAAACTGCAATCTGACGAATATCCTGATCAGAAATCCCGAATCGTTTATTATGACAATACTTTGTTTCCTCAGCAAATGGTAAAATCTCTTTGTATTTTGTATCTACTATGACGATATTTTCTTTATTTTTCAGCACAATATCTTCTCGCAGCCGAAAAGCCTGTCCCATATCCCTCCCATTTATCAATAAATTTGCTAAATACTGATCCGTTGTCTGTGTGATCATTGAGATATTGTCTGGGAGACATTGTCTTAAAAATCCGCTGACAAATGACTCAAACAATAATTCTGCTGGAAATAAAAAGCAATACGACTGTTTCTTCCCACATTCCATCGCATTGCCAAGGGAACGCAAAAACATTTTACTCATATCTAGTACAATCTGATATGCTTTATGATGAATAGGAAGTACAATTCGGTCACACTCATCGGGCGTCCAATTCTTTTTACTCACTGGTGTCAGCTTTAATAAAATTTGATTTAATATTCTTCGATTTTCCTCCTCTTTTGTACGAACAATTAATAATTCACATGTCTGCTTAATAATTTGATTCAATGGATGATCCATCGTTAATTCAGAATATTCATACGGAACTTGATTCCATGCCCCATTTGGATATTGATGAGAAAAATATTCATTTGTACGGATTTTTCCTTTTATAAAGCTTCCCTTTTGTTCCATTGTTTTATATTCTAAGTATGGTTCTCGATCAATCGTCTGTCTTGTATAGGAAGCATAAAGTGTAATCAATAATTCAAAGAAATTTTCTTTTCCACGCAGAGAATCATACACCGAAAAAAATGGAAATCGTGTCTTCTCACAATATCCAAGCCAAAATGAAATGTTTCTTGCAAGCATAGATGGGGCAAGCTCTTCCTTTTTCATTCCCTTTTCAATCTGAAATAATTTTGGAAAAATGGTCATTTCTTCCCCAAGGAAAGAAATACTTCCAATATAATTTTGCAGTTTTATGCCGTCCCTTCGATCAAAGTCAATAAATTTCTGCTGTGTTCCTGTCTCTTCATCGAAATAAAATATCGTCCGCTCCTGCCAGCTTCTCTGCAAGAATTGCTGCAGCTGCTTCTGTGCCTCTTTTTGCTGCCATGCCTTTGGAAGCTGCACTGTTTGAATTATCTCAAACTCAAATCCATTCATTTTAATCCTCCAACTGCTTATAAGGTAGTTTAAATAAAATTACTTTTTGCTGTTTTGTTCGTTTCTTTTTATATGAATCCGCCCTGTATAGTTCTCATCAATAGAAAAATTTGTTTGTTTCAGGCATTGTAACGCCTCTCTTATTTTATCTTCTTCTCTGTAAAAATACTCATATAACAGCGGTATAATCATCTGATTAAAAATTGCTCCCAAATCATCTTCTGTCCGGTTCATAAAAAAAGAATGTCCAATTAAAAGATCACTTATTCTCAGCTGTTTTTTCAAATATTGATTTAACGTCTGGAACACATGGCGGAGTGTTTTATTTTGAATTTTTTCTGCCTGCGGCAGCATTTCAATAAATTGAAATCTTCTTCGCAATGCAGTATCCATAATAGAAATTGACTGATCTGCGGAGTTCATTGTACCGATAATATAAAGATTATTTGGCACAACGAATCGGTCACCTGACGGCAAAGTAATAGTCAGTTCATTCAGTTCTCCTAATCGTTTATCTTCTTCAATTAATGTAATTAGTTCTCCAAATATTTTTGATATATTTCCACGATTAATTTCATCTATAATTAACACATACTTTTGTTCTGGATGCTCCAACGCACGATCTGAAATTACTTTAAACACTCCATCTTTCTTTTGAAATTGAATTGTCTCGCGGTGAATATCAGGACGAATTCCTTGAACAAATTCTTCGTATCCATAGCTTTGATGAAATGTTGTAAATACAATTTGCCCTGCCTGTACTCGTTCGTGATATTGCCTCATTTTTTGTTCTCGTTGTTCTTCTGTCTGTATCGAATGATCTACCTGACGGTTTTGTATAATTGCCAATGCATACTCAACCGTTGCATATGTTTTCCCTGTTCCTGGCGGTCCATAAAGAATCTGATTCAATGGACAAATAGGATCCTTTCTTTTTTCTCGTTTTGTCATTTGTTTAAATTCAAAACTTGTGTTACTCTCCTTCTCTAGACAGTCTATTTTCTCAGTTTGATCGACTTCTTTATAATATTTCTGATACAAATAGAGAAGATTTTCTTCATCTTTCAATTCATAAAAGGACGTGCGAAGTCCTTCTGATTTATTTGGAAGTTTCTCTCCATCTTGAAAACAGCAATGCCATTGAATTGGCTTTCTATGTGAAAATTTTACACTCTGATTATAATAATACGCACCGACTTGATCTCCAAGTGCCAACAACTGTTCTCCTCGCATTGCTACAAAAATACAATGATTCGATGCCTGATAAAAGTTTATCAGTTCTCTTGCTTTTCGAGATGCCAGCTGCTTGACTCCTGGATAATACAACTGTTCTAACTTTCCCTTTAGTTCTCTTTTGTTTAACTGTTCGGACTCTGCATATTGTTCCAATGGTCCAAGATCACTCCATCCAATCGCTGCAATATGATTTTCCTTCCATTCCAGAAAATAGTCCTCTCCCTGATCCGATGTTCCAATCCGGAAAAATTGGCGCACTTCGCCAAATTTATTATAACAATGCACTGCAAACTGCTCCATTGTAGTCCTCATTTTCCTTGCCAGCAGACAAATCTGCCCGCTTCTTCCATAAAAAAAGCAACTCGGATGGATTCCATGTGCAAATAAAATATGCCTCTGCCATTCTTGACTATGCCAAATGCTAAATTGATCGGGTGCAATCCAATAAAGATATTCATGAATCCATTCAAAATATGCATTCATTCCCATTGCCTGAAATAAACGCCGATCAAATATCTCATAATCTTCTTCTGTTTTCAGACATCCTTTGTCTATTATTACTGCAAATCCCCGCTGAAAACACGTCCATATCTCTTTTTTTCGTATATCAAATTCTTTTTTTGTGCATTTTTTTAAATAATTACTGTTAATGAATCGCTTTTCTTTACTACAAAATTGTACCTCTGGCTTTAATTCTTTCTGGTAATTTTGCTCTTTTCTCATCCACAGTTCTATACTTTCCCCTTGCCCAATATCAAAAATCGTCTCAACTAACTGTTGTTGTGAGAGTGTTATTAACCGCTCTGGAGAAAATAGTTCTTGTCTCTGCATCCATTCCCTTGTCTCATTTGTTCTCATGTGCTTTGTACTCCATTACCTTTATATTAAACTAAACACACCTATGCTTTCGTATTGCAAAAGCTTCAATCTAACAATCTATATACTGATTACATTTTTCTTCAATCATATAAACTATTGTGCATCTGTACTTATACAACTATTCTATGATGTTGGGGTCAAAAGATAGTTTGACCCCATGATACCTACGGATTGCTCCGCACTATGTGTTCTCGCAATCCTAGAGACATTCGAAATTCACCCTAATCGGGCTACTTTCTCATGTTTTGCGGGTCCCAAAATCATGCTTTTTCATGCAAGCATGAAAAAGCATGACCTTTTGACCCTGGTATCATTCTATTATTTTATTATACATCACTTTCATTCATTGACAACTATTCTGTTTTGTTTTTATTATATACTTGTTTTGCTTTTTTCTATTTTTTCATCTTATTATGAAAATTTCATTTATTATTTTTTTGAAATTATGCTATAATAAGGCATATAGGAGGATACTATGAAACCGGAAGATAATTTAAAAAAAGGATCTTTAGAGATGCTGGTTTTACAATTATTGTCTAACCATGACTGCTACGGATATCAATTAACTCAAATTATGAAAAAACAATCCGAGGACGTTATTATCGTACCATCGGGTTTTCTATATCCAACTTTATATAAGTTACTAGAAAAAAGCTATATTTCCGAATACCCTGTCAAAAGCGGAAAGCGTCAAGAGCGAATTTATTATCATTTACAGGCAGCTGGTGTAGTTTATTTAAAAAATCAGTTAGATGCCTATCATAATGTAACAAACACAATTGAAAAAATTTTAAACTATACAGGTGATGGCGAAACTATTTCTCTGGATCAAGCATATGAAAAAAAGATATTAACATCTGTGGAGCTTGCGTGATAGGGAAGCTATTTCTCCAAATCAAGCTAACTAACAGTCAATTACCTAGTTTTATTATTTCAAACAATATGGAGGGATCATACGATCCCTCCATACGTATTCTATTATCTTTAATACCCTGACGAACGTTGTGTATTTGTTGTATCCGTTGTAACGGTTTCTGATGCATTTGTTCCATCCATTGCGCTTTCTATATCATTTCCAATATTTTTTACGCCATTGGCGGCATCGGTCAAGACATCTCCGACAACGCCATCACTAGATCGATTATTATTATCTCTTGATGCATTATTATCCGTTGATACAGAATTCGTTCCATTATTATCTCTTGATGTAGAATTCATTCCATCACTCTCTCTGTAGTCTCGTTCCATCGTTGTATTTTCGTTTGTGCCATTCGTTGGCTTCATACTGTTTGTGCCCGTATTACCATTTCTCATGTTTCCACAACCAGTAATTGCAGCCACTGTAACCATTGCTAATACTAACATAATAAAAATTCTTTTTTTCATTTCACAATTATCCTTTCTATACGAAATATTGATTAAAAACCGTCAAAGGTAGTATATGCGAAATAAAAAAACTTATTCGTGATTATTCGCTTTCTGGAACTGTCACTTCGATTGGCTGTCCCACTTGCTGCAAATCGCTCATAATACTGTCAATCTGAGACGCTGAAATTCGGCTTACTTGTTTGGAATCGTTCACTCTTACACAATATGAAGAAGATTCTGACTCCGACAGATTTCCAATATGCAATGTCACTGTCTTTTCTTCTTGTGTTTCCGATGTCATATCGTTGTACGTAATGATCACCTCTTTGCAAACTCCTTCATCAAGACCATACGCTGCAAGCTGTTCCTCACTGACATTATAATTTTCACAAGAAGAAATTGAAAGCTCCCCAATCACACGAATTGCATCGGTCACTTTTGTACTGTCACTTAAATCTGCCGCTGTACCGTTTCTTGTTTCCGTCCAGACAATTTCTGTTTCCTCACTTGAATCTGAAGACTGTGATTCATCAGACTGTGCTGCCTCTGTGCTTGCTTCAGTCTGTGCTTCTGTTTCCTTTACACGCTCTTCTTTTTTATAAATTACACTGTCAGTGGATGTCTTCCACTCAATTTGCGTAATATTTGATTCACTCAATGATGGGAGTGTATCAAGCTGAAGCAAATCGTCCAATGTAATATTTAAGCTATCGATTACTGTTGTTCCAACTGTATAAACATTATCATCACCACTGACACTTATATAATAATTGCCAGTATATTCATTTTGACTTCCGATATTTAATATTTTCTGGTTTCCTAAACCATCTGTGATTGTCACTGTTTTCATCGGTGCCGTCAAACCGTAGCTGACAAGATCTTCTTTTTCCTCTAATTTTCTTGTCGCTTCTAAAGGATTCAAATTATTTTGAATCAAATTAATTTTATTTACATTCAGAGGAAATGCTTCATCTCCATCGTAATGCCATGTGTCATCCCGATAAGAAAATGCCAGATTGCCATCTGCACTATGAATGGCAATATTTGTAATAGTATCCATCTGATTTAATACAATTTTATTTGCTTCTTGTTCTGCCTTTGACGCATCCTGCTGTTTTTGGTCTTGTACCTCCTTATATTTGACAACACCGACATAGCCTGCGCAAAGCACTGCAAGAACTACGACAAGTACAAGCAGCGTTATATTTTTCTTTCTCAATGTTACTCCTCCATATTTTATACTTTTCTTCGCTTGAGCCATACGACAAATCCGCTGATCAGCACTGCCAATGGAATCACCCCAATAAACAAGAAACTCCATCCGCCAATTGAGACAAACGTATTATATGGGACTTCCAAGCTCTTTGCTGGAATAGAAATATTACTTGCATCGTCAAAATACCATGTCAACATATTTGTAAACTCATTTAAGTTGTCTAAGTTTTTAAAGCTTGATGTAATTGTCTCATGAATCAATGTATCTGCAGTCAGAACAATTAACTTTCCACTTGTATTTTCATCAATTGTTTTTGTCACTGCTGCACCGAGAAGATACGTTCCTTCGCTTCCTTCTTTTTTAGCTTCTGTCTCTTTGTCAAGTAAAAATCCTTGTTCGGATGTTGTTAAAAATGGCTCAATTTTCAGATCAGATGCTGGTTGTTCGACCTGTCTCATACAGCCAACTGCCGTTACAAACAACATCGCATCAGAATCGATATTTACAGAAGAGGAAATTACTGTCGGGAAGAAATGGTAAGGACTTCTCATTCCTTGATAATAGCGTTTCTCATCTCCTACATAAGTATTCATAAATTCTAATCCATACTCACGAATCAATGAATTTAAATTTTCCAGATTTTCCATTGTAACAGATGGCAAAATCATAAGATTTTTTCCAGAATTTACATAATTAATCAGAGTTGTCTTCTCATCATCCGATAAATCCTTTGTCGGTGCATAGAGAATTAATAAGCTGCAGTCTTCTGGAATTGCTCCATCTGTCAAAATATTCCAAGATGCAGTTTCAAAGTTTGCCTTATCCGTCAAGTCTTTTACTGCCGAAGAAAATGCTGCTTCATCATGTCCATTTAATAAATAAATTTTTCTTAAACTATCCCTTGTCACGTAATCAATCGCACTTGTGAGCTGACCTTCCCCATCAAATTCCTTCTCTTTCACAGATCCCGTTTGATAATAAGAATATTGATCATACACAATAATATCGCCAAAATCAATTACTTTCGTGCGTCCCGTTTCACTACACTCTACTACAATACTATATTTTTGTACATTATAGTCTGTCAGCACAGATGGATGCAGCACTGGATCTATATACTGCACTGTGACATGTTTTGAGAAATCGGCATAATTTTGCAAAAATGTTTCAATTCTTGTGTCAACTGTTCCATTTTCCGCAATTACTTTTACGCTTACATCTTTTTGCAGATTTGCAAGCATCTGTTTTGTCGTGTCACCGACACTATAAATTAATGTATCACTCATATCCAGATTCGTCATACTTCCTGGAAGCTGACGAACAAGCATATTTACTACAACTGCAATAGCAATAACAACTGCAATTAATACTGCACTGTAATTTCCATGCTGAAACTGTGAATTTGAAAATAATTTTTTTATTTTATTCATCTCTTCCTCCTCCTAACTCCATCTGCGTTTCTGAATCATTTGTGATGATAAGAAAAGAAATACAAATGAAAGAGAAATATAATAGACAAGTCCTATGACATCAAATACATGGTCATTAATAAATGTTTCGATAATTGTATTGATGGAAATTGCAGATAAGAGATTGGATAATGCGCTCTCAAACATTGTATTATTAACTATATAGAGAGTCGTTAATACTACGGCACCTACTACTGCGATTCCACTTGCTGCCACCCAATTTTTTGTCATTCCATAATAAATCAGACAAATCACAAATAAAATTATAAACATTGCAAGGAAAGAAAACATTGCAGTTGTTGGCAGCATTCCAACTATTCCATCTAATAAATAGAAAAATAACAACACTCCGAATGTACCGACTGCTGCAATAATCTGGCTTTCTGTTAAGGAAGAAATAAACATGCCGATTGCAAGATAAACACAGCCTAATAAGAAAAATGCAAGCAACGATGCATAATCTGCCTTTAAATATGCCGTTCCTCCTGTCTTAATAATAAGAGGACAAAGGCAAAAAATCAAAATAGGAATTGCAAAAATCGTAACCATTGCAAAATATTTTCCCATTATAATCTTTCCAACACTGACTGGTGCAGTTAATAATAGCTGATCCGTCTTTGAGCGTCTCTCATCTGCAAGTGAACGCATCGTAAGAACTGGAACAACCAGAAGGAAAATAAACAATAATCCGCCCAGTACATAGGAAAAATACGGATATCCAACTCTTAAGTTATATACACTAAAATAAATTCCTGTCACTACAGTTAATGCTGCAATAACCAATGGACCGATCATAGATGTCATATAGGATTTTAATTCTCTTTTATAAATCGCTCTCATTCTCTTGATCCTCCTGTTCCGACTTTTCATCCTCTTCTAGTAAGCGTTCTGCTTTTTGCTCTGCTTCTTCTCTTATATCATTGTTTTTATCATTTTCTTTCGCTTCATCCATCGTCAATTCCATAAATACTTGTTCCAAAGAGGCTTTCTTTAACTGCATCATTACAATTGGACATCTATTTTGGGCAAATGCATAAAATACTACTTCTCTTATATCATAATCTCTCTGTTCAGCTCCAATCGGAAACGAAACTGCAGTTGTGCCGTCTTCTTCGCCGTCACATATATCTGCATGTTCTAACTCTTCGTAATCATAAGAATCCAACACTGCCCGTACCTGCTGTTTATCTCCTTTGACGACAACTTCTAATGTATGACCACCTTTCATCATCTGCATGAGATTATCTGGTGTATCACTTGCAACAAGTTTTCCATGAGAAATAATCATAATATGATCACACACCGCACTTACTTCTGACAAAATATGAGAACTTAATATGACCGTATGCCGTTTTGCCAGTTCTCTAATCAGATCACGAATTTCAATAATCTGAATTGGATCGAGACCAACCGTAGGCTCATCTAATACAATCACATCTGGCATTCCTAATACAGCCTGTGCAAGTCCTACTCTTTGCTTGTAACCTTTTGAGAGATTTTTTATAAGCCGATGTTTTACATCATCAAGTTTTGTTAGCTGTATCGACTGTTCGATTGCCTGTTTACGTTCGGATGCCTTTATTTTTTTCAGTTCTGCCGCAAATGTTAAATATTCAAGCACTGTCATATCCACATAAAGTGGAGGAATCTCCGGCAAATATCCAATAGAACGCTTTGCTTTTTCTGGTTCTGTTAAAATATTATGTCCATTAATTATTACTTCTCCTTCGGTTGCTCCAATATATCCGGTCATAATATTCATCGTTGTAGATTTTCCTGCACCATTTGGTCCTAAAAATCCATAAATCTGACCGTCCTGTACGGTGAAGCTCAAATGGTCTACTGCAATATGATTTCCATATTTTTTGACCAAATTTTTTACTTCAATCATTATAATTTTCCTCCTAAAATATTTGTTTCATTCTTTCACAGTTTAATGCGAAATTGTGAACGTTATGCTATGAATTTGTGTGTATTGTATGTTTATTTTGTGAATTTCTGGACACAAATCATCCTTTTATTGGCATTTTTATAGTTTTAGTCAATGTTGATTTTGTTATTTTTTTAACTTTTACTTGATAAAGTAATAAATAAACTCTTGACGAATCCATATTTTGCTACTAGAATGGGTATATTGATTCTTTTAAGGTCAGCCAGATAAACTATAATACATATTTTCTGGTTACATAGATGAAAAAGAAATCAACAAACGTGACGCTACTGTCACAAAACAAGATTTTTAGGAGGGTGATTTGGAATGAGTAGAGTATATAATTTTTCTGCTGGACCTGCAGTGCTTCCAGAAGAAGTTTTAAAAGAAGCTGCTGCTGAAATGTTAGATTACGAGGGAAGCGGCATGTCCGTTATGGAAATGAGCCATCGTTCCAAGGTATACGATAAGATTATTAAAGAAGCTGAGGCAGATCTGAGAGAATTAATGAATATTCCTGATAATTATAAAGTATTATTTTTACAGGGTGGAGCTTCTCAGCAGTTTGCTATGATTCCAATGAATTTAATGAAAAACAAAGTTGCTGACTATATTGTAACTGGTCAGTGGGCAAAGAAAGCATATCAAGAAGCACAAAAGTATGGAAAAGCAAATTGTATTGCTTCTAGTGCAGATAAAACATTCTCTTACATTCCAGATTGCAGCGACCTGCCTGTAAGTGAAGATGCTGATTATGTATATATATGTGAAAATAATACCATTTATGGAACAAAGTTTAAACAACTTCCAAATACAAAAGGCAAGACATTAGTTGCCGACGTTTCTTCTTGCTTTTTATCTGAACCAGTTGATGTAACCAAATATGGCGTGATCTACGGCGGTGTTCAAAAGAATATCGGACCTGCAGGTGTTGTTATTGTAATTATTCGTGAAGATTTAATTACAGAAGATGTACTTCCTGGCACACCAACGATGCTTCAGTATAAGACTCATGCTGATGCAGATTCTTTATACAATACACCACCTTGCTACGGCATTTATATTTGCGGTAAAGTGTTCAAATGGTTAAAGAAGCGCGGCGGTCTTAGTGCAATGAAAGAATATAATGAAAAGAAAGCTGCTATCTTATATGACTATTTAGATCAGAGTAAGATGTTCCACGGTACAGTAGAACCAGCGTCCCGTTCTTTAATGAACGTACCATTTGTAACAGGTGACAAAGATTTAGACGCTAAGTTCGTAAAAGAAGCTGAAGCTGCTGGATTTGTAAACTTAAAAGGACACCGTACTGTTGGCGGTATGCGTGCAAGTATCTATAATGCAATGCCAATCGAAGGAGTAGAAGCTCTCGTTGCATTTATGAAGAAATTTGAAGAGGAGAATCTGTAATTATGGCTAAAATTAAATGCTTAAATCCAATTTCCAATGTAGGTATGGATTTATTAACAGATAATTATGAAATAACCGATAATTTTGCACAGGCGGACGCAGCCCTTGTCCGTAGTGCTTCTGTTCATGACTTAGAACTGCCACAGTCTCTGCTTGCGATCGCAAGAGCTGGTGCCGGTGTAAACAATATTCCTTTGGATAAATGTGCAGATCAGGGTATTGTTGTATTCAATACTCCAGGTGCAAATGCAAATGGTGTAAAGGAATTAGTATTAGCAGGTATGTTTCTTGGTGCAAGAGATATCATTGGCGGTGCAAACTGGGTTCAGGAAAATAAAGACGATCCAACTATTAATAAGACAGTAGAAAAGAGCAAAAAGAAATTTGCTGGTACAGAAATCGCTGGCAAGAAGCTCGGTGTCATTGGTCTTGGTGCAATCGGTGTTTTAGTTGCTAATGCAGCAAACCGTCTCGGTATGGAAGTATATGGATGTGATCCATATTTATCTGTAGAACACGCATTAAATTTATCTCGTGACATTCATGTTGTAAAAGATAATGACACAATTTATGAAAACTGTGATTATATTACTGTTCATGTACCATTGTTAGACAGTACAAAAGGTATGATCAATAAAGAAACAATCGCAAAGATGAAAGATGGTGTAATTATTTTAAACTTTGCAAGAGACCTTCTTGTAAATGATGATGATATGGCAGAAGCACTTGCTTCTGGAAAAGTAAAGAAATATGTTACTGATTTCCCTAATGCAAAGAGTGCAAATATGCCAAATACCGTTGCTATCCCACATCTTGGTGCATCCACAGAAGAATCCGAAGATAACTGTGCAGTGATGGCTGTCAAAGAGTTAATGGATTATGTTGAAAATGGTAATATCACAAACTCTGTCAACTATCCAGCTTGTGATCTTGGTGTTGTTCCAGAAGGCGTTGTACGTGTTTGTATTGCACACCGCAATGTTCCAAACGTAATTGGACGTTTTACAAGCATCCTTGGTGAAGCAGATGTAAACATTCGTGATATGGTTTCTAAGAGCCGTGGTGCTTATTCCTATGCAATCTTTGACTTAGACCATCCAATTCCACCAGAATACTTAGAAAAGCTGTCCGATATGAGTGCAGTATTAAAAGTACGTATTATCGCAAAATAATAGAAAGGAATATTATGGCTATTGTAAAACCTTTTTCAGCCATAAGACCAGCTGCCTCTGTTGCAAAACAGGTGGCAGCTCTTCCTTATGACGTATATAATCGAAAAGAAGCCTATGAAGTCGTCTCGAAAAATCCGCTCTCATTCCTTGCAATTGACCGTGCGGAAACACAGTTTGACGACTTTGTTTCTATGTATGACAAATGTGTTTACGAAAAAGCACGAGATTTACTCCATGAGCGAATCAATGATGGTACGTTTTTCGTTGATCCAGATCAATGCTACTATATTTATGAGCAGACAATGAATGGCAGAACACAGACTGGTATCGTTGCATGCTGCTCAATTGATGATTATACCGATGGTACGATTCTTCGCCATGAAAATACACGTGCGGAAAAAGAACTCGATCGTATTCGTCACGTCGATACTTGCAGTGCTCAGACTGGTCCAATTTTTTTAGCGTATCGTGCCAATGATGTAATCCGCACTGTTGTTGCGAAACAAAAAACTACTGCGCCAATTTATGATTTTGTCAGTGATGATCAAATTCATCACGTCGTATGGAAAGTATCAGACCACACTGATATTCAAACACTAGAATCCGCTTTCGCATCTATTCCTCATACATATATCGCAGATGGTCATCATCGTGCCGCTTCTGCTGTTCATGTTGGATTGGAACGCAGAAAACGAGTTCCAAACTATACGGGAAAAGAACAGTTTAATTATTTTCTCTCTGTTTTATTTCCAGATGATGAACTGCTCATTCTTCCTTATAATCGTGTAGTAAAAGATCTTGCAGGACTTACAACAGAAGTGTTTCTCTCTACTCTTTGCAAGCATTTTTTAGTTACTGCAAAACCAGATGCCGTTGTTCCTTCCCAAAAAGGTCATTTTGGTATGTTTTTAAATAACCAATGGTATGAACTAGAGCTTCTTCCAGAGTTTTTCAGTGATGATCCGATTAAAGGTTTGGATGTTTCTCTTTTGGATGACTACATTTTAACTCCAATTTTAAAAGTTGGAGATCTTCGTACAGATAAACGAATTGGCTTTATCGGAGGAATTCGAGGAACGAAAGAATTGGAACGCCGCTGTCATGAGGATATGACTGTTGCATTTTCAATGTATCCAACTTCAATTCAAGAATTGTTTGCAGTTGCAGATCATAAGCAGCTCATGCCTCCAAAGTCAACTTGGTTTGAACCAAAATTAAGAAGTGGATTATTCATTCACTCCATTCTATAAATTTACCATATAAACTACACATTATTTTTCTGAATGTGTTTTATTAGACTAAAATTTTGTTTTAGAGGAACTTTTAATGAACGTCCATTATCCTGTTTTTATTATTTCCAGTGAAGAAGAAATCGAACAATGTCCTGTCTTTCCAGTAGATAAATTTCGCTGGAATTGTGTTTACAAGCCAAAGACAACAGGACGTCTTGGCTATGTCCCAGACAAGGGATTTTTCTTAAAAATGTATTGCTGCGAATCCAATCCGATGCGCAAGGCATTTGGTTCAAATTCTATGGTGTACAAAGATAGTGCTATGGAAGGCTTTTTTTGCTTTGAACCTACCTCCAGTGATGCTAGTTATTTAAACTTCGAAATGAATGCGAATGGAGCACTTTTGATTCAGCATGGAACTGGTCGTTTTAACCGCAGTTTCCTGCCAGATTCCGAAGTATATTCCTGCGGCTGTAAAGCAGAACGGTTTGATGATCACTGGACGGTTTGTACATGGATTCCAGAAATATTAATTCGACATTACTACAAAATAGATACAATACAAGAAGGCTTTTCCTTCACTTGCAATTTCTTTAAAATTTCTGAAACACCAGAAATTGAACATTATGCCTCTGCCTATCCTATTGACAGTCCAGAGCCAAATTTTCATCTCTTACAGTTTTTTGGAACCGCAGTAGTGGAATCTATGCCACAGTAATATAATAGTAAGGTCATAAAGGCATACGTTTCATAAATTATATAAAACGTATGCCTTTAAAACATTGGTATTATATTGGAAACAAACAACTTTCCTTTTTGTATTTTTCAGCTTTTTTAACAAATACTTTAGCAAAGAACGGATGAGATGGATAATATAAATGGGGAAATCCAATCCAACGATTTTCCTGTTCAATCACACAAGAATACTTCTTCCCTGTAACTGGCTTGATTGCTGTGCAGTCGTCTCCATTGCATGTACTGTCATAATAATGAAATTCATGCCCTCGAATTCGCTCTCCTTCTGGCAAAAAATAACTCGTTTTTTCTTCTATTTCAATATATCCAAACCGTACTAATCTGCCTGTATAAAAACAATCTGCGTCAATCACTTCCGCCATTTCGTATGTAGTTCCCTCTTTGTCTGTCATTCTTGAATGCAAATACATAAACCCACCGCATTCTGCTACGATTGGCATTCCATTGTCTGCCGCCTGTTTGATCGCTTCACACATACAACGATTAGAACTCAATTCTTTTGCATACAATTCTGGATACCCACCACCGAGCAAAAGTGCATTACAGCCTTCTGGCAATTTTTTATCATGAATTGGCGAAAAAAATTTAATCTGTGCCCCATACTTTTTTAACATCAGCAGATTATCCTCATAAAAAAAGCAAAATGCTTCATCTTTTGCCACTGCAATAACTGGTTTTTGAACTGTAAATGGTTCTTCTTCTAAGATACCATTCCATTTCGGGTCATTTTCTAGCTCTGGCGCACGCTGCGCAATTTCCATAATCATTTCCAATGAATTTGTTTTTATAAATTGTTCGGATGCTTTTTGAAGTTGTTTCTCTATATTTGTGATTTCATTTGGCATAATTAATCCTAAATGTCTGCTCTCTATATGAAACTGCTTTTGCTCAGGAAAATACCCAATAACCAAAAGCTTCAACTGCTGTTCTATCAATGGCTTTATTATTTCAAAATACCCTTTTGACATTCGATTGAATAACACGCCTTGAATTAAATGCTCTTTATCATAGGAAAGAAATCCTCCAAGAAGTGCAAGAATGGAACGTCCCATTCCTTTTGCATCTACTACAAGGATAATTGGCGTTTTTGTTACTTTTGCTAAATGATATGACGAACCTTCTTCTCTGATTCCTCCAAGTCCGTCAAATAATCCCATCACACCTTCCAGCACTGCAATCTCTTGTTCCGTTCTATCGTTTAAAAACAATGCTTTCGTCATCTCTTCATTAGTAAAAAATGTATCCAAATTTTTAGAAGGTACTCCGATTCCTTTTTGATGAAACATCGGATCAATATAATCGGGTCCACATTTATAGGAAACAACTTGTTCTCCTCTGTCTTTCAATGCCTGCAATATCATACAAGTTATTGTCGTTTTTCCGCTCCCACTTTTCGGTGCGGCAATCATCACTCGGTTTAATTTCATATTTGATATCTTCCTCTCCACCAATCTTTATCATTCGCTTTACTGCTTGTTTATAATCCTATCGTTTCCTTGGTTTGAGTCCATTGAAATGCACATATCCAAACAGGGTTTTCTGCCTGCATAAGATGATAATTTCCTGCTTTCTTTGCTCGGCTGACTTGCACTTGCACGATTTCTTCTGCTTCAATTGGATATGTGGACAAAATTTCTTTTATTTCACAAATAGTCTCCATACTAACAGCATTTATTACGATACGCATTGTATTATTAATATGATACAATTCATTCAATATTTGTCTTAGCTTTCCGCTGCTTCCTCCTATAAATGCATGAGTAGCCTTTGGCAGTTGATTTAACCCTTCGGGTGCTTTTGTTTCAATCACTGTTATATTTTGCAGTTCAAATTTTTGTTTGTTTTTCTCAATTAAAGAAACCGCTTCTTTTTTCTGTTCCAATGCATATACTTGTATTTTATCAGAAAGGTTTGCTATTTCAACCGCAATAGAGCCAGTTCCACTGCCAATATCATATACAACCGCTTCTTGATATAACTTTAATTTGCAAATACTGATTTCTCTTACTTCCTCTTTCGTCATAGGAATTTTTTCTCTTAAGAATTGACTGTCTGGGATGCCATGTGTCAGTTTTTTAGGCATGGGATTTGGATTTTTAATAAGACACGTATATAATCCTTCTTTTTTTTGCTCACAACATTCTTTTGGTGTAAGCACTTGAATTTGCTGTTCTTCATATGACAGCTGGTATCCTATTATTACACGGCATTCTGTTAAATTTGCTTTTTTCAACATATATCCTATTTCATTGACATCTCTCACATTTGATATAAGCAAAAATAATTTTGGCTCTGTTTTTATTTTATGAATCAAATTATATAATGTTTTTCCATGCATACTGCAAATAGCAGCATCTTGATAACTTTCTCCAACGCAAGCAGCCAGATAGGCAACGGATGAAATGCCTGGCAAAATACGTACAGACGAATTCAGATTGTTTGCATTGATTTCTTCTAACAGTGCATGATACAAATATTCACATCCACTATAAAACCCACTATCTCCAGAAAAAAGAATGACTACCTTCCTATTTTGTATTGTCTGTTTCATTTCTTTTAAATAAGGAATGATTTGCTTTGCCTGATAATAAGGACGTTTTTCTAATTTTGCCTGATAAGGTCTGATCATTCTCTCTGCACCAAGAAGAATATCCGCCTGTTCAATTGCTTCCTGAACTTCACTTGTCAAGTTGTTTTTATTCCCCATTCCAACGCCAGCGAGTATTATCTCAAACGTTCCATTCCTTAAAATAGTCTTCCCACAAATACTTTCCAGCTTATCGCATAATTGTTCAAATAAATCTCCTTCCTCTTCTTCTTTATGTCTTACTACAAATACTGGAATATTTGCCTTTTTCGTCGCTTCAAGCTTATCTCCATATCCGCCAGATGCTCCACTCTCTTTTGTTACAAGACAAGAAATCTCATACTGACCAATGACTGCTTCATTCATTGCTGCTGTAAATGGTCCTTGCATTGCGATAATTTGTTTTCCTTGAATTCCATTTTCTTTACAAATTGAAATGCTTTCTATACTCGGAAGCACTCTTACATAAAGCCTCTGTTTTACCTGCTCTGAAACGCAGTATTTTGATAATTCCTTGCTTCCAGTCGTCAAAAGAATATTCCCTTTTATCGCTTCCAATGCCTTTGCACATGCCTCATTTGTATCAAAATAGACAATATTTTCCCATTTTCGTTCCGTCCCTTGCTCCCTCTTGAGCCGCAAATAGGGAAGTTCCATTCCAGTCATCGCCAATTTTATATTCTTTGTAACAAGCTCGGCATACGGATGTGTCGCATCTACGACAGCAGCAAATTGTCCGCTTTGCATCAAAGCTCTCATTTGTTCCTGATCCATTCTTCCACGATGTATTGTCACAAGTGGATGTTCTTTTAATACAATTTCCCCATATTCAGTTGCCACACAGATTGTATGGGTAATTCCTGATGCTGCCAGATATTCGGACAGCTTTCTGCCTTCTGTCGTCCCGGCAAATAATAATATTTCTTTCAATCAAATCCTCCTTGCTATTTTTCAATCATTCCAAATAGTATTAAAAAAACCCACAATTCGATAACTTTACATTAAAATCGAACTATCTGTAATGCTCAATCACGTTCTTTTTTTAATCGAATATCCTCGTTTTGTAATTAACTTTCCATTGATTATTTCTGAATTAGAGTTTCCAATAAATACTGTAGTAAACATATTAACCTCTCTGTCTCTTAACTCTTTTAACGTACAAGTCACTGCTTTCGTGCCTTCTCGTCCTATATTTTCCACATAACCACACGCACGTGTTTCTTCTATTTTATGCATCAAAATATCACACGCTTTTTTCAAATAATCTTTTCTTTTATGACTCGATGGATTGTAAATTGCAATCGCAAAATCACCCTCAGCCGCTGCAAGCAGACGTTTTTCAATCAATTCCCATGGAGTCAGCAGATCACTTAAGCTAATAACACAAAAATCATGATTCAGCGGTGCTCCAAGAACAGCTGCTCCACTGCTTGCTGCAGTCACTCCTGGAATCACTTCCAATTCTATTTCTGGATACCCTTTTCCAATTTCATACATCAATGATGCCATTCCATAAATCCCTGCATCTCCACTACACAATAAAGCGGTCTGTTTTCCTTGTTTCGTTTGTTCAAAACAAAGCCTGCACCGTTCTACTTCTTGGCGCATCGGAGTGGATAATAACTGTTTTTCTTTAAAACGTTCCCCTAATAAATTCAAATATACGCTATATCCAATGATCACATCCGACTGCTCTAACACTGCCAATGCCTCTTCTGTCATCATTTCTTCTTTTCCTGGTCCCATTCCTACAATAAAGATTTTATTTTTCATGAAAATCCACACTCCATTCTTTTTTTGCTATCGCAATCGTCATCCCGTCTTCTGCATGTTTTTCATAAATAAGCGTTGCTTTTGATCCTGCTGCTTTTAATGCTGCCCGCTCGCATACATTATCGACTCCTACTTTCATTTTTACAAACTCTGATTTATGAACAGTTCCTGTTACATTCTGCAGCTGCTCTGCACAATACGTAAGAAATGGGATATTCCATTTTCTGCTCCATGCATTCAATCCTTCTTCTTCGCGTTTTCGGTCAATCGAGGCAAGTGCTGCAACCTGCATAATGGAAATACCAATTTTATTCATTGTCTGTCTAATAAACTGTTCCATTTTTTCTGCTTCTTTTCCCTTCTTGCACCCCATTCCAATTATATACATTCTCGGTCTTAATAAGATTTGTGCATCAAACATCTTGTTTTGAGACGTAACAACAATATCAACTGGTTCTTTCGGCGGATATTCCATCTTTTTTACATATGCAGGAAACACACATCCTTCTTTTATATGTCCTGTCTCAATTGCCATTGTAATATCCTTTCCTGCAAGCAATTTGGATGATACGTTTGCAATGCCTTCTTTGTTTTCGATAAAAAGCCCATTTTTCTTTGCAAACATATCTACTGCAAATATTTGATTAATATCCGTTGCTGTCGTAATAATCGGTTTTGCTCCTATTTTTTCAGCTAAAAGAAGTGCTAATTCATTCGCACCCCCAATATGTCCCGACAAAATCGGAATAATATACTGACCTTTTTCATCCATTACAAGTACAGGACTGTCATGAAGCTTATCTGTAATATAAGGAGCGATTGCCCTTACTGCAATTCCACACGCACCAATAAAAACTAGTGCATTTCTTTTGTCCATCTGTTCTTTTGTCCATTCTCCTAAGCGATTTTCCACAAACTGGATCGATTCTTTGTTTTGGTGCTCTAAATAAGCACTGCATTTCGTAAAAATCAAGCAATCCCTATTTTTTAATTTATCTACAATTTTAGTAGAAAGATTAATTCCATTTCTCGTAAAACTGATTATACTTATTTTCATAATTTCTATATTTCCTTTGCCCGACGAAATTCTGTTGAAAAATCAGGGGCATACAGCCTTGATTTGTAATAATGCTGATGTGTAATGACATCTCCGACTAATACAACTGCGGTCTTTGTAATATGATGTTGTTCGGCTGTATCAGAAAGTGTCTCAATTGTACATATATATGCCTCTTCTTCCTTCCACGTTGCTTTATATATAAGTGCGGCAGGTGTTTCTTTCTCATATCCGCCTGCAATTAACCGCTCACTTAATTCTTTCAGCATTCCAGTAC
This sequence comes from Clostridiales bacterium, assembly GCA_022778745.1. Lineage (GTDB taxonomy): Bacteria > Bacillota > Clostridia > Lachnospirales > Lachnospiraceae > Fimimorpha. The sequence continues at coordinate 25,433 of JALFSR010000037.1, forward strand.
TCAAATAAATTGCCATTGATGTCCGATGTGCAGCAAAACTTTCAATACTTTCTGTCTCTGGAACTTTTGTCTTTCCTTCCATTCTCGTGATAATGAGTGATTGTGCAATTCCTGGCAATGTATATTCTAAATTCAGTGATGCGGCTGCCCCAAAACATGCACTGACTCCTGGACAGCTCTCATAACAAATCCCAAGCTCATCAAGTTCGTCCATCTGTTCCCTTACCGCCCCATAAATGCTTGGTTCTCCTGTGTGGAGCCGAACGGTCATTTTTCCTTGTTCTTCTGCTGTTTTTATAACAGTAATTACTTCTTCTAACGTCATTTTTGCACTATTATATAGCTCGCATTGTTTTTTTGCAGCATTTAATAACTCTGGGTTTACTAAAGAGCCTGCATAAATAATGACATCTGCTTCTTCTAATAACCGCATTCCTCTCACTGTAATTAAGTCAACTGCGCCTGTTCCTGCGCCAACAAAGTAAACCATGATTGTGCCTCCTTACTTCTTGCCAATTCTCCAAATTCATTTGCATATAAAATACAGTCAATTTGAATCTTTCCCTTCGCCCGTTTTTCCAAATAATAACAAATACGTGTTGCTGCATGATCCATAATAGGCTTTAATTTTTTACTGTCATCCAAAATCCGCACTGCTTCCTCAGTCGTAGCACAGTCAAATATTTTTTCTATCTGCATAGGCCCTACCTGTTCTTTCACTGCAAATGCTGCCAATAATTCCATTCGGCAGTCGGCTTCTCTTGAATGAGTATTCATAATTCCGCCTGCTACTTTAATAAGTTTTCCTATATGACCAGTCAAAAGTAATTTTTTAAACCCAAGTTCGACTGCCATATCAATCGTATTTCCAATAAAATTGCTGCACTTCACACTTCTGTCCAAATCATATCCATATGTCTTTTTCATAAAATCCAAACCATAATTTCCTGGTGAAACTGCAACATAATCAAATCCCTGCATTTTTCTTTGATTCAATTCCACTCGAATTGTATCTAAAATTGCCTGATTACTCATCGGCTCTACAATTCCGCTCGTCCCTAATATTGAAATACCGCCAATGATTCCAAGCCTTGGATTAAACGTTTCTTTTGCAATTGCTTCCCCGTCTGGTACTGAGATTTCAACAGTTATGCTGCCTTTATAATCGACAAGTCCACAAATCTGCATTACTTCTTTTTTTATCATTTCTCTCGGAACATGATTAATCGCAGCAGCTCCAATTGGCTGATCAAGTCCTGGCTTTGTCACTCTGCCTACACCAATTCCACCTTCTATTTCAATTATCTGTTCACTGCTTTCTCCATAGCAAACACTTGCATAAATAAGTGCACCTGTCGTAATATCAGGATCATCTCCCCCATCTTTTTTTACTGCACAGCGAACTTTCCTTTCTGTTCGGCTAATATCTAGAATCTGCGCCGTATAACAAATTCCTTTTGGTGTCTCTATTGTAATTTCTGTCTTTTGTTTACCTGTCAACAGCATAAATGCTGCTGCCTTTGCGGCTGCAGCTGCACAACTTCCCGTCGTGAATCCATATCGCATATTCATCCCTCATTACCTTACTAATTCATATAATATTGCATTGCAAATCGCTGCCGCAACGTTGCTGCCACCTTTTCTTCCACAATTTATAATATAAGGTACTTCCGTCTCCATTATTAATTCCTTCGCTGTTTCTACATTTACAAATCCTACAGGAACACCTATAACAAAAGCGGGACGCCAGTCACTTGTCTGAATCATCTCATAAAGCTGTACCAGTGCAGTTGGTGCATTTCCTATTGCAAAAATTACTGGCTTTTTTATATTTTTTGCTTTTTCCATGCTAACAGCTGCGCGTGTTATTCCTCTGCGCTTTGCTTCCTGTGCCACATCTTCATCTGCCATAAAACAATGTGCTTCTCCTCCAAACTTTGCCAGTACTTTTTTATTAACACCTGACAATGCCATATTCGTATCTGTCACAATATCTGCTCCATTCAAAATAAGCTCTTTTGCAATAGACGGCGCATGTTTGGAGTAAGTCATTGTAGCTGCATAATCAAAATCTGCACTCGTATGAATCACTCTCTTTGTAATTCGTTCTTCTTCTGGCGACAGTACAATACCCCTTTGCATCAATTCTTCTGAGATAATTGCAAAGCTCTTTTTTTCAATTTCTTCTGGAAGCAGTTGTTCTATTTTTTTTAATTTTTTCAATTTATTTCTCCAATTCTATTCAATAAAATTTCATTTTCTTCTCTGCTTTTTACTGCAATTCGGTAAAATCCGTTTAATAATCCTCTAAAATTACTGCAGTCACGAATTAATATTCCATTTTTCAGCATTTGTTCATATAATGGTTTTTCGCTGTAAAGAAAAATAAAATTTGCCTCACTTAAAAATACACGAATTCCTAGCTGTCTTAATTTCATCTCCAAAAACTGTCGTTCTTGTTTTACATAGTCTACTGTTTTCTTTATAAATTCTGTCTCCGCTGCACAGGCACACCCTGCCATCTGTGCAAAATTAGATAGATTCCACTCTGGAATTTGCTTCTTTATATGAGTCAGCAATTCCATATTGCTGCATATCAGATATCCTAAACGCACTCCTGGAATAGAAAATATTTTTGTAAATGCTCTGATGAGTATAACATTTTCAAACTGCTCGATTTCTTGAATAATACTGCATTCACCATCACAAAATTCAATAAAACATTCATCTAACACAACAACAATTCCTTTGTCTTTGCAGTGACGCAAAATTGTTCTTAAATTGTCTTTCCTGATTAAATTTCCTGTCGGATTATTTGGATTTGCAAGAAATAGCAGATCTACATCTTTTTCCAATATTTGGAAGAAGTCATCTCCAATACGAAACTGTGTTTCTTCTTTTGTCTCGTAATAAATTATTTCCCCACCTGATGCCGCTGCCGCATATTCATATCCATAAAATGACGGCACTGGTATTACTGTCTTTTTTGGCTTTATTGCATGAACAATCGCCATAAACAGTTCCGATGCTCCATTCCCAAATATTAAATATTCATTTTGTATATGCAGCATATCAGCCACTGCCTGTTTTAAATTTTGTGCCTCTATATCAGGATATTGAATGCAAGTTTCAACTGCCTCATGCAAACAATCTTTTACTGTTTTTGGTATGCCAAGTGGATTCGTATTTACTGAAAAATCTATCTTTACTTTATTTGTATAAATATCTCCGCCATGAATTTTTCTCATACATTTTCCTTTAATACAATCCCCAGTGCCTTTTAGCATCTGGAAAGCTTCTGCTTCCTTTCTAATACCATTTCTTTTTTACTTTATTTTAACAATCTGCTTTGCTGCATTATTTGTCATATTTGACAAAACCAATTTATTCCTATTAAAATAAATAAACATAATAGTTCACTCATCCATGCAGTTAAATACATCAGCCGATTGGCACGTTTAATATCTTCATATTCGACTTTGCGCAGATTGTCTCCGATATACGGTTTTTTTACGATTTTACCAAAATAACTTGCATCTCCAGCAAGCTGAATTCCTAATGCCCCAGCACACACGGATTCTGTCTGTGCTGAGTTTGGACTTGCATGTTTTCTGTTGTCTCTTTTATGTATATAAAATGCCCGTTTTCCAGAAAAAGCATTTCCTCCAACAAACGATGCTGCAATCATCATATAGGCACTGATTCTAGAAGGAATAAAATTCACAAAATCATCCAATTTTGCCGCTGCTGTGCCAAAATAAAAATATTTTTGATTTTTATATCCAATCATAGAATCCATTGTGTTGACTGCTTTATATAAGAAGCCTAATATTGGACCGCCTAACGCTGTATAAATCATTGGGGCAATTACTCCGTCAGAAGTATTTTCTGCCACTGTTTCTATCGCTGCTTTTACAATTTTTTCTTCATCCAGACAGTCTGTATCTCTTCCGACAATCATTGATACTGCCGTTCGTGCACCTCCTAAATCATGATTTTCTAAGCACTTATATACTTTCATACTCTCCACTTTCAGGCATTTGGCTGCAAGTATTTGATAAGTCATAATTGTCTCTGCAATAATTCCGACATATGGATGGATCAAATAACAGCTAAACAGCACACTTGTACTGATAGCTGCGGTACTGCTTAATACAATTAAAACAATCCATACTCCATACTTTCGTTCTCTTTTTTTAGTTCTTTCCTTTTGCAATCCTAACAACCAACTTTCTGTTTTTGCAATCAGCCATCCAATCAACCGAATTGGATGAGGCAGACAATACGGATCACCGACAAACAAATCAAGCAAAAATCCGAAAAAAAATGCTATAATATGATATTTCATTTGTTTTCTCCTCTGTTATAGCGGTGTGATGTCAGTTATTATCAATTTTTGATCACATTGTTTTCCTCTAACAATATATCCTTTTCCATTTGCAGCATGATAATCAAAATATTCTCCGCCATAATAACTGCTTAACAATGCCATAATTGTACCGCCATGCACAATCATTCCAATTGTTTTTTGCTCGCTACTATGATTCCATACTATGTTCTGCATTATAAAAAAGCCTTCTCTGCAGCGTGCAATAAATTGCTCTCTGCTCTCTCCATCTGGAAATGGAAGTGTCCCATTGCTGTCAATCCAAGCTTGATATCGTCTGTCATCTTTTAATTCAATATAATTTTTTCCTTCAAATAATCCAAAATCAATCTCTGACCATTCTTTTACAATAATCGGTTCTAAATCAGGATAAAGAATATTTGCCGTCTGAATGCACCGTTTCATCGGACTTGTAAACAATTCATTGATTTCTGGATACAAGTTAGATTGTTTGTATCGCAGCAATTCATCTTCGCCTTCTTTAGAAAGAGGTTCATCTGTTTTTCCTAAATACCGATATTGGCTATTTGATTTTGTCGATCCATGCCGAATCATCACAATTGTTATTTGATTTTTTGACCAATTCCGCATATAACACGCTCCACTTCTTCTGCTCGGGCAGCAAGTTGTATTAAGATTCTTCCTGTCCGTTCTCTGTACTCTCGTTCCCGTGCATCAATCGGCACAATCCCATTGCCAATTTCATCACTGATAATGATGCAGTCTGGATACTGTTCTAAAAACTGCATAATTTCTTCTTCTGGAGACCCGCCTTGTAATATACTGCCTTTTACCCAATGATGAAAATGATTGATAATGAGCTGTTTTTCTTTATTTTCTATTTTTGATGGAAGTGCCCCATCTAATATGATACTGGAATCATATTTTTGCAGTATGTAATTTAACTTTCCCTGTGCATATCCGCCTATAACTATTTTCATTCTTTCTCCTTTACAATAAATGATTCATAACTGCCGCTGTGACTGCAATACTTTCTTCGCAAATCAAAAGAAAATATCCTGCAGTGTCGCCAGTAATTCCGCCAAGTTCTTTTTGGGAACGCTTTCCATAATAAACAAATACAAAAAAAGCGGCTGCTGTCACAGCGATTCCTGCATATAGCGATTGTATAAGTATAACCGCAATGCAGCAGACACATTGCAAACACAATACGAATTTCACAATATTTTTTTGTGAACTGCTTGCAAAAAGATAAAGCATTCCATCGTTTTTTGCCGATGGAAAAGAGACAACGCTAATTCCGCTTAGACAGCGTGATAAAAAAAATCCTGCACATACTATTTTTAACAGCGTATTATCTGTTATCTCTGAAAATGCTCCGACATAAATAAGTTCATATAGCACAAGCATAATAACGGAAAACGCTCCAATATGCGAATCTTTTAAAATTTGCAGTTTCTTTTCTTTTGGCTGATACGAATGAAATGCATCCATTGTGTCCATAAATCCATCTACATGAAATCCCCCAGTAATGAGAAGCGGAATAGCTGCCCCAATCGCCATTGTGCATATTATTCCAATATCCAGATAATTGCATAACTGAATCCAAAAATAAACGCATAGTCCGATTATCGCTCCAATCCACGGAAAAAAGCAGAGCATATATTTCATATCTTCTTCTTTCCACTCAAACTGTGGAACAGGAATTTTAGAATAAATTGAAAATGCAATGATACCTGATTTTAATACTCGCATCGGAATGATCATCCCTTTCTATTTTTTTTAACTATTACTGGAATACCGACAACGACTTCGATCACTTCATCTGCCATTTTTGCAAGCTGATTGTTTATCTGTCCCATCGCACGAATATATTCCATCGTAGTTTCATCATAGACGTTTCCATCTTCAAATACATTGTTGCTTACTATTACGAAATGTGTGAGTTGTTGATTTAATTGTGCAAGTTCTGTTATAATTTTGTTCACCACGATTTCTTCATTTCTTATAATTGCTTCTGAAAACATCTCATTAGCAGTGAGATTTGATATACACTCAAGCAATGCCATCTTTTTTCCTGTTTTCATCTTTTTTAACGCATGGAAAATATCTGCTGATTGTTCGATCGTAACAAACCCTTTACCACTTCTAAGCATTCGATGCCGCTGCACCTTTTTTTGTCCTTCACTGTCAAACACTTGCATGGTCGCAATATAATATTTTGTTGTTTCTTTGGAGGGACGCGTTATATAGTTTTCTGCATAGGCGGATTTTCCACTTCCACTCCCTCCAATGATCAATGTCATCATTGTAATTCTCCATACGTTGTCTGTCTCTTATATTGTTCTATTTTCATATCGGAAAACGTTGTTCTATCTTGATAAACGCTTAATGCGATTTCTAATAATGACAGCATCATCACTGCCCCCGTTCCTTCTCCTAATGCCATGTTTCCATCAATCACTGGTTTTATGTTCAATTCTGCCATTAATTTTTCTATTGCTGGTTCCTTTCCTTTATGCGATGGAATCATGTACGCTTTTGTTCCAGGCATAATTCGCTCTGCAAGTAATGCTGAAACCATACTGATTACACCGTCCAATACAATTGGTATATGAAACAATGCACCGCCAATACAAACGCCAGCAAGTCCTGCAATATCCAATCCTCCGACTGTTGACAATATCTGAAGTGCATCTGCTTCTCTAAGCTTATATTTTTCTATTGCCTGTGTTATCACTTGTTTTTTGTGAACCAGCTTTTTATCATCCAATCCTGCACCTCTTCCTGTCACTTCTTCTACAGAACAGTTTAACAACGCTGCCGCCACGGCACTGCTCGTCGTCGTATTTCCAATTCCCATCTCACCTGTGGCAAGGATATGATATCCTTCTTTTTTACAGTCCGACACTATTTCTATTCCGGTCAAAATTGCCTGTATCGTCTCCTTCTCTGTCATCGCAGGTTCGTTCTTAAAGTTTCTCGTTCCACAGCGAATTTTTTTGTTGACTACTCCTTTTATTACGTGCTTACTATTTATGCCGATATCAACTGGAATTGTATCTGCACCGATCATCTGGGCCATTTTTCCTACAGAAGATTGATTCTTTGCCATTTCTTGTACTACTGCCATCGTCACATCTTGCCCTGACTGACTAATTCCTTCTTCCACAATTCCATTATCTGCACACATAATAATAACTGCTTTTTTTGAGATATTCACGCAATCCGTTCTCTGAATTGCCCCTATCTGTGCAATCAGTGTCTCAAATCTTCCCAGTCCATCAACTGGTTTCGCTATATTATCCCAGTTTTTTAATACTTTCTTATAACTTATTTCATCTAACTTATCTATATTTAAATGAGTCAATGATTCCTTTGTTCTATTATTCCAAATGAGTTTCTCGAAGCATTCCATAAATTTCCTCCATATTCAAATATCTTCGTAATGTATCTGCTAATTTATCATATTGTTTTTCTTTAAAACTCTGATCATCTTCAAACATACCATCTTCTATTTTGATTCCTTTTTTCTCTGCCAATCCATTTATAATTGAAGTTGCAACAGTGCCTTTATCGAATATTCCATGAATATATGTACCATATATATTTTTGTTATTGCCAGACACGACCGCTTCTTTTATACAGCCCTGAACTGTCTCTCCATTTTCTGCCCACTTTGTCTGTCCCATATGTATTTCATATCCACAATATTCCAAACCTGATAAACAAGAAAACAATCCTTCCAGCTCATTAAAACAGCCTTTCACTTGAGAGCGTACTTTATTGTCTTTTAATTCCGTTGCAACAGGAAGTAATTCCATGCCTCGCATCATACCTCCCTCTTCCACGCCTGCTGGATCACTAATCCATTGTCCTAACATCTGATATCCGCCGCAAATACCGCAGACTGGTATTTGTTCTGCCAACCGTTTTATCGCAGATTCCAACCCATTTTGACGCATCCACTTTAAATCACCCATCGTATTTTTGCTTCCAGGCAGTAAAATCAAATCAGGATGATGCAGCTGCTCCACAGAAGTGACATAACGAACGGACACTTCCTTTATTTGCTCAAACACATGAAAGTCTGTAAAATTTGAAATTCTTGGATAGCGAATGACTGCAAGATCAATGCATGCTGCATTCTTTTTGTCAAATCGCTCTGTTAAACTATCTTCATCTTCCAGTGACAATTCCATATACGGAACAACTCCAATGACTGGAATTTTTCCTCTTTGTTCCAACATAACAATACCAGAATCAAGAATTGATGCATCACCGCGGAATTTATTAATAATTAATCCCTTTACCCGTTCTTTTTCTTCTTTTTCTAATAACATTAAAGTTCCTAACAGCTGTGCAAACACACCGCCTCTGTCAACGTCTCCAACTAAAATGACAGGTGCATCTACTAACGCTGCAAGACCCATATTTACGATGTCCTGTTCCTTTAAGTTAATTTCTGCCGGGCTTCCTGCTCCTTCTATGACAATAATATCTGCCATCTGCTCTAATTTGCGAAACGCTTTTTTTATATCTGGAATTAATTGTTTTTTATAGGAAAAATAATCTCTTGCAGTCATATTTCCAAGTACTTCTCCATTTACAATTACTTGCGATCCAGTATGATTTGTTGGTTTTAATAAAATAGGATTCATACAGACCATTGGTTCAATTCCTGCCGCCTCTGCCTGCATTACTTGTGCCCGCCCCATTTCAAGCCCTTCTTTTGTAATAAATGAATTTAACGCCATATTTTGTGACTTAAACGGTGCAACCCGATAACCGTCCTGCTTCATAATTCTGCATAAACCAGCAGCAATAAGGCTCTTTCCTGCATTGGACATTGTTCCTTGAACCATAATTACTTTTGCCATCTATGTTCCATGCCTTTCTATTTTTCTCTTATTTCTTCTAACTTTCCCGTCTGTCTGGCATATTCAAACAACTCTTTATTTGCCGATTCAAAAGTTCCAAATGCCGTTCGGCAGCAAATCACCCTCTTACACGTATCCACTGCCTTTTTTGCTTGTTCTAATGTCTGCTGTTCAACTAATTCAAATGCTCTTGTGCTGATCACTTCCGATGCTAATGCATTCGCCGTTGGAAAGTCCAGATCGTTGTCTGAAAGAATGCCCGTCACAAATGCTTGTCCTTCTCGCTGCAATTTACGATAAACACTTCTTCCGCTGCCGCCGCCTGCAATGACAAATAAATCTGCCTTTCCTTTTGGCGGCTCTAATTCTACAATTCCATTTTCCTCGTCAAAACTGCCCATCTTTATTTTAAAAAGCCGTTTGATATAATCAGCTTGAAATATTTGTGCTGGAGTGCCATATTTTTCTACATATTCTCCTTTTAGACAGAGAATTTTATCAGAAACTCTTTCTGCCAACTCCAGCTCATGCAGCGACATAATAACTGTAAGCTCTTTTTTCTTTCTCATTTCCTGCAATATAGATAAAAATTCCAACTTATATTTGATATCCAAATACGAAGTCGGCTCGTCCAATATAATAATTTCTGGCTGCTGACAGATCGCTCTTGCAAGCATTACACGCTGTTTCTGCCCATCGCTGATCTTTTGGAAATCTTGACTGCGAATATCTGTCATATGGACAAGTTCCATGACTTCTTCTATAATCTGATTATCTTCTTTTGACAATATCCCAAATCTTCCTGTATATGGATATCGTCCTGTCGCCACAACATCTTCACAAGTCATCATCTCCGTTTTCGGTTTTTCTGTAAATACAACGGACATTTTCTTTGCCAGCTCTCCTCGTCCCATCTCTGCTAAAGATTGTCTTCCAATATATACTGCACCGCTGATTAGGCTTAATTGTCCCGCAATACTCTTTAATACTGTAGATTTTCCTGCTCCATTTGAACCAATCAACGTTAGAATTTCACCTTTTGGCAGCTCAATTTCAATCTCTTTGATCAGCGGTTTTTTATCATATCCAACACATATTTTATTTGTATAAAAATAATAATTTTTCACACGAATCCTCCATGCCGCTTTTCTATTTTCTGCGCCCTGCCATAATCCAAAGTACAACTGGTGCTCCAAACACTGCAGTTACTGTGCTGATACTCAGTTCTGTCGGTGCAAATACTGTTCTTGCAATCAAATCACAGAGCAAACAAAACATGCTGCCGCCAAAAAAACTCGCTGGTATCATCCATATTGGCTGATTTGTCCCTAAAAAATGCTTGACTAAATGCGGCACTGCAATTCCGACAAATGAGATTGGTCCTGCATATGCAACAACACATGCAGATAAAATACTGGAAAGTACGATTAACAGTATACGCAGCATACGGATATTCACTCCCATATTCTGTGCATAAGTTTCTCCTAACTGATACGCACTGATCGGCTTTGAAAGAAAGAAAATAAGAATGCTTGTCACAACTATTATTCCAAGCATCGTAAATACATTATCCCACGACATTCCTGAAAAACTGCCGCGGGACCAATTATGCAGATTGACTATATCTGCATCATCTGCAAATGTTACGACAAAGTCGGTAATTGCAGAACAAATATAGCCAATCATAACTCCACTCACTACAAGCATGGACATATTATTTACTTTCTTTGATAAAATCAGTACAAAACCCATTGAAAGCAATGCCCCGATAAAAGCAGCTAAAATTAAAACAGTCGAACTAACTCGGATAGACTTCCCAAGCAAAAATACCATAACAAGTGCAACAATCAGCTTCGATCCCGAAGAAATTCCTAATACAAACGGTCCTGCTATCGGATTATGAAAAAACGTCTGCAAAAGATATCCTGACAAAGCTAGTGCACCTCCTAATAATAAGGCAGCAACTGCTCTCGGAAATCGAATATCCATAATAATCCGCCGATAATTCTCATCCAATTCATTTCCTGCAAAAAAACGAATAATATCTTGGATAGATATTGAAATACTCCCATAAAAAATATGACAGAAAAGGAAAAAAATACTCCCAATTCCAAGCAAACATAATGCAGTGATATAACGAACTTTTCTTTTATTTTTTTTCATAAATAAAATCCTTTCGTTTGTTGTAGGCAGAAACCCACTACCTTTAGGCGGTGGGTAGTTGACAATAATCTCCTATTTTAACGGATACAGATACATCGTATCTTTTTGCTTTTCTGTATCTTCCGATAATATATTATGAATATCTTCCATCATTCTTCCAATTGACATTGATTGCTGATAGAGATCTTTTGTCGTACACCATACATTTCCCTCTTTTACCGCTTTGAAATCTTTTAGCATTTCTTCTTTTTTTATTAATTGCTCTAACGATACAAGTTCTCCGTCAATCGTACTATTATAAATTAAATAATCTGCATCTTTTGCCGTATTATAAAATTGTTCCATCTGTATTGTAACCGACGAACGATTTTGATTTTTTTCTCCCAAATCTTCAAACACATATTTGCCACCTGCAAGTTCAATCATTTTAGGAACATAATCCGATGAATTTCTTACATTAACCATTCCATTTGTTGTAATAAAGAAAAATGCTACTGTCTTCTCTGATACTTTGTTTTCTATAATACGGTTCATAATTTCACACTGCTGATCAAATAATTTTTGTGCCATTTCTTTTTTATTTAATAACACTCCATATAACTTGATCCATTCTACTCTTCCAAGCGGATGACTCTCATAACTGGAAAAATCAATCAATACTGGTATTCCAAAACTTTCTAATTTTTCCACTACTTCAGGAGAATGCGAAATCATATTATTTTCTATTGCAAGAGAACATCCTTCTGATACAATTCGCTCATAATCGGGCATATTATATTTTCCTGCATAGAGGATATCCCCTTTTTCCATTTTTTTTCGCACTTCTTCTATACACCATCCATCGGATTTTTTACCAGAAAAACGAATACAATCTAATTCATCTAATTCACGAAACATATCCATAACGGCAGTTGCAACTAAATAAATATTGTCAAATGGCTGGTACAACAGTACAATATCTTCTTTTAAATCATCTGGTTTTTGTTTTCCTTCTGGAATAATCAGATATCTGCCTCCATCGGCGATAGAAATTAATGCATATCCGCCTTCATAATAGTCGATTGCAAATTTTTGGGCATATTGCAATTCCATGCTGCTTTCTAATCCAATTTGCCCGCTAATATTTTTATTTCTCTCATTTAGCCGAACGCTTGCTGGACTCCCGCTCGTCTCATTTTGTGAATCGCTACATCCAGCAATCACAAGCATAAATAAAAGTAACGTAATCCAGCAGCAAACTGCCTTTTTCTTGTTATGCATCTCACACCTTCTTCTTGCTGCTCTTCTTATAACAAAATAGGAAACTTACAACGACTGTACATAATACATCTGCTGCAATGATAATAACCTAATTATTTTTTAATGTATCCGAATGGAATGTGAGTGTATATTCAATTTCATGTGGTTTGCTCATTGCTGTTGTATCTGCAATGACAGGAATTTCCTGATCCAAAGCTAAGACAGGAATCTCAAATACCGAGTTTCCCTCGGAATTTACAGGAACATATTTTGTTCCATTTACAATCATATAGTCATAATTAGGACTGCTCCACACAATAGACGCAATCGCCTTTTTATCAGATATCGTTATAACTGCTGGAGAACTTACTGTCGCTTTTTTACTTCCTCCTGCAAGAGTAACTTCCATTATATAAGCTCCATCTTTTACTTGCATTTGTACAGGAACTAAATCAGCATTTTCAGTTTTTCCAAGTTTTGTTTCTTCTTCCTTATTTTGATCATCGCTTGCTGCTAATATTGCATCCTTTGGCAGAGAAGATGACTGAAATACTAATTTTCTATCATACCACTGCTGCTTTTTTTTGCTGTAAGCCGCACAATCAATTTCTTGATCCAATGCTTCGACTGGCACTTTATATGTATATGCTCCTTCACTGTCTTCTTCATAAGGGATATAACTTTCTTCTCCTGCTTTTAACGCTTCTTCTCCTGTTCCCATAAACAGTTTTAAATATCCCTTTCCGCTCAATGTGATCACTGCATTCATACTGCCATCAGCGACTTCTAATTCTGCTTTTACAATATGGAACATTGAAGAACTCGACTTTACTTTTACTGCATAGCTGCCATTTTTTATATCTTTTCCATAAACAGGAGTCATTGCTGTGTTTTCTTTCGCAACACTATCTGCTGCTGCTTTTACATGTTCTACATAAATGTCCTGAATTGCTGGAATTTGTCCAAGACCTTCTATGATACATTCTACTTCATATCCTTCTTTTTCAAATACTGACTTCCATGTATCATCCTCTTCTCCTGCCATATCATTGTTCGCATGATCTCCTGCAACGAGCATTAACGGCTCTAAAACAACTTTTTTATAAGTTCCCTTGTTTTTTAATGCTTTCACAATTGTACCCAATGATGGTTCTGCTTCTACTGTTCCAATATAATAATTTTCTTTTCCATCTTTTGTAAGCTGTTCTTGAAGTTTTGTATAAACACTGTTTGATTCTGCTTCTGTACCGTGTCCCATAAAACAAATTGCAGTTTTTCCATCATCATATGACTTCGTCTTTTCTGTAATCGCTTTTGCAACTGCCTCAAAATCTTCATCACTTGTCAAAAGTGGCTCACCAATTACAACTTGTTCAAACTTGTCTTCATATTTTTTTAATTCATCAGATAAATCCGTATATTCATACCCATTCATCAAATGTGTCGGCTGTACAATAAGTGTTTGAATTCCATCTTTTACTGCTCTGTCCAATGCCTGCTCGACATTATCAATCTCTAATTTTTCTCTTTCCTTTAAAATATCAATAATAATCTGACTTGTAAATGCTCTGCGAATCTCATATTCTGGAAAAGCTTTGGAAATGGCATATTCTACTGCTCCAATTGTAATATCCCTGCTGTCATTATAGCTTGTTCCAAAACTTACAACTAAAATTGCCGCATCTTCCCTTTCATTTACTTCTTGTGTCGTTGTTTCGTTTGTCTGTGTATCCGTTTCGTTTGATTCTGTTTTGGATGAACTTGGTGCAGACATCTGCGTATCCCCACATCCTGTCATGCAAAAAATACCCATTACTGCTGCCATTACAAATGCTGCTAATTTCTTTTTCATGTTTCCTCCTTCGACAGTTGACTGTCATTTCATTTTTTTAGTCAAGCGAATGTTCACAACCCGAATCGCTGCTTTGCAGTTTATCCGTTTATTCGGTTAAATAGACATACATAAAACAAAAATTAGCAAACCATAAAAAAACCCTTTTCCTATACAGGTAAAGGGTTTGTACACAAAAAAAATCATTAGATAACATCAGGACAACTAAATAATCCCAGCCTATCAAAATGAGATCAAACGTACAACCAGTTACTCGTGGTCTGAAACAATTGTTTCTGTACAGCCATCAGGCAGGTCTCCCGGCTTAAAGATCATCGCATCCGCCATCTTCCCAGTTTCCCAGTGATATATCGGCTTCAGCTCCCTAATTACGGTGACGAGTTCGTACAGGATTTGCACCTGTTTCCCTTTTCACCGGAAATCAATTGTATTCTCAATTGTTCCGGCACCTGATTGCTTTCTATTTAATTGACCTTAACATCATAACATAAGATTTTTGTGAGTTCAATTCTTTTTTATAATTTATTTTTATCTAAACAACAGTTTTTATTTTTTCATTTTTGGTTTTGAGAAAATAGAAGCTAAATAGCCAAAAATCAATGCAGCGGAAATACCTGCGGAACTTGCACTTAATCCGCCTTTGATCAATCCCAACAGACCTTCTGTCTCCACTCCTTTTTTCACACCTTTCCAGAGCACATTGCCAAACCCAAGCAGCGGCACACTTGCCCCTGCACCTGCCCACTCTGTAAATGGTTCATAAATACCGATGCTGCCAAGCACTGCACCTGTCACGACGAGCAATACCATAATTCGTCCTGGCATTAGTTTTGTTTTATCCATCAATAATTGTACAACTGCACAAATCGCACCTCCAACGAGAAAAGCAATTACATATTCCATTTTTCTGCATTTCACCCCACTATCTGATCATACTAGTTTCCTTATACGTTCTTTCCCTCAATCACTACTGCATGTGCAATTCCTGGAATTGTCTGTCCTTCATTAAAACTTGTCTTAGAAAGCAATGCACCTGTCGGCACAAACAATACTTTTTTCCATTTTCCTTCTTCCACCATACGCAAAACATAAGAACATAACGTTACTGCCGCACATCCACATCCGCTGCCTCCTGCCTCTGCATTTTGCTGCTGTTCATTATAAATTTCAAGTCCGCAATCCATATGCTGTTTTTCGATATCATATCCTTGTTCTCTCAACAGATCAATCACTGCCGTCTTTCCAACCTTTCCTAGATCACCGGTAATAATTTTATCGTACTCACAAGGCTTAATTTGAAAATCTTTTAAATTTTGTGCAATGGTATCTGCAGCTGCCGGAGCCATTGCTGCTCCCATGTTTTGCGAATCCCGAATGCCATAATCAACAATTTTTCCTGTCGTAATTCCACTAATTTTCGCAATTCCACCTTCTTTTCCTAATATCACGGCACCGGATCCTGTTACTGTCCACGTCGCTGAAGCAGGTCTTTGATTTCCATATTCCAGAGGAAATCGAAATTCTTTTTCTGCACTCGCAAAATGACTTGATGTTAGACACATCACATAATCTGCATACCCCGCAGACATAACAATTGATCCAAGACTCAATGACTCTCCCATCGTAGAACATGCGCCATACAGTCCAAAAAGCGGAATATTCATCTCCAACAGTCCAAATGATGTAGCAATGCTTTGTCCAAGTAAATCTCCTGCAAACAGATATCGAATTGCTGGCTTTGGCACTGCTGCTTTTTGAATTGCAAGTTGTGCCGCCCGCTTTTGCAGCTCACTTTCTGCCTCCTCCCATGTATTTTTTCCAAATTTATCATCTTGTTCAATCTGATCAAACAATTTTCCGAGCGGTCCTTCTCCTTCTTTTGACCCAACGACAGAAGCAGCTCCTAAAATACATGGCTGTTGTTTAAATGCAATGCTCGCCGTTCCTTTTTTCATCACATACCTCCCATAATTCCAGTCATCTGCAATACATAATACAAAATTCCAAGCACCCAAGAACTGAATATTCCATATAAAATGACTGGACCAGAAATTGTAAAAATATTCACACCAATTCCAAATACTTGCCCTTCTTTTTTATATTCTATTGCCGGTGCTGCAACTGAATTTGCAAATCCTGTAATCGGCACTAATACTCCTGCTCCGCCAAACTTTGCGATCGATCCAAACAAGTGAAAACTCGTCAGCAAAATGGAAGCCCCAATCAGACAAACTGATACCCAGCTGCCTGCTTCTTCTTTACTCATATTCATAGAGAGAAACCAGTGCATTAATATTTGACCGATCAAACAAATCAGCCCTCCTACAAAAAATGCTTTTAGCATATTCATCCATATATTATGGGATGGTGTTACTTCTTTAATATACTGCTGGTATATTTTTTTCTGCTGCTCTGTATTCAAACAAACCACCTCTCTTTTCTAATTTTTCTATTTCAATGATGTTAGGATCAAAAGATATTTTGCCCCTGGTATCATTGAAATAAATGCCATCTATAAAATACAAATGCTCCTATCATTTTTCCAAGTGCAAGTGCCACAATAAATGCACAATTTCCAACTTGCAGTCTGCATCTTCGCATCATAATCGGGAACACATCAACTGTCTCGGCCAGAGACATAACTAGACATCCAACAAATATTCCGCTGCAAATACCAAACATTATCAATCCAATCGTTCCAATCCATAACGGAATATTATAAATATCGATTAGATTTCCAATTCCTCCTCCAAATATAATTGCCAGCTCATATACATGTATGCGATGTCCAGTTCTTGTCACTCCAGCCATTCGTGGAATCATTCCTATGACAGTAATCAATGCAAAAACTCCAGCTGCTGTCACTGTTCCTCCTGCAATTCCAATGAGAAATACTGCCGCCTGTTTGATTATCCACATCTATATTCATCACCCTTCCTAGTTCTCCGCTCTTCATTTTTAATAATCGTAGTATTCAAATCTTGTTCATAAAGCCTCATTTCCACTTCTAGCGGAGTTGGATCAGATGTTGCTTTTTTCTTAGAAAAATGGTTATAAAATACAAGAATTCCTGCGGGAAGTCCAACACTGTACCCTATCTCTATTAATGTAAATCCATTTGATGACTCTCCTGTCACAAGTTGATACACTTTCTGAAATACATCGGAAACCGCAACATCATTATTGAATGTCATGATTGCAAATGCGGCTCCTAAAAATATAATTACACTCATAATTCCAACTCGAATCCACTCCCATATTCGATTTCCCTTCTGATCTAATCCATATTCAATAATAAAATCGGTTTCTCCTAAATTTTCCACTTCCACATCTGGATAATTTTTTTGAATTAATTCCACAATATCAAAAATAGAATAGAGAAAACGACCTTTCTTTTCTGAAATATTTGTAAGTTTTAACGCTTTGCATTTGCTTAAAATTGTTTTATCCTTGCACCACATTTGAGCAATATGACCAAGCACAATACTCGGTTCCTGAATACTAATATTTTGTTCCAATTTAATATAAAGAGTTTCTGTCAAATCATTTTCACCTGCTTTTCTGTTATTACAAGGAGCGCATTTGTAAATTGTTTTTCTGATGTATTTGTGTGATAATAATATACTCCTCCAACAATAACTGCGAGTACAACACAAAAAATAAAGATTTTTATTTTCACTTTACTGCTCCTTTCTCTGATGACAGTATGTGCAAAATAAAAATCTTTATTCTTCTTATCTATATGGAATACGAGTCATTTTCTTTTAACTTTTCCCGCATTCGTTTTAAAATCTTTTTCTCTAGTCGTGATACTTGCACTTGTGATATTCCCATACAGCGTGCAATTTCTGTCTGCGTCTGATCATAATAATAACGCATCGCAATAATTTTTCTCTCGTTTGGCTCTAACTCTTTTAATAATTGTTTTAAAACAATGCGGTTTAATAACTGCTCGTTTTCTGTATTTTCTTCTTCTAATTTATCCATTAATTCAATAGCAGCACCATCGCTTTGATAAATCGTCTTATGCAGACTTTCTACTTCGGCAGATGATTCCATTGCCTGTGCCAATTCTTCACAAGTAATCCCAATCTCCTGCGCGATTTCTTCCATTGTAGCTTCTCTTCCAAATTTTCCGTAAATTTCTTCCTGTACAGTCTTTGCCTTCATTGCTGTTTCTTTTAGGGAACGACTTACTTTCAGCATTCCATCATCTCGTAAAAATCGTTTGATTTCCCCTGTAATCATCGGCACTGCATACGTGGAAAATCGTACTTGAAATGCCGTATCAAACTTATCAATTGCTTTCATTAATCCAATTGTTCCAATCTGAAATAAATCTTCTATTTCCTGTCCTCTTCCTTGAAATCGGCGAACAATACTCCAGACTAAACCAAGATTTTCTTCCACTAATGTATCTCTTGCCTTTCGGCTTCCTTCGTGAGCTTTTCGAATCAATTCCATTGTATGATCCATCTTATCTCACCACCTATCATTTATAAATTGTATGTCCTAAGTGCTTTGTCATCGTCACTGTCGTTCCCTTTCCTAATTCTGATTCCACATTCACTTCATCCATAAATGCTTCCATAAATGAAAATCCCATTCCTGAACGCTCTCCTCCTTTTAATCCAGAATACAACGGCTCCATTGCCTGTGTAATATTTTTAATTCCAACACCGTCATCATGAATACTCACTTGAATCGTTCGTTCTCTCCGTTTTGCCTGTATGACAACAATTCCTTCGCCATTCTGATATCCATGAATAATTGCATTTGTAACAGCCTCAGATATTGCTGTTTTTACATCATCTACTTCCTCAACAGTTGGATCCATTCTTGCCATAAAAGCCGCAACAACTACTCTTGCAAATCCTTCGTTATAGGAATGACTCTCAAACTCAAGCTTCATTCCCTCCCATTTTTGTTCTTTTTCTGTTTCTATATGATTCATTACAATTCCTCCTCAACTTTTTTCAGTTCTAACAGAACTTAATAGTTTAGTTCTCGTTTTTCACCAATTTGACTCCTATCAGTATTGTTATACTTTACATATCTTCTATAAAACTCAACTCATTCGTCATACAGGCATTATTATATGCTTCGCATAATTTGATAAATCCCCGATAATTTTAATATTCTTCGTATTCTCGGATCTTCGCCAAATATAACTGTCTCTCCCCCGACTGCTCTCATTTTTCGATAACGACTCAATAATGCACCGATACCTGCACTGTCCATAAATCCCGTTTTTGTAAAATCAAAAATAATACGATTAATTGGATTATTTTTCATAATCTCATCCGTATCCTTTTTCAGATTTTGACAGCTATGATCATCTACCTCATATGGCAGACAAACGACAAGACTTCTTCCAAGCAATTTATATTCGATTTCTTTTTGTTCCATTTTTACCTCCTAATTATAAATATAACTATTTTTACTTGCATTACACGAAATAGCACAGACAGTTTTATCTCAATCTGACAAAATTTGAGAAATTTCTTAGTGCTAAAAAAGAAAATGTACTCAGATATTCTCCGACGTACATTCTCTTTCTATCTTTCGTTCGTTCTCTCTTTATCTTTTATGGAATATATTTTAACCGTTCCTGTGCCTTTGCTGCCCACTCAGTACCGCCAAATTTTGAAAGCACTAAGTTATAATATTCTTTTGCAGTTTTATATTTATTACTTTCTGAGCTAAGTTCATAACTATATGCAACTCCATAATATGCCTCTGCATTGCCATCATTCAACTTAATCGCCGCTGCATAGTTTTGAATTGCAGGAACATAACTGCCATTTGCAACTTTTGCATTTCCTTCTTGTACAAGCAATGTGCTTAATTTTGTGTTATATAATGATTTTAATGCAACATATGCCTCTCGATACTGAGAATCATTCATCTGCTGTGCTGCTTTATCAATCTCTGGATATAATTCATATAAACTATACCACTGCTCTCGTACCGTATAAATCATTGCTTTTTCCATCAGCTCATATGCTTCTTTTTTTGTAATTTTTTGTTCATTTTCTAGTTTTTGATCAGCAAGTTCACTATTCTCATCTTCCAAATAAGAAAGATTCTCTTCTAGTTCACTGATTCTCTTATCTTTACTTTCAATCTGTTCGTTTGCCAGCTGCAATTGTTTTTCTATATGTTGTCTTTCTTGTACTGCCTGCTTTTCATATTTACTCTGCTGAGCTGGAAGTACAGTATACCATAAAATACCAAAAGACAAAATCACACCTAATAAAATACAGACTGCCGAGCCAAGATAGCTTCCATAGTCACGCAAATGCATTGGAGCAATTGGAATATCTTTTACTATATTTGAATCAGATGCTATCGTATGAGCATTGTTTTCTAACTCGTCCAGATAAGAATGTGCCAGTATATTACCCGTATCTAGTTCCAAGCATTTATTCAATGTTGACTTTGCGTATTCTTGCTTTCCTTCATGTATATACAGCAAACTAAGTAATTGATATGCTTTTATCATTCGTGGATTTACAGAAAGAACTTTTTTTAACTGGACAATTGCCAGATCAAATGCACCGATCTGTGCATTTTTCAAAGCTTGATTAAATTTACGAATACTATGTTCTGTCTCATCCAATACTTGTTTATCATTTTTTAAATCTGACAAATATTGTTCTGCTGGATTATTTCTATACTGAATGGACTTACTAATTGTCCATTCCTTAACTGCCATCGCAGCTTCTCCCATCTCGTAATAAATCAGACCAAGTAAATTTCTTGCATCTACATTTGTCTTGCTAATCTGCAATGCAATTTTTAACGCTTCTACTGCACCGCTCATATTACGAGACTTTGCACGAGATAATCCCACATTATAATAGTAATTCGATGCATATACAATCTTTCTGTATCGCTTTACATCTGCTCCACATTTTGGACAACTATCTTTATCTGGAGCAAGTACATTATTACAGTTATAACACTTCATAGAGCCCTCCGTTAGTTTCTTTGCTGCTTCACTTCTTCCAACAGCTCTTTCATAATATCGGTTATGTCTGTCATTTTATCATTTAAAACCGTGTCTTCTGCCTGTGCAATTTCCTGGCTTGGCTCAAATTTAGCAAGTTCCTCTTCAAAATTAATCATCCAAATCTCCTCTCTGAGTCTGCTTTCCTGCTACTCTCTTGTTCTTTCGCTTTGCAATACCGCAAAAACACAAAGTATGCAGCAGTCCCTAGGTATCAATAAGTCAAACTATGTTTTGACCCTAACATCTATATGATACCTGTATTATATTAAAAAATCAAGTCTTTCTCTGTAATTATTGTTTGAGTTTTTTTGATAGAATTAGAGCATTTTTTTAATTGCTTTTCTATAAATTTCCTTTGCCAGTTCATAACATCGTATTCCGTTAGAAGCGAGATTTTCCATCATAACACCACTGTTTACTTCTAATACTCTCCATTCACCATTGCATTTTACAATATCTATAGAAGCAAATCGTAAATTTAATGCGCGTGCAGCATCAATGGCAAGTTGTTTTAATGATTCTGGCAGTTTTTCTAATACATCAGGTTCGGCACCTTGTCCAAGATTATGTTTCCAGTTAAATAAATACACTTCTCCTTTTTCCAGCACTCGATCAAGCCCAACTGCTGACGGCAGCATTTCCACTGCATGGCCAGCGTCAAGCAAATAATTTGCATAAAGAGTACGAATTGTTGATACACCATCTCCAACTAGCATTTTTCTCTTTTTCTCAAACGCTATCTGCACCTGTTCATCCAATAAAATAACACGATATTCTTTTTCAATTTCATAATAAGGAGAAATTGCCATTGCATCTGCACTTGCAAAAATTTGTTGTGCAGCTTCTTCCAACTGTCGCTGTGTCTTTACATGAAATACAAGATAACCTCCCGTTCCTTCATTATCTTTGCATACAATATCTTTATATTTCTCCAACATTGCTCTCATCTGCTTCCAATTGCCGTTTTCTCCAGTAAATCGAAACATATGCGGTGCCATAAAGCATCGGTGTTCAACATTTGGAACATGATTTTGCGTCATTACTTCACTTGCAACTGCTTTATCTGCACTAATCTGCTGAGAAACAGCACGATTTAACCCAAACTGATACCCTAAAATAAAATTTTTCACTCCATTTTTCTCTAATTGAAATGCCCAGTCACTCGAATAAGAAATCAATTGAATGTCTTCTTCCTTACATATTTCTTTTATTATTTTTACAAAATTTGATTGACTATTTTCCAAATCTTATGTCCTCCACTTTTTCATTCATCAAATCGTTATACCGCTAATTTACGATATACTCAGTCACATTATACACTTACTTCCTTTAAATCTCAACAATTTACTGCTATAAAACGAATCTATCTTGCTATTAGAATAAAAAAATAGTATAATACTTTCCAACAACTGCAATACATTTCTATTGCCTTGTACTTTTTAATATTAAGAGGAGGTTTGATACATGACAGTTGAAGAAACATTTCACCGCTGTATTACTAGTGAATTGTATGATGCCATTTTGAGCAATCCGATCTCAAAAGATGGAATTATAAAATTAAAAATTCGACCAATTATGCTTCAAAAGCAATTATTATTTCAAATAGAAGAACGCACCCAAAAACAAGCTTTTCATAAAAATCTCAGTGCATCTGATGCCTGTATCTATTTGACCAAGCAGATGAATGACCATTTCCATCAAGCACAGATCCGCACAACAACAGAACAAGTTACGATTTTAGTAAGCAAAAAAGGAAAAGTGACAATAAAATCAAAAAAACAAGCAGACGAGCTTCCTTCTCTCTCTTAATCATAACCGCACAAAAGAATATATTATAAAAGAAGGAGTTCCTGTTCCATTTCTAATTGATCTTGGGGTTATGAAAACAGACGGCAGCATTGTGCGCGCAAAATACGATAAATTCCGTCAAATTAATCGTTTTCTTGAATTTATTGAAGATATTCTCCCTCAGTTAAATAAGACAAACGAGCAGACAATTATTGACTTTGGATGCGGCAAATCATATTTAACATTTGCGATGTATTATTACTTAAAGATTTTAAAAGGATATCCGATTCGCATTATCGGTTTAGACTTGAAAAAAGATGTAATTGCCCATTGTAATGCGTTAGCAAAACAGTACGGTTATGATACACTTACCTTCCTCTGCGGCGATATTGCAGACTACACAGGTGTCAATCAAGTAGATATGGTTGTAACACTTCATGCATGTGATACGGCGACTGACTATGCACTTGCAAAAGCGGTCAATTGGAACGCAAAAGTCATCTTATCCGTTCCATGCTGTCAACATGAACTAAACAAACAAATTCAATGCGACGCACTTGATCCTGCATTGCAGCATGGTCTTATAAAAGAACGACTTTCTGCCCTATTCACCGATTCCATCCGTGCTGGTCATCTTGAAGCGTATGGATATCGCACGCAGATTTTGGAATTTATTGACATGGAACATACACCAAAAAATATTTTAATCCGTGCCGTACTTGAGCATACACAGTCTTCCAATCAGTCATTTCCACTTTCCACAAAAGCCCAAGACGATCTTCGTGCAATGGAACAATTATTACATACAGACTTAACAATCAGCCGATTGCTTCCGCTGTCTTAGAAAGGAGAATTACTTTGGAATTACCAATTCGTATTATCGCACTCGATTTAGATGGTACTACTTTTACTGATGAAAAAGAAGTTACCCCTCGTACACAGGCTGCGATTGCCGCTGCTATTGAACAGGGCATTATCGTTATGCCTGCGACAGGACGACCAATTAATGGACTGCCGAAACAATTTACACAAATACCAGGGGTGCGCTATGCTCTTTGCAGCAACGGAGCAGTAATTGCTGACTTAAAAGAGCAGAAAATTTTATATGAAAAAACAATACCAAGACCACTTGTATTTGCTGTCATGGATTTATTGGAAGGTGTCAAAGGGACATTTGAATTATATATTCAAGACAGCGGACATGTCGATGAAGATACATTAAACCATTTAGAGGAATATGTTCCATCAGCTCCTCTGCGTGAGTATATTCGTAAATCTCGTACAATTCATCCTAATTTAAGAGAATTTTTCAAATCTTGTCCATATGAAGTTCAAAAAATTAATATGAGTTATGGAACAATTGCTCAGAAAGATGAAATCAAAGAATTAATCACGAGTCATTTTCCAGAACTTATCTGCGTCAGTGGTCAGCCAACGAATTTGGAACTTACGATACAGGGAACCGACAAAGGAGAAGGACTTTTGGCATTTGGAACACTTCTTGGAATCGAACGTGAAGAAATTATGGCATTTGGAGACAGCTATAACGATGTTGATATGCTCAAAAAAGTCGGCGTTGGCATTGCAATGGCAAATGCTGAAGAAAAAGTACAGGCATGTGCTGATTTTGTTACAAGATATACCAATAATGAAGATGGCGTCGCCGATGTTATCGAGCAATTAATTGCTCCATCCTGCGCAGAATTGTATTTGGATGCCTCCACAATGGATCAAGAATCGACTGTTTATGAACAGATTGCTTCTACTTTTCAGTGCGAATTCACTCCAAATTTATCTGGACTCCTTACAATGCTTTGCTCCATCTCACAGCCAACCGAAGTGACTTTAACAAATTTTGAGATGCTTTCTAACAAGATGGAAGAGTTTTGTGAACAGCTCTTTGACGTTTTTACAAAAGCTTCCGAACAAAATCCAAATATTAGCTTTAATATCGAAGAAGTGTTATTTTTAGAACAATAAAAGAATCAGGCAAGCGGAGATAATACTATTCTTGCTTGCCTAATTATTTTAAACTCAGAATATCCATAAAAAAATCCTTATAGATCTCATACCTATAAGGATTCTTAACGAACAGGGGTAACAGGATTCGAACCCGTATTTACGGTTTTGGAGACCGTTGCTCTACCATTGAACTATACCCCTTTATTATTCTATTGTGTCACTCACCTTTAGTATAATAGCATACTTTGGAAAACCTGTCAACTCTTTTTTCTTAAATTCTTAATTTTTTTAAATTTCCGAAATTTTCTTCCAAAATCTGCTTATTTGTGCGACAAATTATAACAAAGTTATTATCCCCTACCTCAAGTACCCAAAGCAGGGGATAATAGTTCCTTAAATTAAATTCGCTGCAAAAATACTTTTTTATTTTGCTGCAAAAAACATATCATAATATCCCCAGATAAAAATAATAAACACGATAACTGGAAGTATATATGTCATATAAAAACGCATCCAATTTGATATACAGATTCCTTTTCCTGTATTTGCTTCTTTTGTGAAGTTTTTCCATCCCCATCCATTTTTTGCAGTACAGAATATTAAGTATACCATACTTCCAAGTGGAAGCAAGTTGTTACTCAAAATAAAGTCTTCCAAATCCATAATATTATTTCCTTGTTTCAATGGCTGAATACTGCTTAATACATTAAATCCAAGAACACACGGCATGGACAATACAATAATAACGATTGTATTAATAATAACTGCTTTTGTACGGCTGCATTTTGTCAAGTCCATTGCAAATGAAATAATATTCTGGAATACTGCAATAATCGTAGATACTGCTGCAAATGTCATAAATAAGAAGAATAATGCACCCCAAAATCTTCCGCCATCCATCGCATTAAATACGTTTGGCAATGTAACGAAAATTAACTTTGGTCCTGCGTCTGGACTCACATGAAATGCAAAGCAGGATGGGAAAATAATTAAACCTGCAATCAATGCCACGGATGTATCTAATATGGTAATCCAAATCGCTTCACCTGTTAATCGGCGTTGTTTATCAATATAACTGCCAAAAATTGCAATCGCTCCAATTCCGATACTCAATGTGAAAAATGCCTGACCGAGTGCCGCAAACACTACTTTTGCGATTCCCGCTTCTTTTACTTTTGCAAAATCTGGAAGTAAATAAAACTTTAATCCTTCTGATGCCCCAGGAAGTATAATTGCCTTAACAGCAAGTACAACCATCAATACTAAAAGGCTAAGCATCATTACTTTTGTGATTTTTTCTACTCCATTTTGCAGTCCCATTCCACATACAGCAAAACAAAATACAACAATCACTATCATAAAGATAGTCATAATCAGTGGATCTTGCTGAAGTTGTCCAAAACTTACCGCTACTTGATCTGCATTCATTCCTTCAAACTTTCCCATTGCCATCTTAAAGAAATACAACAGCATCCATCCTCCGATTGTTGTGTAAAACATCATCAGCATGTAATTTCCGCCCATCGCAGCCCATTTAAACCAATGCCATTTTGTTCCCTTTGGCTCTAAACGGTCAAAGGATACTGCGGCACTTGCCTGACTTGCACGTCCAACTGCAAATTCACATACTAAAATTGGGATGCCTAAAATGGCTAAGAAAAATAAATAAATTAATACAAAAGCGGCACCACCATATACACCTGTGATATATGGAAATCTCCACACATTGCCTAAACCAATGGCACAACCCGCCGAGATAAGAATAAATCCTAAACGAGAAGAAAATTTTTCTCTTTTCATACTTAATTCTCTCCTCCTTCTTGGGATACCTTTCCAAGGAATGTCTTTAAACGCTCGTTCTTTGGATGGTTGAAAATCTCGTCTGGTGTACCTTCTTCGATAATATGTCCGCCGTCCATAAATACAACTCGATCTGCTACATCTTTTGCAAATCCCATCTCATGCGTAACAACAACCATCGTCATTCCCTCTCGCGCAAGCTTTTTCATAACATCCAATACTTCTCCTACCATCTCTGGGTCAAGAGCAGAAGTTGGTTCGTCAAATAAGATTGCTTCTGGATTCATAGCAAGGGAACGCGCAATTGCAACACGCTGTTTCTGTCCGCCTGATAACTGTGCTGGATAATTGTCTGCCTTATCTCCAACACCAACACGAGTCAGCAAATTCATTGCAAGCTGTTTTGCTGATTCTTTATCCATTCCTTTTAACTTCACTGGAGCCAATGTCACGTTTTCCAATACTGTTTTATGTGGAAATAAATTAAACTGCTGAAATACCATTCCAATTTTTTGGCGCATCTGATTGATATCAGTCTTGGAATCCATAATATCTACGCCATCAATAATTACACTTCCCTTTGTTGGCTTTTCTAAACGATTTAAACAGCGTAAAAATGTACTTTTTCCTGATCCAGATGGACCAATTACAACAATACATTTTCCTGGCTCTACATGATAATCAATACCTTTTAACACTTCTAATTCACCAAAGTATTTGTGAAGATTTTTAACGTAAATCACTTCGACGCATCCTCCTTTCCACAACTGCTAATAATTTTGTTAATCCCCATACAAGTATAAAGTAAATAATTGCAATTGCAATCAATGGATAAAATGCCTCATATGTTCTGGAAATAATAAAATCTGCTGCTTTTGTCAAATCTCTAATTGCAACATATCCGACAATGGATGTTTCCTTTAACAATGTGATAAACTCATTTCCAAGTGCTGGGAATGCATTTTTAATTGCCTGCGGCAAAATAATATAGCGCATTGTCTGAGAATATGTAAAACCAAGTGAACGTCCGCCTTCCATCTGTCCCTGATCTACTGCCATAATACCTGCACGAATATTTTCTGCTACATAAGCACCACTATTAATACCAAATGTTAAAATAGCAGCCAGATATGCCATATTGCTTCGGAATACAATCATATACATAATCAACAACTGTACCATAACTGGTGTACCACGCAAAACATTAATATATACATTTGCAATAACGGATAATACTGTCTTGCGTTTTTTTCTTGTCTCTGTCAGTTTCATTAATGCAATAATAAAACCAAGTACAATTCCAAGGCAGACTGCCGCAAATGAAATTCCGATTGTAACACCTAAACCTTCTAACAATAACTGATAACCATTTGTATCAATAAATACATATTTGCAGTCATAAATTATCTGCATAATTGGATTATCTGAAGTCTGACGTACTTTATTGTCATTTCCGTTAATATACTGATTGACAAGCTCATCAAATATGCCTTTTTCCTTGATTGCAGCAAGTCCTTCATTGATATCATCAAGTAATTCCTTATTTCCTTTCCCAACTGCAATTGCATAAGATTCTTCTGATGTCTCAACATCAACATACTTCAGATCTTTTTCATTTGCAGCAACAAAGGAACGTGCTGGACTCGAATCAATGACAACTGCATCAACACCACCATTTTTCAGTTCTACAATCGCATCTGCACCTTTTTTGAAACGCTTTACCTGTGTATTTTTATCTGTAATAATCTCATTGTCATCTTCTGGTGTAACAAGGAAATCTCCTGTTGTACCTTCCTGAACAGCAATCTTTTTTCCATTTAAGTCTTCTATTGACTGAATTTCGCTGTCCTTTTTCAACACAATACTCTGCACTGCGATATAATAACTGTCAGAAAAGTCCACCGTCTGCTTTCTCTCTTCTGTAACAGTCATTCCTGCTGCGACTGCGTCTAACGCTCCTGTCTTTAAAGAAGCTGCCAAGGATTTAAATTCCATATTTACAATATTAATTTCATATCCTTTTTCTTCTCCAATCGCCTTCATAATCGCCATATCGAATCCATCAACTTCTCCTTGTTCATTGATATATTCAAATGGCGGAAACTCTGCATTTGTACCGACTTTAATTGTCTTTTTTGGTTCATCACCTTTATTTGTGCATCCAGTCATAATAAAACACGCAAGCAGCAAGAATGCACAAATCAGCTTAACTTTTCGTTTCATATAGTCTCCTTTCTTATATCTTCATGAGAGAACAGCGAATCAGATTCTAATTACCCGCTTTATAAAACTCCTCTCTGAAAAGTTCTTCCTGATATGTTATCTTATCACATTTTCTTGCATACAACAATACAAATATTCACGTATTTTGCAAAAAACATGCATATTTAACCCATTGAAAAATCTCTCTGCTTCAATTATACAAAACAATAAATACTGCATAAAGCAAAACACAATATTCGTCTTTCTTTACTGTATAATCAAACTTCCATTACTCGTCTTTCTGACGGAAACTTGTTTCGGAATACGCTGCTTTAATTCCTCTACATGTGAAATAATTCCAATCATACATTCCTGACCTGTTAATTTTGCCAATGTATCCATCGCTAAATCTAAAGCATTGCTGTCTAATGCTCCAAATCCTTCATCAATAAACATCGTATCAATTGTAATGCCGCCAGCATAGCTTTGAATCACATCAGAAAGACCAAATGCCATAGACAGTGCCGCCTGAAATGATTCTCCGCCTGATAATGACGTAATTGGCCGTACTGTTCCAATATAATAGTCCATTACCTCTAACTCTAAGCCAGCTTTACTTCGTTTATTACTCGAACTTTCCATATATCTGAGTTCGTACTGTCCACCCGACATAATACGAAAACGCTTATTTGCCTCTTGAATTACCTTTTTTAAATAAAAAGCCTGCACAAACTGTTCAAACTTAATTTTTTCTTTTCCTGTCAATTCTCCATTTGCAGTATCGGACAAGCCCTTTATCATAAGATATTGCTCTCTGACTTCTCCCTGTGCAGACTTTTGACGCTGTACTTGCATTTGAATTCTTTTGTTGTTATCTAAATATGAAATCATTGTCTGAAGTTTTTGTTGTTCTTTCTGTTTTTGCTGACGAATAATTTGCAGTTTCTTTTGTTCTGTCTCAGGATCTTGCCATTTTTTTTGTTCTGTTTCGTGATGCAATTGAGCAATTCTCTCTTTGATTCGTATGATCGTTTCATTCCATTGCTGAACTTCGTTCTTTTTTTTCTGAATCTCTTCTTCTTGCATATATGCATCGTTCCACTGCTGCTCATTTTCAAATCCACATTCGCTTAATTGGCGCTTCCATTGACGTCTTGCCTCTTGCTGTCGGATTTGTGTCTGCTGCACTTGCTCTGTCGTCTGCTTCCACTCTCCCTGTATCTGATGTATCCGCTTTTGAATTTGTTCTTTTTTCTTTTGTACTTTAGTGTATTCTGTCTGTATCGTTTTACATTGTAATTCCTGTTCTTTTATTTTTTGCTTTATGATCTCCTCATTATCATCAAATTGTTGTTGATGGCAAATTTGAATTTTAATTTTTTCTCGTTCCAATTCCATTTCACGAAGCATTCGCTCACTCGCTTCCTGCTCGCCTTTTAATTGCTGTAATTGTTTCTCCAACTGTAACAATTGCTCTTTACAACACTCTTTTTTCTTTTTTGCCTCTTGTATTTCCTTCCTATTCCGCTGGAAATTTTGCTGCATTTGCTGCAATAGTTGATTTTTTTCCTGCAAGAAACGATGTTTATCTTCTATTTTCGACTCACTTCCAATTTGCTCTTCCCATTGTTCCATCCATTCTTTTTCGCAAAGCTCTATTTTTATTCGATATTGCTGACAAATACGCAGCACATCATCCCTTTCTTTCTTTTTTTGTTCCAACTGCTGCTCCAATTGCTTTAGCTGCTGCTGGGACGGTGCCCATCCTGTCATCATTTTTCGATTTGGATGGTGTTTGGAACCGCAAACAGGACAAGGCATACCTTCTTTTAAATCAGCAGCAAGAATTCCTGCGATTTCTTGACGAAATCGTTCACTTTGGCTTAGAAATTCATTTTGTAATTGATGGCATTCCTCTTCTTTTTTTATATAACTCTTTTGCTGTTGTTCTAATAACTGCTGAAAATGTTGTTGTTCATTTCTTTTATAAATGATTGCATTCATTTGATTTAATTGCTGTTTAACTGTTTCGCTCTGTATTAAAACAGTATGTTCGGTATCAATTACTTTTTCTAGCTGTTCAAGTTCACTCTTTTTTTTCATCCATTGTTCATTCTTATAAATCTGCTTGTCAATCATCTGTTGTATGTTCGCTTGTTGTCTTTTCTGCTTTTGTTCTAATAATTGATTCGACTGCTCTAATTTGCGCTTGACGTCAAGTTGTTCCAATTGTTGTTTCCATTTTTCTATTTGAATCGTTCGCTCTGGTATTGTGAGCATTGCCTTACTTGCCTGACTAAACAACAATTCATATGTTTCTTGCTGAGACTGCAGCTGTGTCTGCTCATTTTCCTTCTTTTGCTTTTCGTCTTCTAATTGTCTGCATTGCTGCGTTAATTGCTGTAATTGCCGATACAATGGAGCAACTTTATAATATGCATGTTCTGCACGTATGATTTGTTTTTGCTGCTGTTCTATCTGCTGTTGTTTTTCCTGTTGTTTGTTTAATTCCAAACGGTGCTGCTCTAACAATTCCAATTGCTGATTGTCTTTTAAAAGCTGTTTATAACTATCTGTCTCATTCAACAGCTCCTGTTCCAACTGATCGACTTCTTTTTGCTTTTTTTCCGTTTCTTCTTGCTGTATGTGCAGTAATTCCGTCAGCAATATCTCTAACTGCTGTGTATCTTTTTTCGCAGCATCAATTTTCTTTTTCCAATCTCCCTCTGCTAGTATATTTCTCAAATACTGCAAAATACTCTGATCGGTTTTTTCACATTGTCTTCTTAGTCTTGCCGCATCTTCTGCAATTTTTCTTTGGAATAATTCCAATCCCTCTGTGCCAAATGCTTTTTGAAAAATCTTTCCTCGTTCTATGCTGTCTGCATATAATAACCTCTGAAATTCTCCCTGTGCGATCATAGAAATTTGCTTAAATTGCTTTCTGTCCACTCCTAACAATTCAACCACTGCGGCAGTTACCTTATCAAAATCAACGATTTCTCGTTTGTCAGGCAAAATTAATAGGGCATCTTTTTTTTCCAGTACCATTCCATTTCCTCTTTTTGCTGGACGCATATAGTCTGGATTTCTTTTTATATAATACCGTTCTCCCCTATGAGAAAACTCCAATTCCACATACGTTACTTCTTCTTTTTTTGCAAATCCGCTGCAAAAAGACTGCATTCCTCGGTATTCTCCACTCGCCCCTCCAAACAGTGCAAATGTAATTGCATCAAATATTGTTGTCTTTCCTGACCCAGTATCTCCGCTAATTAAAAATAATCCGCTTTCACCAAATGTCTGAAAATCTACTGTCTGACAATCTCCAAATGGTCCAAATGCGTTCATTACTAAACGAATTGGTTTCATAACTTCTTATCCAACGCTCCTTTCTTCATCATAAAAGCGGACATTTTGAGTTCGCCCGCTGCCTTTTTATCTCTTATCTGACAAATAATTTTGAATATACTGCCGCTGCTTTTCTGTCATCTCTATTTGATTTTGTTTTTGAAAAAACTGTTCAAATAATTCCAAATCTGTCTTTTTTTCTATTTGTATTTCTTCTATTTCTTTCTTTTGTTCTTGCATTCTTGCATTTTCAAAATCGAGTCGTAATAAATTCGGATAGATATGACGCAGCGTATCAAGTGGACGATATAGTTCCTGTTCATCTGTAACAATCGCTCTTATATAATCTTGTCTGTCAGCACGTTCATAATGATTTGGATCCGTTAGATCTTTTATTCTTCCTTTTATTTCTCTCATCTCATGAATTGGACGCAAAGGAATAGTATCCCACTCTATTTTATTTTTTTCATATAAATTGACAAGAACCGCTGATTTATGATGCATCGCTTCCGAAAATGAATATTTTAATGGAGATCCAGCATATCGAATTGTCTCTCTGCCAACTTTTTGTGCCCGATGCAGATGTCCAAGTGCAACATAATCAAATGGCTCAAAAACACTGCAGTCAATCGCATCCAGTCCTCCAACTGGTGTCACTTCGGAATCACAGCATTCCGGCATCCAACTTCCATTTACTACAAATTGATGTGCTACTAATATATTTCTTTTTGATAATGAAATTGGTGTATTTTGAATGAAATTCTGAATTGCTGTTTCCAAACTCTCGAATTTTCCATATTTTCTCATTACAGAAAGCTTCACAAATGGAAGCATATAAATTATTACTTCTCCCCACTCATCATTAACTGTAATTTGCTCTAATTTTCCTTGAAATGTCCCTGCAATATAAATTTCCTTTTGCTCCATAATTTCTTTTCCAAACTGAAGACGTTCTCCAGAATCATGATTACCGCTGATAATCACAACTTTTCTTTTCTGTCGATTTAACTGTGTAAGAAAATAATCCATAAGCAAAACGGCTTCCTCTCCGGGCACAGGTTTATCATACGCATCACCAGCTATCAAAACAATATCTGGATTTTGTTCCTGACATATCCAGAGTACTTGATCTAAAATTTGCCGCTGTTCTTCTAACATCGAATAACCATATATTCTTTTTCCAATATGTAAATCAGCTAAATGTAATAATTTCATTGTATAATAATAAAATAAATCCTTTCTTTTTTATAAAAACAAAAGAGTATCGTCAACGCTTTACTGAATATTTTTATATCAGTCAAAAATCTTTTTCCTCGTTGTTACCAATACTCTTTTTTATAGTTCATAAAATAAACTTGTCTGTTGTTTTTTATTATGTTAATGCAGATGTACATTATTCTGAAATCAATACATCATCTTGAATGGACGATTTTTGTGGCAAAGATTCTTCTTCTGCATAATCTTCTATATTGCTTGACGATTGATCCTCTTGCGCAACTGCTGTTGTCCGTTCTTCCTTTTGCAATGCTTTTTTTTCTTTTTCTGTTAATTCTCCTACCCATGCTTCTACAGGAACTTCAATTCCACTAGAATCTTTCTGCAGTAAAATTTTTAATGAATCGCCTTCTTGGATTTCTGTAAAGCTGATCTCAGCCTCTCCTTTGTGAATCTTCATTCCAACAGGAAGCTGCACTGATGCAATCACTTCAGCATCTGGCTCTGTTTCTTCCTCTAACATTCCGTCTTGTGAATCCATCAAGTCCGACTGTGCCGTGTTTTGATTGATATTCAAATCTCCCTGCACAATATCTTGATTTATATCTGTCTCCTCTTCATATGGACGAGATAACACAACGTCATTTCCTACAATTTTTTGCACTTCTCCGTAAACAAGCCTTTGGTTGTTCTCTACTTTTACAGAATTATCGCAGCCAGAAAGTGCCATAATACAAATTCCTGCCATTACTGCAATTTTATATCTATTTTGTCTCTTCAACGTTATCCTCCACTTTTTCTTCTGTATTCAGAATGAGCACCTTTTCTCCTTCATCCAATCCAGAAGTGATTTCTACCATTTCTCCATCTGAAAATCCAGTTTTAACTTCTATTTTTTCAATATCTCCGTTTGCTCCATACATTTTTACATAAGAGGTTGTTTTTTCTCGTATAACCGCCTCTACTGGAATAATCAGAATGTCTTTTACTGCTTTTTCTGTAAAAACAACTTTTCCTGTCATATCGGCATAAATTCGCTTTTCATTATCGAGAGCACGCACTGTAACTTTATATCCTTCTTCCGTCTCATCACTTGACGCATTCGGTTCTAAATTTACAATTTCTCCAGCAATTGGCTCTTCTTTATAAACATCTAATTTTAAAGCAGCTTCATCGCCTACATGAAAAGCTAAAATTTTACTTTGCGAAACCGGAACTGTCATTGTAATTTGTTTATTATCTGCATATGTAATAATTGTTTGATCAAGCGGCAATGTCTGATTTTCCTTACAGTTGACTGCGATGACAACGCCTTCACAAGAAGCCTTAATCGTACCGTCACCGATCATTTTTTCAAACTGTTCCACTTCATTCTTTACCATGTTTAAATTTTCTTTTGCTGCATCTACTGCTTCATCAAGAGACTTTGTTGCGTTATTTTTTTTGTCTTCTGCATATGTATAATCTAATTGTGCCTGTTCATATTCTTGCTCTGCCTGTACTTTTTTTGATTCGTTCTCTAATTTTGCCGTTTGTAACTGCAACTGCAAATTGCTAAGATTTGTTTTTTCTAACTGTAGCTGTGCAGTTGAATCTGCTTTTCCCTGAAGTTGATTAATTCGCTTCTGACAAGCATCAACTGCTTCTTGCAATTGCTTTATATTATTTTCCAATGTCCGCAGCGTAAGATCACGTTTTTCTTTCGCACTTTGACCACCTGCAATGTCTTTTTGATAAGCGTATTCGGCGTCAAGACTTTTCTGATCTCGCTCCATCTCAGCAAAAGAAACTGCTCTCTCAGCTTCTTTTTGTTTCATTTCAAGCATTTCTTTGCATTCTTTTACACTTTCATCTGTCAATTTTATAATTGGAGTTTCTTTGTTGACAACAAGCCCTGGCACAGCATATACTTCTTCTATTTGTAATTGATATTTTAGTTCAACAGTTTGTTTGTTAGAATCCGCAGTCTCCCCTTGTGATTTTTCTTCAAATGAAATAATCTCATCCGCTGTTCCAACAGATATACTTCCTTCCTTTGTCAAACCATCCACAATATCACCACGAACAACCGCTGTTTCTTTATAATTGTTCGCATCTTTTTTATCACATCCTGTATTCAGTCCTATAATCAGGCATATGAGTGACAACATGACTATGATATGTTTCTTCATTCATTTATTCCTCCTAATGGCTCCTGCAATGGCTGTATACTGCTTGGCTGTGGCTCCTGCAAAGACGGTCCACTGCTTGGCAGCAATTCTTGACTAAATGAAGCAACTGTTTGAGATGGCGATTCTTCAGATGCTTTCTCCATTAATTTTGTAGCTTGCAACAGTGGTCCACATAATACAACAGCACGCATTTCTTCTTCTACTTTTATTTCCTGTTCTATTATGATAACTGCATTATATTTAATTTCATTGTTTTCTGTTTTCTCTGCTTTTTGCAGCTGCATCAAAGCTACTGTACCAGTCATCAGTCGATCTTTTTCACCAATTTTTACTTTTACAGTATCCCCAATATTCCACTCTGTAATTTGCTTTTGTGGCACTTGCACTGTTACAATTACCGCTTGATTATCTGTATATGTCAAAATTGGTTCTTCTTCTTTTATCTCATCTCCATTCTGGTAAGCAAATGAGGTAACCGCCATATCTTGTTTTGCATTAATAATTCCATCTCTCATTCTATAAATTTCTTCTCTTTGCTGCGTCCATTTTTCAAGCGTCTTCTTTGCAGTTTCTAATTCATCTTCCAACGCCTGCAATTTCATCTTATAACGCTGATCTGCTTGTCTGGATGCTAAAACTGCTAAATCATACGCTTTATTAATCTCAAGTATTTTTTGCTCACTTCTCGTTTTTTGCTCGTCATACTGCTCTTGAAGAGAAGCTAGACTGCTTTGCAGTTCACTTCGTTTTATTTGTGCTTCACTCACTTCTTTTCCATAATTGAACAATAATTTATCATATTGTTTTTTCAGTGACTGATAATTATTTTCTGCCTGTTTTACTAAATCTTTCAATAAATTTAATGTCGCTTCATCTTTTGATTCTGACTGCATCTTAGAAAGTGTTCTCTGTGCATCTTCCATCAGATTTTTTCCTTCTGTCACTGCCTGTGCCATATCTTCAATTCCGTATTCTTTATAATAGGTATCATCATTTAATTTTTTATTATAAGTATCCAATTCATTTTCCGCTCTGTTTAAATATTTTTCTAGATTGGAAACAGACGCCTTCAAAGAATCCAACTGACTGTTTTTCTGTGCTGATGCATTTTCTCCTGTTTTTTTTTCATATTCTTTCTCATATTCTGCATTCTTTTTCTCTAGCTCATATTGTTCTTCTTTTTTCTTCAGCATCGTTCGAGCAGTGCTTACCTGATTATCATAATACTCAAGAAGCTTTTTCATACTTTCCGTACTAATTTTTAAGATAGGATCTCCCATCTTTAATGTTGTCCCTTTTTTTACATAAACTTCTTCTATGTCCAGTTTTACTTGATTCCATTCAGCAAAAGGTAAGAATAATTCCTTTTGCTGTCGTCTTATTATTCCATCTAAACGAATCGTATAATCATTCTCTAAAATTAATGATTCTGCACCCTCTTCTGATTCTATATCCTCAATTACTGATGGGTATGATTCAGAAGATGCATAATTTTGATCTTCTTCAGAGGAATTTTTATTTTGTTCTTCTACAGAAGATTGGTTCATTTGCCCTGCATATACAATCGGTACAATTGTATGCTGCATTGTCATTAAAATCACTCCAACAGCTAAAATTTTATTTCGTCGTATTCTCCTCATCATTATTCCTCTAATTAATATTTGAACGCAGAACAAAAAGCTGCAATTCTATTGGTTTTTAGTATATCAGAATTGTTTTAATATTTCTACCTTGTTTCTATAAAAAATTTGAAAAAGATTGTTATTTCATGCAAAATTCGAAGTTATTCCATATGTTTACATAAAAAACTCAACCGCTAAGATAAACGGTTGAGTTTTAACACTTTACTAAGAGCCTTAGAAAAAACTTTTATTATTAAAGAAAGCGCGAGACGGGATTCGAACCCGCGACCCTCGCCTTGGCAAGGCGATACTCCACCACTGAGCCACTCGCGCATAACATAGTACTTAGTCGGGGTGACAGGATTCGAACCTGCGACCTCCTGGTCCCAAACCAGGCGCTCTAGCCAAGCTGAGCCACACCCCGATCTCGGTACTAATGTACCTTCAAAACTACACACAAAACTTTCATCCAAACTCTTTTTTCCTATCCTGTTAACCTTTTCAGGTTATGCCCT